>JBMFHI010000048.1:0-27898 GCA_049976905.1 Syntrophobacteraceae bacterium | reverse complement strand
ATTAACCTTGGGAAAGCTGCCCTTGCCATCTGGAAACTCCCGGCAACACTTGATTCAAATATCTCCCTGAACGCTTCGGTGGGAAGCTCGTGCAGGACCGGCCCCGGATGAAGAACGCCCGCAGCATGAATAAATCCGTAAAAGTTGCCCAGTTCGAGCGCATTTTTTACAAGCGCATCGCAAACTTCGGGCATCGCCGAGGAGCCCGCCACGACTTCTACCCTTGCGCCCGTTTTCTCGCACTCCCGTTTGATTTCATCCAGTGGCTCTGTGCGTCTGCCATTTAAAACCAGCCCGCAGCCTTCAGCGGCCAACGCAAGCGACAAAGCCCTTCCTATACCCCCGGCCGCGCCGGTTAGAATGAAGCTTTTTGCGAAAATAGAGTTCATTTCCTTCTCCTCTGCATGGTCAAAAATCTAAAGTAAGCAGCATTTGCTCATTTTACAGGTGGGACAGCCCCAAACCGCCAAAAGGCCCTTGGCGCTTTAGCGTTGCAAAACTGTTTAAGTCGGAAAATTTCTTCCCCTCCTTTACAACAAATATGCCTGCTTTAAGGCTTCCTGCTTTTTGTCGTTTGCATTCGAGCATTAAAGTCTTAAGATTGGACACAAAATTATTTATGCCTGACCATTTACATAACTTCGAGCGCAAAGAGGAATTATCATGGGAAACCCCGCAGTCAGCCATGGCTTTAGCCTGCTAACCGAGCAAGACACCTACCTTTTCAAGGAGGGCAGTCATTTCCGGCTTTACGAAAAGATGGGTTCTCACCTTGCCGACGTTGACGGCAAATCGGGAGTCTATTTCGCTGTTTGGGCCCCTAACGCCGAAAGGGTTTCTGTAATCGGAGACTTTAACGCGTGGGCTCCAAA
The DNA here is from genome assembly GCA_049976905.1 of Syntrophobacteraceae bacterium. Classification (GTDB taxonomy): domain Bacteria; phylum Desulfobacterota; class Syntrophobacteria; order Syntrophobacterales; family Syntrophobacteraceae; genus SbD1. The sequence continues at coordinate 27,026 of JBMFHI010000048.1, read as the reverse complement.
CGCGCATCTTTTGGGGCCCAGATGGGACGGCTCGGGTATCTGGGAAGGGTTCATTGCCGGACTTGCACAGGGTGACATATATAAATATCACATCGTATCAAAGGAAAACGGCTACGAGGTCGACAAGGGAGACCCCTTCGCCAACCACTGGGAAACCCCGCCCAAAACCGGGTCGATCATCTGGGATATGGATTACGAATGGAAAGACCGTCAGTGGATGGAAAACCGTGGGAAAGTTAATGGCCTCGATGCCCCTCACTCCGTCTACGAACTGCACCTGGGGTCGTGGAGGCGTGTTGCGCAGGAAGAGGGCGACCGGTGGATGAGCTACCGCGAAATTGCCCAATATCTTCCCCAATATATAAAGGAAATGGGTTTTACCCACGTCGAGTTTCTTCCGGTTATGGAGCATCCCTTTTACGGATCGTGGGGCTACCAGACGACCGGCTACTTCGCTGCGACCTCACGCTTCGGGACCCCGCAGGATTTGATGTATCTCATCGACGTGCTCCACCAAAACGGGATCGGCGTTATTTTGGACTGGGTCCCCTCCCATTTCCCAAGCGATGAATTCGCCCTCACATTTTTTGACGGCACCTACCTTTTCGAACATCAGGACCCACAGAAAGGCTACCATCCCGAGTGGAAAAGCTATATTTTCAACCACGGCCGCTACGAGGTTAAGGCCTTTTTAATAAGCAGCGCACTCTTCTGGCTGGATAAGTACCACGCGGATGGGTTGCGGGTCGACGCCGTGGCCTCCATGCTCTACCTCGACTATGCCAGAAACGAGGGCGAATGGGTTCCAAATATTCACGGCGGCAAGGAAAACCTCGAAGCCATTCATTTTATAAAGCGCTTCAATGAAGCCGTATACACCGAATACCCGGATGTGCAGACGATAGCCGAAGAATCCACCTCGTGGGCGATGGTTTCAAGGCCTGCCTACCTTGGAGGCCTGGGGTTCGGCATGAAGTGGAATATGGGCTGGATGCACGACACCCTGGATTATTTTTCCAAGGACTCGATTTTTAGAAAGTTCGATCAGAACCAGCTGACTTTCAATCTATGGTACGCCTTTTTCGAAAATTTCGTTCTTCCTCTCTCCCATGATGAAGTCGTCTATGGGAAAGGCTCGCTTCTGCGCAAGATGCCCGGCGACGACTGGCAAAAGTTTGCAAACCTGAGGCTTCTTTTCGGCTATATGTTCGGCCAGCCGGGCAAAAAACTGATCTTCATGGGTGGCGAAATCGGAGAGTGGGACGAATGGTACCACGAGCGCAGCCTCAGCTGGCATTTGCTCGACCACCCCTCCCACAGGGGCATTCAAAGCTGGGTTCGCGACCTTAACCGCCTGTATCGCCACGAGCCCGCCATGCATCAACTCGATTTCAGCTCCGAAGGCTTTGAGTGGGTCGACTTCCACGATGCGGACGCGAGCGTTATAGCCTTTCTTAGGAAATCTTCGAGCGGGGAGGGCCCGATATTTGTGGCGGCCAACTTTACCCCTGTCCCCCGGGTGGGTTACCGGTTCGGCGTCCCGCTCCCGGGCCGCTGGCAAGAACTGCTAAACAGCGATGCAAAAGTCTACGGTGGTTCGGGCTACGGTAATTTCGGAGGTATCGACGCAGAGCCTGTTGCCAGCCATGGACATAACTTCTCACTTTCTCTTACCCTGCCGCCGCTGGGGATCGTTTTTCTAAAAAACGAAAAGCCGGGCGAATAAAAGGGGACAACCCCTTTTATTCCCGCCTTTGAGTAAAACTGCCCCTGGAGGTTGGTGCATCGTGGTTGCGCTCGCCGCCCCGGGTGTGATAGAGATCCCCGTGTAGCGAATGAAGGCCGATTTACTACGGTAAACGATCCCTTAGCCTCAATACCGGCCAGATCCTTGTCACATGCCGCGAAAAGAAAGGACGACCATGCCTCAATGCGAATTGTCCGAAAAATTTAAAAGAGCCGCCGGGATCATCTGCAAGCTCGGACTCATTCCCTTTCCGCTTACGGACACGGCTGTGGAAATCGTCAAACGCGTCGTCGGCCAGGCCGAAGACGAACTGGATCTGATCGTTTCTTTTCGCAAAAATCCCTCCCAGACCATGGAACAGCTGGTCGGATCGAGCGGGTTTGATGAGGAAAAAATCTCGCTGCTCGCTCTTAGCCTTGCCAGGAAAGGACTCATTTTCAACCAGCCTAATTCCAAAGGGGTCATGGTCTACAGGCTTTTGCCCTTCATGATGGTCGGGCTCATGGAATATAGATTCATGGGACCGCTTTTGGGAACGCTGGAAGAAAAAGAACTGGCCGCGCTTTTCGAAAAGCTTCTATCCGACCTTCGCGATCAGACCCAGACCCACTATGACGCCATCGCGCCTCTTTTTGCCGCTGCCCCGGCTGTGGACAGAACGGTTCCTGGAGCCCTTAGCGCCGAGGGCAAAACCATTCGAATCATTCCGGTGGACAAAACCCTTGGGGTTGCCGAGGAAGTAATCGTGCCCAGCCAGACCGTTGAGCAAATCATCGAAAAGTTTGACGACATTGCCGTTGGGCACTGCTTTTGCCGCCAGAGAAGAAGTCTTTTGGGAGAGCCCTGCAAAACCGATGCGCCGGTTCAAAATTGTTTTTCCTTCGGTAAATCCGCGCGCCACACAAGTTCCATGGGTTTCGCCAGGCTGGTCTCCCGCGATGAGGCCCTTAAAATCATGAAGGAAGCCGAACAGGCCGGTCTGGTCCACAAGGCTTTTCACCCGGCGGGCAGGGAATCCAGCCCTGAGACCAGCATCTGCAACTGCTGCAAGGATTGCTGCGACACGCTAAGAGGCTGGCGGGACGGGACCCTGCCGATGATAAATTCCACCTGCTTTCTCTCCGTTATCGACCCTGAAGCCTGCACCGGGTGCGGGACCTGCGTGCCATGGTGCCCCACCGACGCAATTTCCCTAAGCCAGGACGGGGTGGCCGTGCGAGAGGAAAACGCATGCCTTGGCTGCGGGGTCTGCGCCCGGTTCTGTCCGGTATCCGCCATAGCCTTGAAAGAAGGCCTGCGCAGGGTATTCGTTATGCCGCCAAGGCTGCGTAAAGGCTAAAGTGAGGTTTCCCTCCCAAGTTTTACTAGTGAATCGGTGCGCCGGGCTTGGACTTTATCCTGGGCCACAGAGAAAAGGATGCCTCCTTTACGGCCTCGAGTACCACGCGCACGGCTCCTGCGAGCTCTTCCTCCTTTGCGCCCCTGAGGAGCTGGTGCTCGGCTATTTTAAGGGATCTTTTTTGTGCTATCCCCTCTAGAATGCCGCTGCATTCAGGGTCCCGGGTTGCATCTATGCCCTCCGAAAAAAGAAAATTTATAAGTTCTCCCCCATCGGTAACGATGAAAAGATCGTCCCTGTCGCCTACTCTGCGAACATGGACCTCTATTCGTTCATTATTTGGAAGTACCCAGTCGGTAGTAATTAAAAATCCTCCGCCCGTGGGCGCAACGTCCCAGCCATGGAAGAAATTCTCCGTGAGCGCCTCCAAAATTTCATTTTCATCCATCTAAACCTCCTGTGTTCTAAAAGTCTAAAATGATTTTTTCGTGAAAAGCTATGACAAATTTGAGCCAATATATCCTTTCAGTACATTTTTGTATGATAATATTACAGTCCGATTGGCCGCCCAACGGAGTTTGAAACAGTTTGCAATAACAACTTTAGGGCATCAATAACCGTTATTCCAGTATCTTATTCCCTCCTGAGGGAAAACCTTTATAAAAATTTCCTGCACTGTTTGTCCGTTGGCCCGAAATCTGCTCTTGTAATCCCATATCGCCGCCAGAGATATAGATTTAGCGATAAAATCGCACGCAAAAGGCAAAGCCGGGTCTTTAAAGAGCAGTGGGTTCTTCATCCCGGCAGCCTTGGCAACACGTAGGCGCGCACTGTTATTCTACAGCTTTGACCATGAAAGGGGCAAACAATGAACTCGATTCGATGTACAAAAACATTTCCTTCTCTTTGTCTGATCTTTTTTTCGCTTCTGTTGTTGACCGTTGCGATACCCTTTAAGACCGCGCGCGCCGATGACCCTCCAACCGGCAGCTTCTCAACCGATATACTTAGCCAGTATCTATTCCGGGGCATAGCCGAAAGCAAGGGCAGCGCCGTCATCGAGCCTTCCTTCACGGCTAGCTGGGATGGCTTTTCGGCCAATATCTGGGGCAATTTCGATACCTCCAGGGGCAGCAGTAACCCCTATATGCCGCTGGGAAACGAGGAGGGTAACTCCAAATGGAGTGAAACCGATTTCACAATTTCCTATACCAAAGAGCTGTGCAAGAATTTCTCGGTTCTTATTGGAAATGTATACTACGGACTCCAGTATCCTATGGGCGGAGGCCTCTTGATGAATCAGGACGAAGACGAACTCTTTGGCGGGGTAAGCTACAACTTCCCATGGTTTACGGTGGCCTTTACAACTTACGGCGAGGTTATGCACTCGGTGGATGAGTATTTTGAACTCGACCTCAGCAAGGCCATTCCATTGCCCATGCTCGATTGTGTGTGCAAGGGAACCACTCTGAATCTGGGAACAAGCTTTGGGTACCTGATTTTAAACCACGACATCAACACGCTCTCGTTAAGTGGCAACACGGGAAGTTTTTCGGCTTTCGATACGTGCTTCTTGAACGCATCGGTTACTTTCCCTGTCAACAAATGGTTGTCTGTGTCACCCAAAATAGGACTCTGGCTGCCGCTTACCAGCCAGGCCAGCGACTACCTTGAGGCAAATTCCATGGATACAAAGTCCACACACTTCTACGGCGGCTTAAACCTGACCGCGACCTTCTGATAACCGCAAAGGGTGCGCACCCTCCCTGATAAAACAGGGGGTGCGCACCCCTGGTTGTAAATCGTTACCGTTGGAAGAGAAAAGATAGCCGGCCGCTGTTCGCAAGGGTTGGAAGCTGCCGCTGGGCACCGGCCCAGCGGCAGCTTTTTAGAAAAATTATTTTTTCTTTGCCGAGGAGCTAAGTTCCGGGAAGTCCTGATAGAAATATTCTTGCGGACCTTTTTGCTTCTTTTCCTTATTTTCCTGCTCCGAAGCTCGTAGCTGAACGCGCCTTATCTTGCCGCTGATCGTCTTGGGAAGCTCGGGAACGAATTCGATAATGCGCGGAATCTTAAACTTTGCAAGCACCTCTATGCAATGTTGGAATACTTCCAGGGCCAGTTCCCGCGAGGGTTCAACCCCTGGTCTTAACACAACGAAACCCTTTACGAGCTGCCATCTTTGCGGATCGGGACTGCCTACCACGGCAGCCTCCACAACAGCATGGTGCTCGATCAGCGCGCTTTCAACCTCGAAGGGGCCGACCCGGTAGTCCGAGGACTTTATCACGTCGTCGGCGCGGCCGACAAACCACCAATAGCCCTTTTCGTCAAATGAGGCCCTGTCGCCGGTATAGTAGAAGTTGTTGACGAAGACCGACTTCATCTTATCCTCATCGCCCACGTAGCGGTCGAAGAGCCCTAACGCACGCCATCTGTTAAGTTTTACCACGATGTGGCCGACCTCGTTGGGTTTGGTGATTTCATTGCCCTGATCATCGGCAAGAGCTACGTCATAGAGAAAAGAGGGCCGTCCGAAGGAGCCGGGTATAACTTTCCCCTTATGCCAGGGGGGATTTCCTATCATGGCGGTGGATTCGGTCTGGCCGTAGAAATCCCTGATTTCCGTTCCGGTAAATCTTTTCCATTTTTGGATGATCTCGGGATTTAGCGGTTCTCCGGCGCTTAAAGACTCTCGGAGCGCTCCGAAATCGAATTTTTCGAGATCGAGCAGCATAAAGGCCCTCCAGGCCGTTGGCGGAGCGCAGAATAGATTCACCTTGTACTTGGCGACGGCGCCCAGATACTTTGCGGTGTCGAATTTGGCGCCATAGAAGAATCCTGTGGTTGTGGCACCCATGTTGAGGGGGGCAAAAAGACAGCTCCACGCCCATTTGGCCCATCCGGGCTGGCTCAAATTATTGTGAATGTCTCCAGGTCTTATCCCTGCCATGTTCGCGGTTGAAAGATGGCCGACCGGATAGGATGCCGCGGTGTGGGCGACCCTTTTGGCCATTCCCGTAGTGCCTGAAGTAAAGAAGCAAAGGATGATGTCGCTGCTTTTGGTGTCCGCGGCCTCGGCTGAAGTCTTTTGCTTGCCGGCTTCCCCGTAGCTTGTCCACCCCTGGGTCTCTCCAAGGACAATCTTGATCTTGGGGGTGATTCCAATGTTTTTCAGGGCCTCGTCGATCAGTACGGCCGATTTTACATCGGCTAGGATAGCCTGGGGGGGGTAGCTTTCAAAGCGGTATTCGAGCTCCCTTACCGTCATGGTGTCCGCCGTGGGCACGGCCACCAGTCCACCCTTTATGCTGGCAATGTTGGAAAACCAGGTCTCGGGGACCGAGGGGGCCATCATGTAAAAGCTGTCTCCCTGCGCCACTCCGTGGGCTCTCAAAAAATTAAGACACCTGTTGGACTCGGCTGCAAGCTCTGAATAGGTAAACCGTCGCTCCTCGCCCGCATTTAAATCGACCCATAAAAGCGCGGCCTGTCCGCCTCGCTCCTTGACGTGTAACCCTTCGAGGATTTCGGAGGCCCAGTTGAACCGGGAAGGTATTTGCATCTGGTTAAGCTTGGTAAAAACTGCCTCAGACGCGGCGGCCTTCCTTTCATCGTCATCCATGGCGTTTACGCTCATCAGTTCCTTGTAAATGCTCTCAAGGCCCATAAAATCCTCCTATGCAGGTTCAGGTTGCGCTATTTTTCTCAAACAGCGGCACGCCGCCGCGATTGCCAACAGATCTTTAAGTCAACTTCTATCACGGACAATGTACCCGTCAAGAACTTTTTGCCTCACCATGCGGATCGTTGCGGCGCAAAGTCGGGGGCAAGGGGTTCGTCACTCTTTGGCATTTTAATTTTTATGCTTTTACTGATAAAATCCAATCTCTATGCAGAAACATAGCCGAGAAAGGATAACAGACGAGTGCTTACCGGTCTTGCCATCCATAATTACGCCATAATCCGCGACCTCGAAATAACCTTCCATCCGGGTTTTAATGTCCTGTCGGGGGAGACGGGAGCGGGTAAGTCCATTCTCGTTGGCGCGCTAAACCTGATCCTTGGCGCTCGCGCATCGAGCGAGATGATCAGGACGGGGGCAGCCGAAGCCGGCGTGGAGGCCGTCGTTTCATTGCCGCCCGTCTGCCCTTGCGCCCGCTATCTCCAAGAATGGGGCATAGAGAGCGCCGGGGAACTCCTCATTCGCAGAAGCATAACCCGGAGCGGTCGAAACAGGGTATTTATAAACGACCAGACAGCCTCCCTCCAACAACTCCAGCAGCTTTCCCCGCTTCTTATCTCCATTTGCGGCCAGCACGAACACCAGTTTCTTCTCGATCCCGAAACCCACCTTGGTCTTCTTGACGCCTTCGCAAATCTTGAGGATGAATGTTGCGCGGTGCGCTCCCTGTACGACTCCTGGCGAGAGAGCCGGGAAAAACTTGCCCATATGAGACGAGAGAGGCAACAGAGGGAGTCAAGAACCGATTTTTTGAAGTTCCAGATCCAGGAACTCGAAGCCGTAAAGCTTGTGCCAAACGAGGATACCGAACTGCAAAGGGAGCGAGACATCCTAAAGAACGCCGCGGCTCTTAGCCATGCGTCCAAAAAGGCGGTAAGCACCATCTATGCGGATAAGGGCGCGGTTTTGGAACGTCTCTCGGAGGTGGAAAAAGAGCTGGGTTCCATCTTAAACTTCGATCCCTCCCAAAGCGGACTGGGCGAATACCTCAAGCAGGCACGAATCAACCTGGAAGAACTGGTGCATGGACTAAGGCTCTACAGCGAACGTATAGTCTTTGATCCTTCACGGCTTGCTGCCGTGGAAGAGCGGCTTTCGCTCCTGGGAAAACTTGGCAAAAAATATGGATCGAGCGTAAGCGAGATGCTCGAAAAGCTTTCCGAACTGCGTAAATTGGCCGGCGAGGGGGAACAGTCAAGTCTGCGGGAAGAAGAAGTGGCTAAACAGATCGAGTCCCTGCGTGCCCACTATCTGGAAAAAGCGGGTGCTCTTTCGCTAAAACGGCGCGAAGCTTCCGAAATGCTTTCCGTCGAAGTTTGCCGTAACCTTGCCGATTTGGATATGGCGCGGGCGCGCTTTTGCGCTAGCTTTTCCGGCCAAAAAGCCGATGAGCTGCTCTTTTCACCCTCCGGTATCGACACTATGGAGTTTTTGCTCTCGGCAAATCCGGGCGAAGAGTTAAAGCCGCTCGCCAAAGTTGCCTCCGGGGGGGAACTCTCCCGGGTCCTTTTGGCTCTTAAGGGTATTCTTAGTAAAAAAGGAGAAGCCGAAACCCTGATCTTTGATGAAGTCGACGCAGGGATAGGCGGCAGGGCCGCCGAACTCGTTGGGATTAAACTCAGCAGCCTCTCCTTGCGTCACCAGGTCATCTGCATCACGCACCTGCCCCAAATTGCCTGCTATGGCAAGTACCACTTTGTGGTCAAAAAACAGGCCGAAGGAAACGAGACCCATTCTTCCATCCGTATGCTCGATGAATCCGAACGGCCCGAAGAAATCGCCCGCATGCTGGGCGGCGTTGCGATATCTTCCAAAGTCCGCGAGCATGCCCGGGAGCTTCTCCAAAGAGGCAAGCAAAGAGAATGCAGCGTTGAGAGCGAGCAAATAAGGAAAATAAATTAAGAAGAAATAAGGCAACCGCCTCTTGCACGGCTGTCTCCAAGGACATGACCGGCAATTGGAACAAATCAAGCCTGTTTCTAATTTGCCCCCATATTGCCAAATTTTTCCGCCAATGATATAAAAAACCAGATTTTTTCTTTGATTTTCGGATTATGGGATATTTCCAGCACCCGGGCAACGCACTTCGTTAAGATTAAGAGATGCTTTTCACATAGATGCTACGGAGTGGATTTAGCCCGCAGGTTTCCTCGTTTTAACCGGTGATTGGCATGGTGTACCAGAGAAGTCGCCCGCTTTGGCTCCGCTACCTGGCGGCAATTTTAATCGCCTTTATTGCCGCGGCTATCAGACGGCAATTTTTGGGATTTCTCGACTTTCGCCTTGTTTTTCTGACCTTCTACCCCGCGGTCGCGTTTGCCGCTTTCTTTGGAGGACTCGGACCGGGTTTGCTGGCAACGGCCGCCTCGGCCGTTTTCGCCGTGTATCTATGGATAATCCCTTCCAGTCAAGTCGCCATGACGGAGTTGGCAAGCAAGGTAAGCTTGTGTATCTTTATTTTCGGCGGAGGATTGATCTCCTATCTGGCCGAGGCGGCATTTCGCACCAGGATGCAAGTTGCAAATAATGCCGATGAGCAGCTGAAGCTTGCCGCCGATTGCGAGTTGGCTGAAATGGCGCTGCAAGAAAGCGAACAGCGGCTGCGCATTTTCATCGAGTATGCGCCGGTGCCCCTTGCGATGTTCGATCTTCAAATGCGCTATGTCAGCTATAGCCGAAGATGGCTAAGCGACCTCAATCTTGGTGAGCGCGATCTTCGGGGAGTGTCTCAATATGAGGTATTTCCGGAAATTCCGGAAAGGTGGAAGGAGATCTACCGCCGCGCCCTTTCCGGGGATGTGTTGCGCTCGGAAGGAGAACGCTTTGCCAGGCACGACGGCTCCTGTCAATGGTATCGCTGGGAGGTGCGCCCATGGCATGATTCCTTTGGCCATATCGCGGGCATACTGATTTTCAGTGAAGACATAACAGAACTTATGAAAAAGAAAGAGGAGCTTCGCAGTCTAAACCGGGCCCTTCGGGCCCTAAGCGATACCATTCGGGCCTCCATGCACGCCTGCGATGTATCCGAGCTTGTCAACGCGGTTTGCCGGATTATAGCCCAGGACTGCGGGTACCCGATGGTTTGGATCGGTTTTGCCCTAAACGATGAAAATAAAACAGTCAAGTTCGTAGCTCATGCGGGAGTCGATGAAGACTATCTTAAAAATTTAAAGATCACCTGGTCCGATACGGAACTGGGGCGCGGTCCCGCCGGTACGGCCATAAGAACCGGAAAGCCCTGCGTCTGCAGGAATATGTCTACGGACCCACGCATGAGGCCATGGCTCGAACAGGTCAAGCTCCAGGGCTGGACTTCTTCGGTTTGTCTACCGCTAAATACGGCCAAAACTACACTTGGCGTACTCACTATTTATTCAAAAGAACCTGATTATTTTTCAGACGATGAGGTGAAGTTGCTTTTCGAACTGGCGGATAATCTCGCTTTCGGAATAGACGGCCTGAGGGTGCGCTTTGCCCATCGGGAGGGGCAAAAGAGGCTTCAGGAGAGCCGGACTCGCCTGGACCTTGCCCTGCGCTCGGCAGGGATGGGAACCTGGTATTGGGACGTAACCGGTAATAAATTTTACTTCGACGATCTGGCCTGCAATCTTTTGGGTATCGACCAGGCGACCTTTACCGGTACGGTGGGCGAGGTTCTTGGAGCCATATACGCTCAGGATCGCAAAGCGGTGCAAAGGGCAATGGCGGCTACCCTGGAGCGGGATGTGCCCTTCCACGTCGAACATAGAGTCGTTCGATCCGATGCGGAGGTTATTCATGTCGCCAGCCGGGGGAAACTGGCCCGCGACCTACGGGGACGCCCTGAGAGGCTAAACGGCGTGGTTTGGGATATCTCCGAGCGAAAACACATGGAAAATGAGCTTCGCAGATCCCGCCATGCGCTCGAACTGCGTGTGGCCGAGCGAACCAGCGATTTAAAATCGGCCAATGACAAACTGCGCCAGGTGCCTTCCCGCCTGATTGAAGCCCAGGAAAGCGAAAGACAACGGCTCGCGATGGAGTTACATGACAGCGTGGGGCAGACTATTGCCGCGCTCAAGTATCGTATAGAATATGTGGTCGAAATTATGAAACAGGAAAATTCTCCGAAGTCTCTTCAGCTTCTAAGGGAATTCGTTCCCGTTCTCCAGCGCTCCCTGGATGAAACCCGGGCAATCTATATGGGACTAAAACCCACCATACTGGCCGAGCACGGGATCCTTGCCACCCTTAACTGGTATAGAGGCGAACTCATGAAACTCTACCCCACCCGGCATATAGAGCTTGAGACCAGGATCGAGGAAGAACAGATCCCGGAAGACTTTAAGATCGCTATATTCAGGATAGCTCAGGAGGCCATCAACAATAGCTTTAAACACGGCAGGCCCGAGTGGGTGGATGTTCGCCTTGCCTCAAATGAGGGCGCCATCGAGCTTGAGGTAAGCGATGACGGAACGGGCATGGATCTGAGCTGTATTATGGAGTCGCCCGCGGCAAAGAGCCTCGGACTGATAGGAATGAGGGAGCGAGCCGAACTTACCGGAGGCGAATTTACTATAAAATCGGCTCCGGGTGAGGGCACCACCATCAAAGCGATCTGGCCGGACCATCGAGAAAGACCCGCTGTTCCATAAAGAGTTTGGCGCGGGAGGGCTTGGCCGGCACATCGGTCTACTGCGAAACGGTATAGGTCGCGCAGGCGTCTTCGGATTCCCATGCGGTTACACTGTAGAGCCGTGTGTCGCCTTTAGTTAATTTGTCGGCGAGTTTTTCGAATAAAAACCGTGTAATGTTTTCCGAAGAAGGGTTGTTGGTCGTAAAGTAGGGCAGTTCGTTTAGATACCTGTGGTCCAATTCTTCCAGTACAGCTCTTACTTCGGCTTTTACTTCCCCGAAATCGACGAGAATGCCGTTGCTCTGAAGCGATTTTCCTCGAAGAACAACCTCCACCTTCCAGTTGTGCCCGTGAAGGTTTTCACACTTTCCGCGAAACTCTCTTAAGTTGTGAGCCGCGGCAAAATTGCACAGCACCTTTAACTCAAAAAAACCCTGACTCAAGGAAAATCCCCCTTTTGCTCGATCTGTTCAATGCCAACCGATCCCAAGGATCGGTTGGCATTGAACAGATAACCAAAGGGTCTGTTTTTGTCAAATGCAAACAGGTCCCGAAGGCAGGGTAAAATCCAGGATGGAGTTCTCTCTTAGCCTGGCCGGAAAAATCTCGCGCCAAATTTTGTTGACTTCGAGCCCGCTTTGGGTTAGAAAACCTCTCTCTACGGCGGTGTAGCTCAGGTGGTAGAGCATACGGCTCATATCCGTAGCGTCCGGGGTTCGAAACCCTGCACCGCCAATCCTAAAGTGCCTTCGAGTTCTTGCCATTTTATTGCTTGCGTTGACCTCAAACGGTAACACCGTGGGGTCGGCGCATGGCAACTTACTGCAAATCCAAGAACAATTCTTATCTAATCCGTGGCCGATATTCCTTCTATTTTCGGATAAAAATGGTTTCACACCCAACATTAGTGAATAGTTGCCAATCATGGCGTTTCGTCCGATCGTATCAGTCACTTACTCGGCCATGAGATCGGCGGGGAAGCCAAAGTTCGAAAATTACCGCGCTATACGCAGGCAAGAGAAGCATTCGCATAATGTTAGAGGAGGTCGTAAAAAGGATTCGATACGAAATATCCGGGCTTGGGAGTTCGAGATTCGCCTTCCCACGCATATTCTGCGGCATTTACAGAGCATAGAAGTCTTACGGACAGGTGTTCCTGTTACCGTGGTGCACGGATTTACTTGCCATGCCACACTGAACACAACAGCGATTTATTTGAGGGTGTCGGGAATTGAAGCGAAACAGATTTTGAAGGACGGAGGACTGATTTTAACAGAACTGTCTAGGCTCTTAGCAGAGTATTCAGGCAGTCGGACATTTTTTTATGATCAGATCGAGGAACAAATCAAATAATTTAATGGGGTAGTGAACCTATGCAGAGAATAATGTTAAATTATTATTGCGAAGTTGGAACACTGTGTGTAACCTTTGAATACCTGTCGATTGGAAGGATGGTCTGGTTATTAGGTCGGAGTATGAGGTTCGGAAAGGGGATCAAATGTGGCGAAGCCTTTTAACGCGCATGGAAAAAACATTGAAGGCGAGTCATCGCAGGAGCTTTCTGCGCCCGTGGTCTGAGAAACAGCGCGAACCGGAATACAAAATTAATGTTACCACGACTGGAACTGAGATACAAATAGCTGACCTCAAGGTTGGATGCGCAGTTTATGATCGTCTGAAGCGCCAACATCCCGATAGGCCGGTGCTCTTCGAGACAAAGCGATCGCGGTGCTCGCATTGTGGTTGGCGCTCACCGCATGTCCGGGTTTCGATCAGGATACCTTCAAAAGGCCAAACGTCTTCGGATTTTGTTCTGGCCGAATTTAGCAAGAAGTTCAAAACAGCAGTTGACAGGAGCCAGACGCGGTATGTCAGATCCTGACGAATCCGATAAGAAGGAAACATCAGAGGTTTTCCCTAATACTGACAAGCCGGAGGTTTTTGACGAAATAATCAGTAAAATGGAAGCCCCTGCCGAAATCAAGGAGAAGATTCGTGAATCACTTTTCATGGCCATAGACAGACGGTCACCTTCAATTTCGGCAGAAACAGCAAAAACGATGACCACGTTTTTGACGGCCGAAAGTGAAAACAACAAGCAAATTGCGCTCAAGGAGATCGAGTTTCGTGAAAATCAGGCTGGGCGCGATTTCGAAATGGGGACGAGAGATCAGAGACATATCCACAGAATTTCGATGGTTATGATCTTGGTTGGTGTGGCTGCTCTGGCCTTCGCTGGCTACTTGGTAATGTTCGGGGACAAAGACCTGGGAAAACAAATCTTTTTAGTGGCTCTTGGATTTATCGCCGGACTTGGAGCAAGCAAGGCGCTTCCCTCCTAGACAAAGGGACCTTCCTCCCCCTCCTATATTGTTTTTAACGAGTTCCTCAAAGATTTAACCTTGAGTCGCGCCGATACCATATCCTCGTTTTTCTTCGATAGCCCATCGACACGGGCTTTTTCCCCGTCACAATAACCTAACCCTCATCCCTTCACCCAATCCGTCATGTCCGTGAAGTCATCTTTCCTGTATTCCACCGGCGAACCCAGTTCGGAATGAATCTCGCTCAACTCCTTTTTCGAGGCCCTTGGAATCATGATTTCGCACAATCCCAACCGTTCCTCCCGAAGCACTTCTCGGATACTTTCCTTGATCAGTTTTTTGAGATCATCCTGTGCTGTTTTTCGCATTTCGCTGCTCCCACGCTTCCTATCGGGTTTCTGGAAGATATAAAAGTTAGCCGCAGACTGTTTGCAGTCAAGTGGGATGCATCGCATTGCTGAAAAGACACCCCTTAACGGCTTCATATAAATTTTGCGAGAGTTCTTCCAAACCGCTCCGTTTCGGCAGGCCAAGATGCTTGCTATGAGCCTTGCAGTCTACCTGGCCCAAAATCCGCCACCCACGGATTTGCGCCATGCCCTGATAACCCTGTGATCCTACATCCAGCGCTTGGCGCATGAGCAAGACAAAGCTTTCCGGGCGGCACACGGCTCCTTTTGACTGCAATAGCGTCTAATTTGCCCCTGGGGCTCGCAACCAGCTAAAAAATGTTTCGCACTAATGATTAGGTGGTAGACAGTAGGCGTTAAAGTGAACGACCTGGCTGCTTGTGGGCGCACCAAATTCCAGGGCCCAGAAGAAACGGTTCGTACTCTTTTCGTTTGCTATCTCGCTTACACCTATTTGCGTAAAGTCTGGGTTCATAAGGTTGGGCCGATGTTCGGGGCTGCTGAACATGCTCTCGAAGGCATCAACGGCAGTGGAGAGGCCCGCCGCGACGTTTTCCGCGACTGTGCACACCGGATAGCCGCAGTTAAAGACATTCTGGTAGAAGGGGGCGCCGTTGCTTAGTTCGTGGGAGCAAATGTTGTGCGTTGCCATATCCATGCTGTGATGGATTGCGGCCCGCTCGAGTTTGGCGCTGTATTCGAGGGGAGGTATACCGTAGACTTGCCTTTCAATGTTTATCAGTTCGATCATTTTGCGCGATTCAGGCGTCAATTGACTGCCTGAGCCACATTGCGGGCAAAGAGGACTTGATGCCCCAGTCATGTCCAATGCATATGCAAGCTGCATGATAACATAAACATGGGAGTAGGAACCGCTTGCCAATTTAATCGGGCGAATCTGGATAATGGAGGAAGGCAGATAAACCGAGGCGAAAACGGTGCCGTTTCGTACGACCAGCACGACCTCGCCGCTTGCCGGGCTTTCGATTGCGCCCATCCACACCAAAAAGCCGTTCCCGTCGCCAAGCCTTTCTTTCTGGTCTGCGGTTAAATGGATATTATTGAATAAATTTAATTGGATGGTTTCGCAACGCAACTGGTTCGAAAGTGCCTTGGGGTTTAGCCGCACAACGCGCCGCTCAATGACCTTATCCGTAACGAGTTGCAATGGTGGCTTAATCCCGGGGATAGAACCTTCCTGGGCCGGCCCGAAAGTCTGCGGAGAAAATAATGCCGATGACTGGGCCGTTGATACGACAAAAAACAGAAAAAAAAGAACTGCTGCCGTACAGAATCGCGATTTTAAAGCTCTCCCTAGGCGTCCGTCACGGCACGCGAGAAATTTCGGGATTACCCGTTTGTTTAAAATCTTGTTTCCGGTACGTGTTGTGCGAACAGCATCCCTCTTAAATGGCATAAGTGAGCCCGTGAATCAATCTCGTTTGCATTAATGGGATATCTTTCGATAAATACGGCGAATCTTTTTGCCCCCGCCCAGGTCGGTCTTCAATAACTTCACTTATCCGAATGCTCTCGATTGGTAATAGTAAATCGGCCCGATGTCAACAATTTTGCGAATCGTAAACCAGCTTTGCAAAGCCATCGAGAAATCAATTTCGACCACCTGTTCTCTAAATGAAGGAGGCGGGCTTTCCTTCCTCCTTCCACGGCCCAAGAAACCGCCGCAAAGAAAATATTCACAAATCATCGTCCATTTGCTTTTGACCCGCTACCGTCTTCCGGCCACTCAAAAAAAATCCTCCCTGCGCCTCTGTGGTAGGCTCTTCGTTTTACGGACAGCTCGTGCCAAATAATCTTGCCCCTGCATTATCTTAGGCGAATTCTCATGCTTTTAGTCCTTCTGCCCTTGCCAGGTAGAGGAAATCTACCCTGTTTGAGAAACGCCCGGTTTCGAAAACCGGTTTAAAAAACAGTCGCAAACCTGGTTAATAGAGCCTATACTCTAATCGAAAGCAATCTTCTTACTGGCCTGGGTCCATTATTTTATAATCCGATATTTTTGATAAAAGGCATAGAAGCAATAGGCTTTCTAACAAATGCGTAAATAGCTGAACATTCCAGGTAGATACATTGGTGGACAAAACCGGGAGCGTTGCCCAACTATGATTTGTAGGCATGGTATATGTTCGGTAATTAATGGCGGTCTTAGTAAGTCATCCAACATCCAGGTCTTAAATAATTCTCGTTCAAGGTTGAAACCAACGATTTGGGAAAAGTCACTGTGGCGAAGCCATCCAGGATGCGAAGGTCTCCGCCTTCAAAGATGCGTGTGATAAATCGGAGATTATAATAAAAAGGTTGCCTGAGCTCAAAATGAGACCGAAAAAATCTGCAATAGCCTATTATATTACACCCCATGGATTCGGGCATGCCGTTCGTTCACTTGAAATCTTACGCCGCCTCATCGAATTAGGACCCGATATCGAGCCGATAATTGTCTCGGATTTACCCGTTGGGCTCGTGGCGCAAAACCTTGGAATCCTTCCTCCTCTGCGGCGTATCCGACTCGACGTTGGCCTCTGCCAGTACGACTCTATACGATTTGATCTGGAAAAGTCCCTCGAACTCCTATCCAGCCTCATCGCGGAGTCGCAGAACATAATCGAGCGCGAGGTCGCATTCCTCAGGCGGGAACGTATAAAGCTAGTTGTCTCCGATGTTGCCTGGCTTCCCTTTGAGGCCGCAAACAGGTGTGGAATACCCGCCATTGGAATCGGCAATTTCACATGGGATTGGATATACAATGTTTATGCGGCTAAAGACCCTCGGTGGCGTCCCACAATCTCCACTATCCGGCAAGGCTATGCAAAGTGTCCGCTTTTCCTTCAGCTCCCGATGCATGGGGATTGTTCGGTTTGTCCCTGTATAGAGGATGTCCCCCTGGTAGCCAGGAAGGCTCGAAAATCCCGTGACGAGGTACGTTCGATTTTAGGACTTGGCTCTACAGACAAAGTCATACTCTTGGCCTTTGTAAGCCTCCAGCTTGACGAAGCTGCCCTCTGCCGTATAAAAAATATGGACGGGATTGTTTTCCTCTACAAAAGCCCGATGGAATTCCGCGTCCCCGGCGCGATCAGCTTGGACGGGGCCCCTGTGTCATTTCCCGATGTCATAGGGACAGCCGATGCCGTATTGACCAAGCCCGGCTACGGGATAGTATCCGATTGCCTTGCGCAGGCAACACCCATGATATATACCGAACGGGGGTTGTTTTCAGAATACGATGTGCTCGTGCAAACAATTGAGAGCGAACTTCCATCCATATTTATCGATTCAGCTGATTTCAATGCCGGAAACTGGGAGCCCTCAATAAGCCGCATACTGTCCTTGCCCCATAGAGTACCCGACATTCGAATCGACGGCGCCGAAATTTGTGCCCGTAAAATCCTAAAATCACTTCCTCCCCCCACGTGCTTTTAAGATCCGGACGCAACTCTCAACCCGGCGCGGTGCGATCACCTGCCCGGGAAGCTGCATCCGGGTAGCACCTGAGAAGTTTTAGCATTGCCGCCCGGGTCAACCAGCGAAGGAAAATGGCTGAGTAACGCGCACCGGCCAGATACATCCCCAACAGGAATATCACATGGGAAAGGCCGTAGTCCACAGGCCCGCCTATGAGCAGCAACAATGGCCGTTTGTAGGAAATCGCGGCCGCGCTCAAAAGAGCGATTACCGGCCAACACACCAAGTAACTTAAGATTATGGCGCAAATGCCAATCAGTTCCCTGGGCGTTGGTTTTCCCGCAAAAGCTCTCAGGTCGATAGTCTCGTCAAGTGCCTTTCGCACAAAAGCAACAGAGGCCAATTTGGCGACAAGTTTTTCCATCGGTTGATAGATCTCGTTTAGATTTTTGCGTAAGCAGGAAAAGTTAAAGCAGCCGGCATCTGAGCTTTCACTCCCATGCGTTAGTATCATCAATATCTAAATATCGCCGCGCCGTTTTTGCCGACCATTTCCGGCGAATCCAGGCCGTAGACGTTTCCGCCGTTAAGGTAAGCGTGGGCAAAGGCAAGATCGAGCAGTTCTTCATCTCCTGCTTGCCGCTCGCAATGGACTTCGATGCTGCCCGAAGCCTGGTTGTAGATCCCCCATTGCTGTGCGCCGGTGTTTAGGAAGAGCGTCTCCACTCTTCCCTCGGCCGCGCCCGTTAAAATGTCGCCTATATTGTCCGAGGCTAGCGGGCCGCCCAAAAGATCCCTGAAACGACGGATTGCCCGCTCCTTTTGCCTGCTGAAGTGGGGCGCTACCAGCTGAAACCCTCTTTTTTGAAGCTCCAAAGAATCCATGTCGTCCGGGTTTCCCTCGATAAACACGTCCAAAGTATTTCTATATATTTCCACTTGCCTAAATAACGGAAAAAGATACTCCACTCCGGCGAAAACAAGAGGAATCGTTTCCTGTCGAAATACGGGGTGAAGACTTTCTTTTAAAATTTGGAACCAGCGCCTGATGCGTTCCTTTTCGGATTCTACCGCCCCGCCGTGTCCGTGAACCATCGCAGAGCTGCCGGGATTGGAGGCCTGGGAACGCATCCTGAAAAGCGGCATTGCTTCCTCGTCGTAGCCCAGAGCTTCCTGGATGCTAACGGGAACGCCACCCAGCGCGATGTCATTTGCGCCAAATTCCGTGCACTCGATCAGACGCAACGTTTTTTTGCTGACCGCTAGAATGTAGAATCTCTTACAACAGTCCAGCAACGGTATCAAAGGCTTCAGATAAAATAGAGAACCGATGTTGAGGCTTTCGGTAAACTCGATGGGAAGCTTGAAGCATCTGAAAAAGTCGCGGGCCAGGAAAATACTCAAGCCTTCGGCCATGCGGCGAGAGAAAAAAACGTCGTTTAGAAGATTTCGAGCGGGTTGGAGCAACTCTCTGGCTTCCGAAGAACGCGCTCCTTGGGCCGCCAGTTCCTTTTCCGCCGACCTTAGAAGATTATCGAGCCGGATCGGGTCCTGCAGAGTATCGCGTCCGGTTCTGTGCGTAGGCAGGTAGAGCGAAACGCACCACTTGCTCCTCATGTGCATGAGTTGTCTGAGCTCATCCTGTAGGACAAAATCCATCTTCGCCTCCTTTGCTTCCGAGATTGATCGCGCCTCTTAAACAAAGTTAATCATAAGAGGGCGTCAATCCAGCCTTTCGGCCAGCCTGGAGGCACACGTGAATAGGCCTTGCCCATCTACCGGCTCTTACCCATGTTCCATCTCATGCTTGAGGTCCCTTTCGAGCAGTTCCGAAACCACAAGCACAGGGTCCTTTTCTTCGTAGAGTACACGATAAATCTGCTCGCAAATCGACATTTCAACATCCATCTTCTTTGCCAGCATATGGATGGCCTTTGCCGTTTCCACCCCCTCGGCCACCTGGCGCATTTCGCCAAGTATTTGAGCAAGCTTTTTGCCCTGTCCGAGCTTCATTCCAACCGTACGGTTTCGGCTAAGATCTCCCGTGCACGTGAGAAGCAGGTCTCCAATGCCGGCAAGACCGGAGAAGGTTAGCGGGTGAGCGCCCATTTTTACTCCAAGCCTCGATATCTCCGCCAGCCCCCGGGTAATGAGAGCCGCCCTGGCGTTGTAGCCGAAGGCCAACCCGTCGCTTACTCCCGCGGCCAGGGCCACCACGTTTTTCGAAGCCCCAGCGACTTCGACTCCTATTACATCCAGGCTTGTGTAGATGCGAAATCTAGGTGCCGAAAACGCCTTCTGAACCTGGGTAGTGATTTCCATGTCGGGCCCGGCAAGCGTTACCGCGGTAGGCACCGATCGCATCACCTCCTGGGCAAAAGAAGGCCCCGAGAGGCAAAGGAGCCTCACGCCGTTATTTTTGGGGAGAAGCTCCCGCCAAATCCCCGACATCGTAAGAAGTGTCTCGTTTTCAATGCCCTTGGTGGCGTTTACAATAATCGCATCCCCTCGCAGATGCGGCAGCATTTTCCTTACCACACCGCGATAGACATGGGATGGAACCACCATGACAAGAAGGCCGCACTCCCCGGCCGCCTCTTCCAGGTCGCTTGTAGCATGCACGCCTTCATGAAGGCTGAAGCCGGGAAGATAGACAACATTTTCCCTGGTCCGGCGTATCGTCTCGCACAACTCTTTTTCATAGACCCACAGGTGTACCTTATGACCTTTTGAGGCCAGAGTATGGGCAAGCGTGGTCCCCCAGCTCCCCGCCCCGATCACGCCAACGGGTCCGATATCTTCGATCAATTTTCCTCTTCCTCTCTTATCTCGTCTTTGGGATTTTCTGATTCGTCCAAAACGGTGAGATCGACCACCTTTTCGCCTTCGGCAAGCCCGATGAGCTTTACCCCCTGAGTGACCCTGCCGATCTTGCTGATCTGGGCAACCGGCATTCTTATGAGGCGCCCCTTGTCCGTGATGAGCATTATGCCATTATTTTCGGCAACCTGGCGAAACCCGATCACCGAGCCGTTTCGATTCGTTACCCTGATATTGAGCACTCCCTGTCCGCCACGGCCCTGGCAGCGGTAGTCTTCCTCCGCCGTGCGCTTGCCAAAGCCTTTTTCCGTAACCACCAGGATGCATTTGTTCGGATCGATCACATCCATTCCGACCAGTTCGCCGTCCTTTATGTTCATTCCCCGGATTCCACGGCTAACCCGTCCCAGCGCCCGGAATTCATTCTCGCTTATCCTTATGCACTTGCCCTCGCGGCTCATAAGGAAGATATCCTTCTGGCCGTCCGTTATCACAACCGTAATGAGCTCGTCGTTTTCGTCCAGGTTGATAGCCCTTATGCCCGAGGTTCTCGGATTTGCGTAAGCCGAGAGATCCGTTTTCTTGATAATCCCGTTGCGTGTGGCCATTACGGCGAAATGCCCGGGTGAGAATTCCCGCACAGGTAAAATCGTCTGAATCTTTTCGCCGCTCTGAAGAGGAATAAGGTTTACCGCCGCCTTGCCAAGCGCTGATGGCCCCACTTCGGGTATCTCATAGACTTTAAGTCTGAAAACCTGCCCACGGTTTGTAAATATAAGCAGGTAGTCGAGGGTAAGGGCCGTAAAGACACTTGTAACCACGTCTTCTTCGCGTGTGCTCATCCCCGTTCGGCCTCTGCCCCCACGGTTCTGGTTCCTGTAAACCGTTAGCGGAGTCCTCTTTAAATACCCGGCCCGTGACATCGTTACCACCATCTCTTCGCTTGCGATGAGGTCTTCTATGCAAATATCGCCCGTATCCGTGATTATCTGTGTCTTGCGCGGTTCGGCAAATTCGTTCATCAATTCGCCGATTTCATCCCTTACCACCTGGTCGACCAGGGCAGGGGAGGATAGAATACTCTTTAACCTCTCAATTTCCTTCATGATATCCAGATAGTCGCGGATAATTTTTTCCCGCTCAAGGCCCGTAAGACGCTGGAGCCTCATGTTGAGGATTTCCTGGGCCTGGATTTCGGTGAAGTCAAAACTCTCGATGAGACCCCGCTTGGCTTCGGCCGGGTTTGGAGCCGACCTTATAAGAGTGATCACCGCATCGAGATTATCGAGGGCCTTCTTTAAGCCTTCCAAAATATGGGCCCGCTTTTCAGCCTGTTGGAGTTCGTAGCGGGTGCGCTTCAACACGACTTCGCGGCGAAAATCGATAAAATGCTGCAGAATGTCTCTCAGGTTCATCACCTCGGGCCGGTTATCCACCACAGCCAGCATGATGATTCCAAAGGTGGTCTCGATTGCCGTGTTTTTGTAGAGCAGATTTTCAATGACCTTGGGATCGTCGCCCTGGCGAATGGTTAGCACGATGCGCATGCCCTGGCGATCGGATTCGTCGCGAATGTCCTGGATTCCCTCGATCCTTTTGGCTTTTACAAGCTCGGCGATTCTTTCGAGAAGCCTCGCCTTGTTCACCTGGTAAGGAAGCTCGGTTACGATCAGGTGCTGCTTTTTTCCCGATTCCTCTACCTCCACGCGCCCGCGAATCTTTATAACGCCCTTTCCCGTTTCATAGGCTTCCGTTACCCCGGCGCAGCCGCACAGAAAACCGGCTGTTGGAAAATCGGGCCCATGAATGTAGCTCATAAGCTCCTTGATCGTCATGTTTGGCTCATCGAGCAAGGCAAGAAGCCCCGAGCACAGCTCTCGCAGGTTGTGGGGCGGAATGTTTGTCGCCATTCCAACCGCTATGCCCGAAGAGCCGTTTAAAAGCAGATTGGGTGAGCGGCTGGGAAGAACCGTTGGCTCCAAAAGCGTATTGTCATAGTTTGGCTGAAAGGCAACCGTTTCCTTCTCGATGTCGCGCATGAATTCCATGCCGAGTTTGGACATGCGGATTTCGGTGTAACGCATCGCGGCCGGAGGGTCCCCGTCAACCGAGCCGAAGTTGCCCTGGCCGTCTACGAGCGGGTGAAGCATCGAAAAGTCCTGGGCCATGCGCACCGTGGCGTCATAGATCGCCGCGTCCCCGTGCGGGTGATACTTACCCATGACATCTCCGACGATGCGCGCCGACTTTTTGTAAGGCTTGTTGTAATCGTTATTGACCTCGTGCATTGAAAATAAAATGCGCCGGTGCACCGGTTTGAGACCGTCACGCACATCGGGAATGGCCCGCCCGATTATTACGCTCATCGCATAATCGAGATAGGATAGCTTTATTTCGTCGGCAATATTTATGGTTTTAAGGTCCATTTTCCTTCATTCCAAAAACGGCGAAAGAAAGAGAAGCAAAAAGCTCTCCATGAGCAAGCAAAACCTGCCCACGTGTGCTCCTCGCTACTCTAATCTTAGCCTGGTAAACAGGTCCCGTTCGAAAGTGTGCTAAAACACAGTCAAAATTCGCTCATATTGGCCTCATAGGCCCGCATCGCGCCTTCGATGGTCCGCCCCTTGCTCCATTAGATATCGAGTTCGCGGAAATCCAGAGCGTTTGTCTGGATGAATTCGCGCCTCGGCTCTACAGGGTCACCCATGAGGGTTGTGAAAAGCTCGTCGGCGGTAACCATGTCCTCGACTCTTACCTGTAGAAGAGTGCGTTTTTCCGGATTCATCGTGGTTTCCCACAGCTGCTCGGGATTCATTTCTCCAAGGCCCTTGTAGCGCTGGATGGTAGCGCCCTTTCTGGCCTCATCCATAAGGTGCTGGAAAAAAGCCCGCGGGTTATCGAATTCTTCTCGGCCCTGGTTATCCTCGACAGTGTAGGGTACGTTGTGAAGGATCGCCAGTTGTCGGTAGAGCGAAAGGAGTTTGCGAAATTCAGCCGACGCCAGAAAGTGATAGCTGATTCGCTTTTTCTTGTGACCGTTTGAAGGATCTATTACATCGAGGTCGTGGCCCAAATGCTCCTCTTCGACTTCGACAGAAATCACCTCGCAGCCCGATTGCTCCAGTTTTGCCCTGAGTATGGCTGCCCAATCCTGCGGGTCCAGCTCCTCTAGACGGTTTTCATCGTAAATGGTCACAGTCTGTTCGAGAAGCTTTTTGGACATGCCTCTTTGTGCCAACCGGTCCAGCCACTCTTCGTACTTGGAGTAGGTCTTTAGGAGCCCGACCAACTCGTCGGGAGGTAGAGGCGCGTCTTTTCCGGGCAAAAAAACCCTCTTTTTTTCCGAGGCGCGTTTTAGCAAAAACGCGTTAAGGCTCTCGTCGTCTTTTAGATAGTGTTCGGCTTTTCCAACCGCCAGCCGGTAGAGCGGCGGCTGAGCGATATAGAGCCGCCCCTTCTCGATCAATTCGGGCATCTGGCGGAAAAAAAACGTTAGCAGCAAAGTTCGAATATGGGCTCCGTCAACGTCGGCATCCGTCATGATGATGATATAGTGATACCTGAGTTTTTCAGGATTGAATTCGTCCTTGCCGATCCCCGTGCCAAGAGCTGAAATCATGTTGCGTATTTCCTGGTTTTCCAGCATCTTGTCAAAACGGGATTTCTCCACGTTCAATATCTTGCCTCGAAGGGGCAAAATAGCCTGGAAGGCCCTGTTTCTGCCCTGTTTTGCCGAGCCTCCGGCCGAATCGCCTTCGACTATAAAGATTTCGCTCTTCGAAGGGTCTCGCTCCTGGCAGTCGGCAAGCTTGCCGGGAAGAGAATGATCGCCCAGCACGCCCTTTCTGCGGGTAAGCTCTTTTGCGCGCCGCGCTGCTTCGCGCGCCCTTGCCGCGTCCATCACCTTGTCGAGAATAGCTCGGATGACCTTGGGGTTTTCCTCAAAATAGGTGGAAAGCTTTTCATAGATAAGATTTTCCACCAACCCCTTAACCTCGCTGTTTCCCAGCTTGGTCTTGGTCTGGCCCTCAAACTGGGGTTGCGAAATCTTTATGCTTACAACCGCGGTCAGACCCTCTCGCACATCATCGCCTATCATTTTGTCTAAATCGGGCTGCTTAATGGCCTTGTTCTGAGCCGCATACTGTTTGATCGACCTCGTGAGCCCGGCCTTAAATCCTATGAGGTGAGTGCCGCCTTCCTTGGTGTTTATGTTGTTTGCAAAGGTGAATATCTTTTCGCTGTAGGTGGCGTTATACTGGATCGCAACACCTGCCGATATCCCTTGCTTTTCCCCTGCTATCGAAATCACCTCGGCAAAGAGAGGATCCTTGTTTCGGTTTAAATATTCCACAAACGATACAAGACCGCCTTCGTAAAAAAACAGCTTCTCCTTGGGGATGCGTTCGTCGGCAAGCTCGATGCGCACGCCGCTGTTTAGGAAAGCAAGCTCGCGCATCCGCTCGGCCAATATGTCGAAGCTAAATTCGGTGTTTTCAAAAATTTGCGAATCGGGTTTAAAGGTTATTCTCGTCCCGCGCTTTTGAGTCTCCCCTCTTGCCAAAAGTTCGCTCTTGGGCTCTCCTCGCTCGTAGTGCTGAAAATAGACCTTGCCGTCTCGCCTAATCTCTACATCGAGATATTCGCTAAGCGCGTTTACCACCGATACCCCTACGCCGTGAAGCCCCCCTGAAACCTTATAGGACGAGTCGTCGAATTTGCCGCCCGCATGCAGCTTAGTCATAACAACCGTTACCGCGGGAATTTTTTCCTTTTCGTGAATATCGACCGGAATGCCGCGCCCGTTATCGTCTACTGTTACCGAGCCGTCGGCGTGGAGCTGTACCCGAATGTGGTTGCAGTGGCCCGCCAGGGCCTCGTCGATGCTGTTGTCCACAACCTCGTAGACCAGATGGTGAAGCCCCTCGATGGAGACATTGCCAATGTACATGGAAGGGCGTACACGCACGGCGCTAAGGCCTTCGAGTACGGTTATCTGCTGTGCATTGTACGGATCCCCGGAAAATTCGGGCAACGTGCTGATTTCTTGCATAAAGCGGCAATCCCTCTATTCGCTCTTCATGCGCTTAACGTGTCAGGATGCCAAGCATGAAGGCCATAGCGTCTAAATTGTTGGAACATCAAGAAAAATTAAGTTTATATACCATTTTTTAAACCTCTTTTCAATGTAAATCGCTTCCCCTTTGGGCGCTATTGCGCCCCGATTGCGTTGTTGGCTAAATGCACTTGCCGGCCATTGATTCGCGAAATGACACAAAATGCTCCATCCCTCCGAGTAAATCTGCTCGCTTATACCCTGGACGGATTATCTTCGATGGCAGGAAAATATTTCCTACCGGGCAGGCACTTTTTGCAATATTTACTAAAAAATTTTTAAATAACCGAAGATTGCGAAGTAGGGTGGGCAGAAGCGCAAGCGTTGCCCACCAACCATTTGTAGGCACCGTATATGTTTGGTAATTATTTACTGTCTTAGTACTTGGAAATATGTGCTGTAGTTAACCCAATGATTTCGCATCATTAATGGGTGGCTGTTATTACAGCTCGATACTGCTCTAAGCTAAATCTGGAAACTAAATCTCAGACTAATATATAAAGCCATGTTTAAGCATTTTTACACTTTGTTACATAATGCATACCTAACGTTACATACAAAATACTCCTATAAGTCCGATAGTTGCTTAATAAAAAACACCATTGAACATGTCGTTCCGCTGGTATTGTCCAAAAAATAAATGACTGGACAGGGGAGTGCGGCATGTGAAAGTTCGCTCACATTTTATGAACTAAGAAAGGAGTACGTTATGTCGGTATCTGGAGTAAACAGTTCAAATTCTTACTACCTGTATTCATTATCACTAGATTCTCAGTCAAACAGCGGAACCTCCAATTCGGGGGTTCAGAACACGACCACCGGCTCGGAATCGGATCAGAGCGCCTTTATGCAGAGCGTAATGCAGTCGCTTGGGCAGATGGGCCTTGCCATGTCGCCTCCCCAGGGCGGGCCGCCCCCGGACTCGAGTTCCAATTCGACATCATCAACCTCATCAACCAGTTCCTCTTCGTCCACCTCGCAAACCGATTCGACTTCATCGACCGATTCCGCGCAGAATCCTGCACAGGCCCTTGGCAAGCTGATGCACGATTTGTTTTCCGCTCTAAACTCCCAATCCGCTTCCGGGGCTTCTTCCTCTTCCTCTACCCAATCTTCTTCGACCAGTGCAACGACCGGTTCCACCTATTCGAGTCTAACCGGGCAACTCGATAGCCTCATTGCTCAGCTTGACGATTCCTCCTCGAATGCATCCTCGACAAGCTCAAGCGGTCTCGACACCCTAAAGTCCGATTTCAGCAGCCTGGTTTCAGCCATAAATCAAGCTTCCGGCAGCAACTCGTCTACCGCTGCGACCAGTTCCTCTTCCAGCGGCACTACAAGTGCAACCGGCGCCGATCTTCAGACTTTCCTAAAGGACCTGGAGGCAAATCTGAGCTCTTCGGGAGTTCTATCCTCATCGGGAAACCTTACCAACCTCTATTCCTGATCGACTTGGGGCAGGGGACAATGGCGTTGACTTAAGG
>JBMFHI010000047.1:0-28145 GCA_049976905.1 Syntrophobacteraceae bacterium | reverse complement strand
TTTGCACCATGAAGGGGGCGATGGCCGACACTCCCGGCGGGGCCTGCCCCTCCCGGCTTTTTTCCGACGTGGATTTCCGGTGGGCCTTTGTCGCCAACTCCACAAAGGACGGCAAGCGTGTTACCGGTCCGGTCTCCCAGAACATGGCGCTAAAGTCGGGCGATAAGCTCAAGATGATGGTGGAATTGCAAAAAAGATGCTTTGTATACTTGTTTCACTATGACGAGCGCAGCGGTATCAAGCTTCTTTTCCCCTATACTCTGGAGCAGTTAACGCAGCATTGCCAAACCGGAACCAGGTACTCCATTCCGCGCGCCGACGGCTGGTTCAGGCTCGACAATACCCCAGGCAAGGAATTTTTCTATCTGATAGCATCGGCCAGTCGCCTTGACGGGTTGGAAAAAGCCTATTCTCAGTATTGCTCGGCGCAGGGAGAGGCCAGGGCAGTGCAGGCAAAGACGCTGCTGGAACGTCTAAAGGTTCTTAGCAAGGAGCACCCCGATTTGTGCTCGCCCGCCGAACGGCCCGTCACCATCGGGGGAGCCCTTAGAAGCGTAAACGCTCCACGGGATTCCAAACGGCTCGACATCGCCGCTTTTGCCGACGAAATCGTCTCAAAAGGATTTACGGCCAGGACTTACACGATTGAGCACAACTAGCCTCGAGCGAAGGCGAGCCTATCTGCTTGCGGCAGTCGCCTCATTTTGTGTTATCCAACTCGTTTTTCAGCTTTCCGGAGGCTTGTTTGAAACCTGGAATTCACAGGTCTTCGACAGGTTCTTCAGGTTGCGCGCCTCGTATGCGGCCCTAAGGCCCGCATACGATGGCACCATTGTTCACATAGATTTAAACGATACGGCCATTGGCCAGCTGGGAACCTATTACCCCACCCGCGCACAGTATGCCGGGGTCATAAGGAACCTGGCCCAAATGGGTGTAGCGGCCCAGGCCTATGACGTGATTTTTGCCGCTGAAACCGACCGGGCCGACGACCAGGCCCTGATAGCCGCGACCCGAGAGGCGGGAGACGTCTATTTTGGCATGGCCTTTGGCCTGGGAACGAGCGGGGCGGCTTCGTCGCGCCGTTCGCCGCCTCAGGTCCTGGAATACATTGATCACACCAGGTGGGTGCCCAGGGTCGAGGGCAATACGGATGGGTTTTACTCGGGAACCCGGCCTATTATTACCTTCCCCGCCCTGGCCGATGCCTCCAGAGGGTTGGGTTTTATCAGCTTAAAAACCGATCCCGACGGTGTTCTCCGCCGTGTGCCTCTGCTCGTAAAGTGTAGCGGCGGATTTTATCCCAGCCTCCCGTTTCGCCTTGTTTGCAATTATCTCTCCGTTAGTCCGGGGCAAATAACGATAAAACCGGGCAGCTACATTTGCCTCAAAAACGCACGGCTCCCAGGACGATTGCCCCAAAACCTCCTCATCCCAATCGACAGGCGCGGACAGATGATCATTAATTTTATCGGCCCCTGGGGGTCGATGCGCCACTATAATTTTGCGCAGGTCCTTGCCGCATCCGATGACCGCTATACCTTCGACATGTGGAAAAATGAACTTTCGGGAAAAATTGCCGTTGTCTCCGATGTTTCAACAGGCGCTACCGATCTGGGGGCCGTTCCCGTCGATATAGACTTCCCATTGAGCGGTCTGCATGCCAACGTGATCCAAACCATTATTTCCGGAGACTTTTTATCGGCTATGGGCCCTTACGAAACCCTGGTCGTGGAAGTAGCGATGGTTGCCGTCGTTTTCCTTTTCTCCCTTTGGTTTTCTCCTATTTTCTTTGCCGGTTCGACCCTTTTGCTGGCGGCAAGCTATGCGGGGGCAGGCTTTGCTTTTTTTCTCCTCGACGGACTGATGCTCGATATCGTCAGGCCCGTTAGCTGCGCCGCGGGCGCCGCAGCGGTTATGGGAACCCTGCGCTACTTGCGCGATGCCAAGGAAAAGGAGGCTATGCGCAGGTCCTTCGAATCCTACTTCGCTCCGCAGGTCGTAAAAAAAATCCTCGCCGACCCGGCGCGTATAAACACTGGCCAAAGAAAAGAGCTGACTATCCTTTTTAGTGACATAAAAGATTTTACCGCCCACTCCTCAATATTGTCGCCCGACAGGATCCGGGGGTTTTTAAATGAATATTTCGAAAAGATGGTAGAAATCGTCTTTGCCCACACCGGCACGGTCGATAAATACATCGGAGACGGTTTGATGGTTTTTTTTGGAGATCCCGAACCTGTAGAGGACCATGCCTTAAGAGCGGTGCAAGCGGCTGTGGAGATGCAGAAAAAGGCTCGCGAACTCACCCGGAAGTGGGCCGGCGAAGGAGGATTCCCTGTCCATGTGCGTATAGGAATAAATACGGGCGAGGTCGTGGTTGGCAATATGGGTTCCTCCAGGAGACTGTCCTATACCGTGCTGGGCTCTGAGGTAAACCTTGCCAAAAGATTGGAATCGGCCGCCCCTGTTGACGCAATCCTCATCTCTAAAAAGACCCGCGACCTTATCGCCCCCTTTATGCCTACACAGTTTTTTGGAGAAATCAGGGTTAAAGGGATACCTACCCCGGTCAAGACCTATACCGTGGAGCTACTTGAAAAACCCCTGTAGAAAACAGATCTTCTTTTGGGCCCAACCCGGGCGTAAAAGAGGAGAGCACAAATTAGCACTCACCTCATTTAATTGCTAGCAAATCTCTTGTGCCACCCTCTCCATATGCTTATCTTAGGACTGCTTCCGGTTATGGCCCCTGCGGCCGCTACGACCGCAAATTTCTCTATTGGGAGGGATTCAAATGGCTAAGACAGTGGGCATTGATCTGGGTACTACCAACTCGGTTGCGGCAATCTGGGAGGAAGGAAAGTCCACTGTAATACCCAACGCCGAAGGATCCCGTCTGACAGCCTCGGTTGTTGCTTACACCTGGGATGGCCAACGGCTGGTTGGCCAGGTTGCAAGACCTCAGGCAATACTAAACCCCAGGGCCGCAATTTATTCCGCCAAAAGGTTTATAGGCAGGAAGTGGGGTGATTATGACCAGGGGGAGTACCGACCGCGTCCGGGAGGCGGTGAAGATGTTATCGACGCCGAATTTAGCGAGCATTGACAGGCAGACTATCTCACGGTAAAGATAGAGAAAAAACCGGATGATGAGCGGCAGAGGCAAAAAGGAAGCCGGAAGTGGCAAACAGGAAGAGGTTCACCTCCAAGCCTTGCTACCCGCTTCCCGGGTTTTTTCCCAGGCTTGTCGCTAAGCGCTGCAACCACTTCAAAGGGGCGGTCATTGCTTTATGGCTGTAAAATACAGAGACTATTACGAAATACTGGGAGTAAAGAGAACTGCCGGTCAGGACGAGGTCCAGCGGGCCTACAGGAAACTTGCGCGCAAGTTCCACCCCGACGTCAACAAGGCCTCCAATGCCGAAGACAAGTTCAAGGAAATAAATGAGGCCTACGAGGTTCTAAAGGATCCTGAGAAGAGAAAATTGTACGACCAGCTGGGGTCTAACTGGCAGGCGGGACAGGATTTCAGACCTCCTCCGGGATGGCAGTCTCAAGAGTTCGCAGGGGGTCGCGGCGGCTATCAAACCGAATTTCATTGGAGCGGTGGCGAGGCGGGCCCCGGCGGATTTAGCGATTTTTTCGAATCCCTTTTTGGGGGAATGGGTTTTAGACAGCCCCGGGGCGGAGCTTCGCCAGGGGGCTATACACGCGGAGGGGCTATTCGCCAGCCCGGCGCCGATCATGAATCCACCATTCGGATCTCTTTGGAGGATGCCTTCCAGGGCGGCACAAAGTCGATCGTCTTGCAAAGCAGGACGGTCAACGCCCAGGGACAGATGGAGGTCAGTGAAAAACGCTATGACGTAAAAATTCCTCCGGGCATTCTGCCGCACCAGAAGATTCGACTGTCCGGGCAGGGCGCTGAAGGTACGGGCGGGGGCCCGCGAGGCCACCTCTACCTGAGGGTGGAAATTGAGCCGCACCCGGTTTTTAGTCTTAATGGGCGCGATATTACCATGGAGCTTCCCGTTTCGCCCTGGGAAGCCGTGCTTGGAGCCGATGTCAGAGTGGCGACACTTTCCGGCGGCATAGATCTCAAAATACCCCCCGGAGCCCAGGGCGGCCAGAAGCTGCGGCTGCGCGGCAAAGGAATGCCTAACCCCAAAGGCGCGGCGGGAGATTTGTATGTAATTATCGCGGTGAGGGTTCCAACACATCCGTCCGCAAAGGAACTGGCGTTATTCGAGGAACTTAAGAAAAACTCCACATTCGATCCAAGGGTTTAAACTTTGGAGGTGCTATGGATATCAATAAATTTACTACCAAATCTCAGGAGGCCCTGCAGGCCGCTGAAACCAAGGCGATCCGCTTCGGCCATATAGAAGTTGACGGTGAGCATCTTCTTCTGGCATTGCTTGAGCAGTCCGACGGGCTGGCCTCGCGGCTGTTGAAAAAGATGGAGATTCCGGTGGACTCCATGCGTCAGCGGCTCGAAGACGAGCTCAACAGGAAACCGCGCGTAAGCGGCCCGGGGGTTGAACCGGGCAAAATCTATATCACCAACCGTTTGAACCGGCTGCTTACCGAGGCCCAGGAGCAGGCAAAGAGGCTAAGGGACGAATACGTATCGGTCGAACACATCCTACTCGCCTTTATCCAGGAAGGAACGAGCACGCCCGCGGCACAAATCCTCCACCAGTTCGGGGTAACGCGCGACTCGCTTCTTAACACCCTTACCTCTATTCGCGGCAGCCAGAGGGTGACAAGCGCCACGCCCGAATCGGCCTACGAGGCCCTTCAAAAATACGGCCGCGACCTTGTCGACGAGGCAAGGAACCAAAAACTCGACCCCGTCATCGGCAGGGATTCCGAAATAAGGCGCGTTATACGCATTCTTAGCCGCAAGACCAAGAATAACCCGGTGCTTATAGGCGAGCCCGGGGTTGGGAAAACGGCCATTGTGGAGGGGTTGGCCCACCGTATCGTAAGGGGAGACATTCCCGAAGGGCTTAAGGATAAGACGATTTTTGCTCTTGATATGGGCTCTCTGGTCGCGGGCGCCAAGTTTCGGGGCGAATTTGAAGAAAGGCTCAAAGCGGTTTTAAACGAGATCAAAGAGGCCCAGGGCAAGATTTTGCTCTTCATTGACGAGCTCCATACCATCGTCGGAGCAGGCAAAGCCGAAGGCTCGATGGATGCGGGAAACATGCTAAAGCCCATGCTGGCAAGGGGAGAACTCCATTGCATAGGAGCTACCACTCTTGATGAATACCGCAAGCATATCGAAAAGGACGCGGCCCTCGAGCGGCGTTTTCAGCCCGTTGTGGTCGATCAGCCAACAGTTGAAGACACGATTTCCATCCTTCGAGGCCTGAGGGAACGCTTCGAGGTCCACCACGGCGTTAAAATCCAGGACAGTGCCATGGTGGCCGCCGCCGTTCTCTCCAACCGCTACATCTCCGACCGCTTTTTGCCCGATAAGGCGATCGACCTGGTCGATGAAGCCTGCGCAATGATCAGGACCGAAATCGATTCGATGCCCTCCGAGCTGGACGAAGTCGAAAGACGGGCTCGCCAGCTTGAAATCGAGGAGGTAGCCCTTGCAAAGGAGCAGGACCGGGCCAGCCGCGACAGGCTCCAGGCTCTTAGAAAGGAACTGGCGGAGCTGCGCTCAAAATCGGATTCCATGAAAGCCCAGTGGGAGTCCGAAAAGGAATCCATAAAAAGAGTGCAGGTCCATAGAGGGGAAATCGAGAAGGTTCGCCACGAAATCGAGGCCTCCGAACGCGAATTTAATCTCCAGAGGACCGCTGAGTTAAAATACGGCGTTCTCCCCGAGCTTGAAAAAAAACTTCGCGAGGAGGAAGAACGGCTATCCAACAGGCAGGACGGCTCACGGCTTCTTCGCGAGATGGTAACCGAGGAAGAAATTGCCGACATCGTATCGCGCTGGACAGGAATTCCTGTCACAAGACTTGTCGAGGGAGAGAGGGAAAAACTGCTTAGACTCGATGAAGTGCTCCATAAGCGCGTCATAGGCCAGGATGAAGCCGTTCAGCTTGTTGCAAACGCCGTTATCCGCGCCCGGTCCGGAATAAAGGACCCAAGACGCCCCATTGGCTCATTTATTTTTCTTGGCCCGACCGGAGTTGGCAAAACCGAGCTTGGCAAAACCCTGGCCGAAGCTCTTTTTGATACGGAAGAAAACCTGGTGCGAATCGATATGAGCGAATACCAGGAACGTCACACGGTCTCTCGTCTTATCGGCGCCCCTCCCGGCTACATCGGCTACGAAGAAGGCGGCCAGCTTACCGAGGCTGTGCGCAGAAAGCCCTATTCGGTAATTCTTTTCGATGAAATCGAAAAGGCGCACAGAGACGTCTTCAATACGCTTTTGCAAATTCTAGACGACGGGCGGCTAACCGACTCCCAGGGGCGAACGGTCGACTTCAAAAACACCGTAATAATCATGACAAGCAATATAGGCTCGGAATACCTGCTCCAGGAGGTAACAAGGGAGGGGGAAATCTCCGAACATGCACGCAATAGTGTAATGGGTGCCCTTAGAAATCACTTCATGCCCGAATTTCTAAACCGGGTAGATGAGATAATAATGTTTAAGCCGCTAACCCTGGCAGAGATTGAAAAGATCGTCGATCTTCTGGCAGGCGACCTTAACCGGAGGATAAAGACCAGGCGCCTCATTCTCGAACTTAGCCCGCAGGCGCGCGAGTTCATCGCCAAGGCCGCCTACGACCCGGTCTACGGCGCAAGGCCTCTCAAGCGCTACATGCAAAGAGAAGTCGAAACCAGGATAGGCCGGGCCATAATAGCCGGCTCCATCCTGGACGGGTCCACTATTGCCGTGGACTATAGAGACGGAGAACTCGCGGTAACCCATGTCCGCGAACCCGAATCGGTTGTGGCTCAATAGCCCGACAAAAGCATTGCCAATCTCAGGAGGTCTTAGGGGGAAAACCCTAAGACCGCCGGAAAACAATTTATGGCCCGGTTTTTTTGTTCCTCTCTGAGTTATTTGCCGCGAAGAAAGTAAAATTTAAATTCCACCTTATCTCTTTGTAAACTCCGATTTTTAGTGAATCCCTCTAATTAGTTTGTCATTCTTTTTATTCGTAAAGAAAAGACTGTGTTTTGCCGAAATCATAAGAAACTCCCGATAGAGCAGTTTGTATAACTGCCGCAGCTGCAATGACAACATCTTGATGGAATTTGATTTCCATTGAAAATAGAGAAAAATGGAAACGGAACAGACACAAATTCTAGTCGTTGATGATGAGCAATCCTTGTGCACAATGGTAATGAATTTTCTTCGCCGCTCGGGCTACTATTGCGACAGCACAAAAGATGCGCACAGTGCTCTGGCGATTTTGCAGGAAGGTCATCACAATTTGGTGATTTCCGATATCGTCATGCCTCTTATGAACGGCCTGGAGCTTTTGAAAAGAGTCCATGAGATAAACCCTCAAATCGATACCATTTTGATGACCGGCTATACCAAAGACCACACCTACAGCGATCTTATCAGGGCAGGAGCAGCTGATTTCATTGGAAAACCTTTCACACTCCATGAACTTAAAGCAAAAATCGAAAGAATCCGGCGGGAAAGAAGAATACAAAGCGAACTAAGAGAAACGAGCGCCGCCCTTCAGCTTACTTTGAACAGAACCCACGCAATTACCGAATCGGCCCGCGATGCAATCGTAATGATCAATCCCGATGGGAACATAAGCTATTGGAATCCGGCGGCCGAAAGTATTTTCGGTTATTCAAAAGAAGAGGCCATGGGCCGGGAGCTGCATGGACTCATAGTGCCGCAGCGCTACCTGAGAGCCTTTGCGGAAGGGTTTTCCGGGTTTTTGCAAACCGGCCGGGGGAAAGCTATCGGAAAGACGCGAGAACTCTTTGCCTGCCGCAAGGACGGGTTGGAAATTCCCGTTGAACTCTCCCTCTCCTCCTTTTACATGGAGGGGTGGCAGTCGGTGGGCCTGCTGCGCGACATTACAGAGCGAAAGCAGGCCGAAGAGAAGCTTGGCCGCATCAACAGCGAACTCCAAAGACAGACCCTGGTTGCCAGGGAAATGGCCATACAGGCTCAAAAGGCAAGCATCGCCAAAAGTGAGTTTCTAGCCAATATGAGCCATGAAATTCGCACGCCTCTAAACGGGATTATCGGCATGACGGGGCTGTTGCTCGATAGCGAACTTACCGAGGATCAAAAACGCTATGCCCAAATCCTTCGAGCAAGCGGTGAGGCCCTGCTTGGTCTGATCAACAACATCTTGGATTTCTCAAAGATCGAAGCCAAAAAACTTGACCTGGAGCTAGTCGACTTTGATCTGCTTAGCCTGCTTGGAGATTTTACCGATTCCGCGGCGGTTGCGGCCCAGGGCAAGGGCCTCGAATTGCTTTGCAGCATCCCGCCCCAAATACCGTCTAAACTGCGAGGCGACCCGGGACGTTTAGGCCAGGTTATTACCAACTTGCTTGGAAATGCCATAAAGTTCACCCATGCAGGCGAGGTGGCCCTTCTTGTCTCCCTGGAGTCTGAAACCGAAAGTACGGCTATTTTGCGTTTTGTGGTGCGCGATACCGGTATCGGGATCCCTCGGGAAAAGCTCCCCCTTTTATTTGAAAAATTCACCCAGGTCGACGCCTCAACGACCAGAGAATATGGCGGAACAGGTTTGGGGCTGTCCATAACCAAACAATTGGTCGAATTGATGGACGGTCAATTAGGGGTAAAGAGTGAATATGGCCGCGGCACACAGTTCTGGTTCACAATGCCTTTGCAAAAACAGCCTGACGGCTCGCAGCCCAAAACGGTTGCCTTCGAAAATCTTAAGGGGGTTCGAGCGCTAATAGTCGACGATAACGCCACAAGCCGCCAAATCTTGTCCTCTTACATGACTTTTCTGGGAATGCGCCCGGAGGCCGCAATGGATGAGACCTGCGCCCGCGAGGCTCTCCTGCGGGCAGCCCAAGAGGGCGATCCCTTTCGCCTGGCCGTTCTTGATCGACAGATGCCGGGCATGGAAGCCAAGACGCTCGCTCTTGCGATCAATTCAGACAGTCGCCTGGCCGATACCCGCATGGTGATGCTCATAACTCCGGGGACCGGTAATAGTGCAAGGAGCCAACTCGATAGCGCTCCGGGCGCGAACCTTTCAAAACCGGTACGCTATCATGAACTTGGCCGAACGCTTTCTTTGGCCTTAACCGATCCTGGCGCCGCATCCGAGCAACTATTGCCTCCAATAAATCCCTGGGCTCTAAGGGGCATGTTCGTCGATAAAAAGTTACGTGTCCTTATCGCCGAAGACAACCTTACCAACCAGGAAGTCGCCCTCGGCATCCTCAAAAAGTTCGCAATCAATGCCGATGCGGTAGCCAATGGAGCAGAAGCCGTCAAGGCCCTCGAGTCAATCCCCTACGACATCGTTTTGATGGACGTGCAAATGCCTGTGTTGGACGGATTGGAAGCCACCCGAAAAATTCGCGCTATGCAGTCGGCTATGCGCAATGTACCCATAATAGCATTGACCGCCCATGCCATACATGGGGACCGCGAAAAATGCCTGAGCGCCGGAATGAACGACTATATAACCAAACCGGTAACGCCGCAGGCATTGGCCGGCGCACTGCAAAAATGGGCTCCAAACGATGGGGGGAAAAACTACCCCGCTAGATCAGTGCTAAGGTCCGGGGTGGATACGGGAAATGGCCGGCAGGAAAAACCTTCGGTTTGGAATAAGGCGGAAATGCTTGATCGTCTGATGGGTGACGCAGACCTTGCCAAGAAAATCTTGGAGGGCTTCATCGACGACATCCCAAAGCAGATCGAGATTCTAAGCATTCTCATCGAGCACAAAGATTTCGAGCGCGCCGAGAGGCAGGCGCATTCAATAAAGGGTGCATGCTCGATTGTAGGCGCTGAGACGATGCAGGCAGCCGCCTGGGAGATTGAAAAAGCCGCCAATGCGCAGGACCTAGCCCCCGCACGGGCCATAATGACCGATCTGCAGACTCATCTTAAAGATTTTAAGAAAGAAATAGATGCTCGCCAAACCCAGGGAAAGGTTTAGACCATGAAAACTCTTATTGCTGAAGATGATTTTACCAGCCGGCTGTTGTTGCAGGAAATATTAAAAAATTACGGCTCCGTTCATATTGCCGTCAACGGTACGGAGGCCGTGGAAGCAGTCCTTAGAGCCCGAATGGAAGGCGAGCCCTATGACCTTGTCTGTATGGATATAATGATGCCCAAAATGGATGGACAAGAAGCGCTCAGATACATCCGCGAACAGGAAGAAGCCCAGGGGATCGTATCGACCCATGGGGCTAAAATCGTCATGACCACCTCGCTAAACGATATGAAAAACATCATAGCCGCTCACCACAACCTCTGCGATGCCTATTTGTTCAAACCTATCGAAAAGGCCAAGTTATTGCAGGAGTTGCGCAAATTGGAGCTGATAAAATGAGATCGCAAAAAGTGGACCCCAAGCCACATTTGATGGTATTATGGCCGCAGTAATCGCTTAAAGTTGCTGTTGGCCGGGGAGCCCACAAAGATAACGGACAGGCCCCATTGCCATCCTAAGCCTGGATTTGCCATGCGACTACATCTCCGGTTTACCGGGCTCTTTTTCAGAGTGATCGTATACGGCCTGGCATTGTGCTTTTCCAGGCCCGTTTTAGCCGCCTCGCCCATTGCATGGAAGGAAGCCGACAAAGGATTGCATGTAGCGGAATTAAAGTCGGCTTTAAACGACACCAACTACGCCATCACCATTGTAAAAATCGACCCCGCATATTATTCCTTCAAACTTCTTTGCGCCTCCGAACATGGTAAAGAGTCTCTTTCGGTAAAGGATTGGGCCTTAAAAAACCATCTGGTCGTGGCCGTAAACGCCTCGATGTTTCAAAAAGACGGTTTGACCAGCATAGACTTTATGAAAAACTTTAGTCACATAAACAACCCCAGGCTAAGTCGCGACAAAACCATCCTGGCGTTTAATCCCGTGAAAAAAGACCTGCCGCCGATACAACTACTCGATCGTGAGTGCGGGGATTTTAACGACCTGCGCACGAAATACCGCTCTTTCGTGCAGTCCATAAGGATGATTTCGTGCAAAGGGGAAAATGTGTGGAATGAGCAGGGTGCGAAATGGAGCTGCCTGGCCTTGGGAATGGACTCCAGGGGAAATATCCTCTTTCTTTTCTGCACAACTCCCGGTTCGGTTCACGATTTCATACAAATTTTGCTCTCTCTTCCGCTGGACCTAAAGAGCGCAATGTATCTCGAGGGCGGACCACAGGCAGCCCTTTATCTTTCCACGCCCAGGATGGGCATGGAAAGATATTGCACTCTGGATGGGCTTCAAGAGGATTCGCTTAAATTTTCTCTGCCCGTACCCAATGTGATCGGGATAGTGAAGAAAACTCGCTAAGGCAACAATTTTT
This sequence comes from Syntrophobacteraceae bacterium, assembly GCA_049976905.1. Lineage (GTDB taxonomy): Bacteria > Desulfobacterota > Syntrophobacteria > Syntrophobacterales > Syntrophobacteraceae > SbD1. The sequence continues at coordinate 16,655 of JBMFHI010000047.1, read as the reverse complement.
TCTTCTTTTTAATACTGAAAAAAATCTGCTCGCTGGTGTCATCAAGCATGCGGTTTATAGCCCGGGCTTGCTCGGGGGTAAGCTTCCCGGCGGCCTGAAACGCTTTATACTTTCCCCTTATTTGCTCGATCTTGTCCCGTATAACTCTTGCCTGAGGGGCTGGGATCGCCTTGTCTGCGATATACTGATCGAGCCATTTTTCCTGCTCGGCTATCCTTTGATCAATCGAAAGCACCCGAGGCTTCAGGATGGGCTGTACTTCCGGCATGCAGGAAAAGCAGGAGGCCACAACCAGCACAAACAATGTCGCAAAACTTATTTTTCTCACATTCGCTTCCTTTATCAGTAAGATTGCAGGCATTATTATATATAAAATAATAAATTCAGTATAATTCATATTGGAGGCAACCAGATGGAAAAAGAAAGAGCCGAAGAGATCCTGGGGTGCTGCGCGTGCGAAGATGATATTTCCGAAACTTTTCCAGGTCTTAGCTGCGCGGACAAGAAGAGGCTTTTTACGACAAGAGAACTGGATGTGCTGGCCAGGATAAGGGAGTCTTCCCTTCGCGCCGGCGCTCTTAAAAGGCAAATTAACCACCCCGACGGCCAGCTGCGGCAGGCCGCGCAAATCGAACTCGATAGTCTGCGGCTTGCCCGCGCCCAACTCGAAAATGAACGGTTGGCCGCCCGCGATGAACGCATGCGTCTTCTGGGGCATTTGTAGAAGGATTGCGTAAAGTCGAAAGGAGCATGGCGGAAAGCACGCATGGACCCAGGAGAATACTTGCCGGCGACCGGCCCACCGGTCGTTAGCCTCTGGGCTGCATCCCGGCGGAGTGAAAACGTCGCCCTGAAGGGAAAGCCATAGTCAACACATTGAAAAACGCAATATTTTAGACTTCCTGGGTATTTATATATGAGGCAATCGACTGCGAGAACCGATTTCTACGCCATGGCCGCACCGTTTTATGACTTCCTGACGGCTCCTTTTTTAAAAAGGGCTCGAACAGAAATCCTCCGAGCCGCAAGAATTCAAAAATGCGCTCGCATTCTCGATGTTGCCTGCGGCACGGGAGAACAGGCGAGAATGCTTGAAAAAACCGGCTTCGAGGTAAACGGAATAGACCTTTCGCCCTCCATGCTTGCCGTGGCTCGCCGCAAAAGCCCGGTAGCTGTCACATACTTCCACGCAAACGCGGAAAATATGCCCTTCCAATCCTCTTGTTTCGACTGCGTCACCATCAGCCTGGCTCTGCACGAAATGGAGCACAAAATGAGTATCGCCGTAGCCGGAGAAATCTTGCGAGTTCTAAGCCCGGGAGGTAAACTTATCGTTTTGGATTACGCTGGGCTAAATAACGGGGGCTCAAGGTTGGGCCTCTCGCTTATGGGCCTTGTAGAAAAAGTTGCCGGCGGGGATCACTTTAGAAACTTTGTCCGTTTTATAAGAAACGGGGGAATCGAACAATTTCTGGATTCTTTTCAACTAAAAACAATCAGCGCCAATGGGACTTTACTCGGAGCGCTAAAGCTCGTCATTTTGGAAAAGAAACGCACGTGAAGCAATAAGCCCTCACGTCTAACCCTCATCGGGCAGTTTCCCGGAAAAATAGTCAGGGGCACTGCCTCAAAATCGGTTCCGTTTGCCAAGGCGTCTGTTTACCTTCAGGCCGGCAACTTTTGGGTACTCAGTTATAGTCAAAGCCCATGGCCTTGGCCTTTGGCTCTCGGGTCACAACAGCCCTTAAGGGCAAATGATCGGAGGCCATTCGGCTAAGGGGCGTCTTGTGTGTCGAGAGGCTCACCAGAGATTCCGAGGGTCTTACCCAGATTCTATCGAGCGGCAAAACCGGCATGAATGAGGGAAAAGTTCTAAGGCTTGGGGATTTGCCGAAAAAATTATGAACATAATGCAGATTTACCATCGGGACCCATTCGTTGAAATCGCCCAGCATGATCTCCATCCGGTCTTGCTCCGAGCAAAACACCTCCAGTAGACGCCGGATTTGCATGCGGCGTTCCCCCAGCCCCAGGCCGAGGTGAGCCACTATCACACGGATGGTTTCGCCTTTTACCAGCAAATCGACGTCGAGCGCGCCCCTTGGGCGCCTTCCGGCCAGGCTCAAATCTATATATCTTACATCCTTTACCTGGAAAGAGGTAACGAGGGCGTTTCCAAAACTTGCGCGCCTCCGCCGCCTGGAAGGCCCGAGGACTACTTCCATGCCCGCTTTTTCAGAAATAAGGTCGGCGCACTTCTCGGTCTTAAAAAAAACGGAATCGATTTCCTGCAATCCCACGATCTCAGATCTCAACTCCTTGATTACACGGGCTACGCGTTCGGGATCGAGTACGCCGTCGATCCCCCGGTAGAGATGAATATTATAGCTCGCCACCGAAAAGTCGCCGTCCTCAGTTACAATATTGGGTCTTCTCATCATTATTCTCATAGAATGGACACAGAAAAAGTAAGGTGGAATTAATTACCAACACCCAATCATTAATTTTAATCTAAAAAAAGCGCTCCGGCAAGCAGAGCCGGGGCGATCGCATGTCTTTCCTTAATAAATCCAAGAGTTAAAGTTTTCCCTTCTTTCGAGTGAGTGGGAAGACCCTACCTTTAAGGTCATGGCGGCTTGATATCGCCTGTATCCAACTCCATTCTTAAGTTCTACGGTATCCCAATCGGCCGAAAGCATGGGACGGGCACGGCTTTTTGTGCCCACCAACTTAACTGTAAATAGCAGCGAATTTACGGGACGCCGCACCAGGTTGTCATCTCCGACTACCGTGTTATTGAAAAGAGGTCGCGTTGAGCTAGTCAAGCGGTGGATTTTCTCGATTTTGGCAATTGCTGGGTTTTCCCTGCTCCGGCAGCCATCCCTTTCAGGGGTGCGAGACCGGGGGCATCATCAGATGGCCCTTGATTTCATCGGTTTCCATTGTCCACTGATAGCCGATTCTTTGGGCAACATTGAAGAGGAGCGGACTTTTAACATGGAAATAAATGGCTTTCGTTTCACGATTAAAAGACACGATGTTTAGCACTATCAGATCTTCTTCTCTTTGCAGGCAGATCAGCCTCTTTTTTGCCTCCGGGGCCGAATAGACCATACCCAGGAAATCGGGCGCGCAAACCACGAATGCAACTCCGGGCTCCTCTAATGACTGCAGCCACTGGAAGGGACCGCTTTTATACTCGAGCAGCACGAAGTTCTTGAGATTTTCGAAGCCTGGGATCCCCCAGGGAAAGTTGATAACATCTTTTTCTTCTATTTCTATGGTTCCAAAACGGGAGGTTTTAACCTGCATGAAAACTCCTCGATACGAAAACTTTCCCCCGATCTGTCAGCCGCTCCGCCGACCGCCGGTGTAAGCGTCGAGCAGATTCTCGAATTCGTCTTTGCCAATTAGCGCTGCAGCTCGGTTTTCTTTCTGGATTTTCCGGTATAGCTCTTCCCTGTAGATAGGGACGTGCGCGGGGCTTTTGATTCCCACCCGCACCTTGTTCTGATCTATCGAGGTAATCGTTATTTCGACATCCTCGCCAATCAGAATCGACTCGCCCGTTTTTCTGGTCAGTATGAGCATAAGGTTTTCCGCCTTTGCAATGTTATCGGTCATAGAAACCGTTTCCTTAAATTTTTATTGGCCAACCGACTGGGAAATGACACTCTTTTGGATTATACAGCCTGGAATGCAAATGGTATATATTTGTTTTTCAATCGGAAATGGGGCTTGAGGCAGTACGCGAAATAATCCGCGGCCCAGTCTCTGCGCTTTCAGGTCGATAATGCAATGGGGATCTTCTGACCCGTGGGACACGAAGTTCACTTGGACGACGATTTTCGAACACTTGGACTTGAGCCTGACGCCCAACCCTCGGAGGTTAAAAGGGCATACCGGAACCTGGTCAAGAAGTGGCACCCCGACCGCCATCAGATGGAGTCCTATGAAACCAGGGCGCTGGCGGAAAAAAAATTCCTGGAAATCGACGAAGCTTACCGGCGCATCTCAAAGACCTGGGGCCCCGCCCCCCAAAAGCCCCGCACCTCAAAGAGGGATTCCAGCCGTGTTAGACCTGCCGCCCCCAGGCCCGATGCGGCGCTAAGCTCTAAAGCGCGCTTCCATTCCATCGCCCGTTTATACTCCCGTCTATGGCCCAACAGACATGCGGCCTCGATCCTTGCCGCCGCAACACTCCTCCTGTTGTTCTTCTTTCCATTAACCTCAAGCATCGCTCCCGATCCCCGTATCCGCATCCCGAGATTGAACCTCCATCGGCCTTCTAAAAGAATCCACAGGGCGGTAAAAGTGCAAAAACATCTTCCCTCCGCTGCCCTGCACCCCGCACTTCCAGGCTCCCAGGCGCCCAGGGACTTTTTCACTCTTGGCTCCAGCCGTACCGAAGTACTCCACATCCAGGGACCACCTACAAGAATCCAGGGCTCTACATGGATTTACGGAGTCTCGGCGGTGCATTTTAATAACGGGCGAGTCGGTGGGTACAACAATTTCGACGGCTCCTTGCGCGTAAAACTTATCCCCGGCTCTGCTCCAGGCCCTTCTACCCCTTACATTACACTCGGCTCCAGCGAGCAGCAGGTGATCGAAGTCCAGGGGACCCCTACCCGCATTAAAGAAAACCGCTGGTATTACGGCTTTGCCGAGCTTATCTTTGAAGACGGCCTCGTAGCGGGATACGATAATTACTTCGGAACCCTTAAAATACGCCTCACGCCTTCGGCTCCGGCAGACAAGGGCAAGCACCCCTATTATTTCTCAAAGGGTTCTACCCCTGATGATGTGCTGGCTGTCCAGGGGACGCCAACCGCGGTTCACGGGAACCGATGGTCCTATAAATTTGACTACGTCTTTTTTCGAGACGGCAAAGTAAGCGGAGTCGTCGATGCCGATGGGGCTCTGCGGTTTGCCGTCCCTTAATGATCAGCTGTTGCCGGGGGCGCTGATCCACGGGAATTTCCCCGCTTCATAGGTTTTCCGGTACACAAGGGAGGTGCGCTAATGATAATGGAAAAAATCTACAGGGGCCAATTCGATCCCGACCTGATCAGGCTCGGTTCCCCAAACATCGACGAAGCCAAAATCGCCCAGATCGTTGGCCGCTACAGCGAGCTTTTCAAAGATCACCTGGCAAGGGGCAGGGAAGCCGATGGCGTGCTGCCCGCCCCGCTAATTGACAAAATGGCGGAAAGCGGCCTTTTCGGCCTCACTGTCGATACCCAGTACGGGGGCGGTGGGCTTAACTTGTGCGAATATTTAAAAGTGGTCGAGCAGATAGCAAGGCTTGATATCCCCATCGCCTTTACCTTTCTTGCGCACCTTTCCATAGGCATAAAAGCCATCCAGCTTTTTGGAAGCCTGGAGCAGAAACAAAAATATCTGCCCCTGGCCGCATCCGGGCAGATGATCTTCGCCTTCGCCCTTACCGAACCGCATATTGGCTCGGATGCCCAGCACATCGAAACAACCGCGACTCTTAGCCCGGATCAATCCCACTACGTGCTAAACGGCAAAAAGACCTATATTACCAATGCCAACTACGCAGGGGGCATGACGGTTTTTGCCCAGCTAGACCCCAGGCAACCGGGCTTTATCGGGGCCTTTATCGTGGAAACGGCCTGGGAAGGCGTGCAGGTGGGCAAGGAAATGCCCAAAATGGGCCTGACATCAAGTTCGACGGCCCCCGTCCACTTTAAGGATGTGCGCGTTCCCAGGCAAAATCTGCTGGGGACCCCGGGGGAGGGTTTTAAAATAGCCATGAGCGTTCTAAACTACGGCAGGCTGAGCCTTGGAGCCTCCTCGGCCTCTTTTATGCGCCTTTCGGCGGGAGAGATGCTAAAGCGGGCTTCTTCGCGGATTCAGTTCCAAGTCCCCATCGGCAACTTTCAGCTGATCCAGGAAAAGATCGTGCACGCCCGGGTGGGCGAGGCAGTCAGTTCGGCCATGAACGACCTGGCCGCGGCAGCTCTCCAGGATAACCCCCTGCTCACCACCGCGGTGGAGACTTCCCACTGTAAGCTCTTTGGAACAACCCGGGCCTGGGAGACCGCCTATGAGGCCCTCCAGACAGCAGGCGGGGCCGGGTACCTCAAAACCTTGCCCTACGAAAAACGTATGCGCGACATTCGGGTCACAACGGTATTCGAAGGCACAACAGAGGTGCATTCGATCTATCCCGCCCTCTGGGGCATGCGCATGCTCGCAAAATCGCTAAAAGACTCGGGCCGCTCGGGGCTCTGGCTTGCGGGCGAGCTCGTAAAACTTCTCGTAAAGGGCCCCCAATGGCCCGCTATCTATGAAGACAGCCTCATGCGCCAAGGCCTTAAAGAGGCCCAAAGGTGCGCCAGGGCAACCAGGGTCCTTCTTCTTAGCGCGATTCTTCTCCATGGAAAAAAAATAGCGCGAGGGCAAAGCGCCGACAAAGAGTTTCTCTTGCGCCGCATAACCACGCTTTCTCTCTATACTTTCGGCCTTCTTGCCCTTCTTCGCCAAACGGAGATAAAACAGAAGGCCGGCGCCCTCCATGCAGAAGATTCCATCCTTTTACAATATTTTATCGCTGAAACAAAAATGGCGCGCAAAGCCAACCGAAGGCTCTTGGATTCCAGGCGTGAAAGGCTTACTTCCGCTCTTTATCGAGAATTTTCCACCCCTCCGCCTCAAGGCGGCGACAAAACAGTCTAAGGGCTTCCAAAAACTTGCGGCCGCCTAAAACTTCAGGCGGCCGCGGCCTTATTCGAACCTCGCAAAACCATCGGGTCTTTCCATCTCGCCAGGAAAATCGACGAAAGGAAAGGGCTTTGTGTTGTCGTTTAGCGTTACGTAGCGTATCAGCCGGTAGACATAGGCCGCGGCTTTGTTTGAAAAGGAGCGCAATGGTTCGCTGTAGCTCTTGGTCAAAAGCAATATCACAAATTGGAGCAGCGCTATCAGCTGGATTAAAAAATTCATTACGCTTAGAATTACCACAAATAAGATCGTGTACATGAGCCTAACGCCGATTTTTCCTCTCGGAATGCCGCTTTGCGTAATCAGGTCCATTTTCCCCTCCTCTAGATTTTAATGATCTGGCTGTATCGGTCCATGCCTGCCAAACTTCGGTTCGATTCCCTCCCCGGCTTATAGCCCAACATGAACGCAAAGGCCATATTTTATCAAGGGTCTCGCTGATTTGTTAACTCCATACCGTATGCCCCACGGCCTGCGCTTTCTTTGCCCTCCGGCAAACCAACTCGATGGACGGCTCATTTTGAAGTTACCAAAGACCGTAAAAATAGAGTATTTGTAGCTTTGCTTTTACCAAGGAAAGGTCCCCGGATGCAGATAGTTATTCCGCATAAAAACGTCGACTTTGATGCCCTCGCCTCCCTTTGCGCCGCCTCCATGCTCTACGGGCAGGCAAAAGCCGTCCTTCCAACCAGCGTCAATCCCAACGTGCGTGCTTTCCTTTCGCTCCACAAGGATGTTTTGGCCTTCGAGCCCTTGAAAAACATCGATCTGGAGTCGGTAGACCGCTTGATCGTCGTTGACGCCAACCGCTGGAATCGCCTGGAAGCAACAGGACCTCTCTCCAGGCGCGCGGACCTCGACATCCACCTCTGGGATCACCATCCCGACCCCGGAGATATAAACGCATCCTTTCTGCGCCAGGAAGCCATGGGAGCAGCTACCACCCTGCTGGTTGAAGCGCTCATGGAAAAGCGCTTCGAGCTCTCGGCCATCCATGCCACCCTCTTTTTGGCTGGAATCTACGAAGACACCGGCCACCTCACCTTCCCTTCCACTACGCCAAGGGATCTGCGGGCCGCCGCAGCTCTTCTGGAAATGCATGCCGATCTCAAAGTAATCCAGGCTATTTTGCGGCCCACCTACGGCCCCAGACAAAAGGAGATCCTCTTTGCGCTGCTGGCCGACGCCAAACGCATTAAGTTCAAGGGATACCATTTGAGCATAGCCCGGATGGATTGCGAAGGACACGTGCCCGGACTTGCTGAAGTTGTGAGCATGTATAGAAACATCATTAATGTCGATGCGGCCTTCGTAATATTTAGAGACACTCAAAAAAACCGTTGCATGGTGATTGGCCGAAGCGGAGCCGATAGTTTGGATGTGGGCGCCGTGATGAGGCTTCTTGGCGGCGGAGGCCATGCGGGAGCCGGTTCCGCCATGGTCAAATCGGTCTCGGCCGAAGGCGTGGAAACCTGGCTCATGGAAGCAATAGGCGACTACCGCCAGATGCCCGTTCAGATTAGCGATCTTATGTCCTTCCCGGTTGAAAGCGTCCCACCCGATATGCCTATGCGTGAAGTCGAAGCCGTCCTCAATCGACTCGGCTACTCGGGCGTGGTTGTAACGGAGGGGGAAAAGCTGGTTGGAATCATTTCCCGGCGCGACCTAAGCAAGCTTACAACTGAGGGCCAGTGGCGCTCTCCGGTAAAGGCCTTCATGTCCAGGAATGTGATAACGCTTACCCCTCGCCATAGTGTGGCCCAGGCCATGAGGACCCTTATTAAGCACGACATAGGCCGTCTTCCCGTAATGGATAACGACCGGGTAATCGGCATCATTTCCCGCTCCGACGCCATGATCTATTACTATGACCTGATTCCCGAGTAAGGTCGGCTCCGGAAACCGGATTTGCGGCTAAAAAAAGACTTAGCCCCCAGGCTGGCAAAGAGTGCGAATTTACTTGCCTATCACCCGCTTTTTCTGGTATCATGCATAGTTTTCAACACACTTCATCGTTTGAGCGGCTACGCGGCCGCCCCGGAAAGTGAAAAGATATGGCCTTCGGGCGCGTGTCCTTGACAGATTTTCCCCGGGGTCAGCCTGAAGCGTATCCTCTTTAGCGGGCAAGTTGGGAGTATCCCCACCGGGGCGCGGCGTGTCTTCGCTTTGCCCCCAATGGGTGCATGGATAAAAAACAGCAGGAGTATAGAGCCTAATGTGTCGTTTGATCGCGATGACCAGTAGCGAGCCTCTGTCGCCAATTTTGGCCATGAGGGCCCTCGATGTTATGCGGGAGGGTCATGACGGCTCGGGGGTCGGCCTCTTTATGAGCGACCTCGGCGGGCCGTTTGAGGAGCTTAAGGGACTGCCGATTTTGTCGGGCATATGTACCGGTGAAGGCGTCAAGCGCCTCGATCAGTTCATGATGAACCTTGGGTTCATGACCAAACACAAGGTGTCAATGCGAACCTCCCAAAAGGCCCCGCCTGCCGGCACTCCGAAGCGCGATGTCTATGTAATCCGCGCCTATGAGTACCCCCAGGCCTGGGAAGGACTGGACCGAAAGGAAACCGATTTCCGGCTCATGATGGCGCGCCTGCAGTTAAGGCAGATGGGCGAGGAAAATGAGGACATGATCATCTACAGCTTCTGGCCCGATGTGATCATGATAAAGGAGATAGGCGACCCCTTACAGGTAGCCCAATATCTTCAGCTCGACAGCGCGGAGCTAAGAGCCAGGGTCATTTTGGCCCAGGGCAGGCAAAATACCAATTATGCCATAAACCTCTATGCCTGCCACCCGTTTTTCATCCAGGGCATAGCTTCGATGACCAACGGGGAAAACACGGCCTTCGTACCGATCCGCGAATACCTGATGTCGCGTGGTTTTCCCGGCTACATGGGCTATCAGTCCGACTCCGAGGTATTTACCCATATTGCTCACTATATGCTCAACAGCCTCGGTTTGGGCATCGAGGCCTATAAGCATATAATCACTCCGCTCCAGGACGCCGATTTGCCCTCCCATCCCGATGGAGGCTTTCTAACCCAACTCAAACACTCATGCCGAAGGCTCATTATCGACGGTCCCAACTGCGTTATTGGAAGGCTGCCCGACAACTCCGTTTTCATGGTCCAGGACCGCAAAAAACTCCGGCCCGCCGTTGTGGGGGGCAGGAAGGGATTGTATGCCTTTTCCTCGGAAATGTGCGGCCTTGAAGCTGCCATACCCGATCGCGATAAAACCAAAGATTTTCAGCCGATGCATCTTGATACGGTCATCATTCCTTCAGACCGCTCGGAGGTCCGGATATGCTCACAAACGGAACCATTGTCCCTTCTTCATTGAGCGTGAGTGACCTGCAGTGGCAGGTCCAATGGGATAAGGACAAATGCACTCTGTGCGGCCGTTGCTGCGCTGTTTGCCCCGTTCAGGCAATAGAGCTTGGCGTGCACAGAAAACGAACGATTCAAATTCCTTCGCTGGCCGAAATCGGGCCGTCTACGGAATCGAGCAACGTCTACCAGGTCTATCACGGGATAAGGCAAAAGACCGATCCCGCTTATGCCTGCACCGGATGCGCGATGTGCAACCTCGTATGTCCAAACGGCGCTATAATGGCGGTACGGTCCGAGGAAATCGATAAGCAGCGCTTCCATGTCAACCAGGGAGGCCAGCCAAGGAGGCGGGGAGGCAGAAGAAACTCTCCGGATGCCCACAACCTTGGCACGCTTGACCGTATAAAGTTCACCCGGATCTCGATGCTTACCGACCCGGCACTGGATGCGGGACGCCACGAATTCGAGCTGCGAACCCTTCTGGGCCGGGTTTTGCCTCCGGAGGAAAACCTGAGGCATTATCGTGAAAACGGCTGGATTCCTCCGGTGCGGGAGATCTACCCCCTTATCATCGGCAGCATGTCCTTCGGGGCTCTTTCTCCCAACATGTGGGAAGGGCTCCAGATGGGGGTGGCCTACCTCAATGAAGAACTGGGCATGCCCGTAAGGATGTGCACGGGCGAGGGGGGGTGTCCGCCAAGACTGCTGCGATCCAGATTTTTAAAATACACCATCCTGCAGATAGCCAGCGGCTACTTTGGCTGGGACGAAATCATCCACGCCCTGCCCGAAATGAAGGAAGACCCCTGCGCGATCGAGATCAAATACGGCCAGGGGGCAAAACCGGGCGATGGCGGCCTTCTGATGTGGTCCAAGGTCAACAAGCTCATAGCAGCCATTCGCGGCGTTCCGCCCGGGGTGAGCCTGCCCAGTCCTCCAACCCACCAGACCCAGTATTCGATCGAGGAATCGGTTGCTAAGATGATCCAGTCCATGTACATGGCCTGGGGGTTCAGGGTGCCGGTCTATCCCAAGATTTCCGGGACCTCGACCGCCCTGGCGGTTTTAAACAACCTTACCCGAAACGCCTATGCGGGCGGGCTGGCCATCGACGGTGAAGACGGCGGCACGGGCGCGGCCTACTCGGTATCCATGGACCATATGGGCCATCCGATCGCAAGCAACATGCGCGACTGCTACTTAAACCTCGTAAGGCTTGGCAAGCAAAACGAAGTGCCTCTTTTTGCCGGAGGGGGAGTGGGCAAAAACGGCAAGCTTGCCGCAAACGCCGCCGCGCTCATTATGCTTGGGGCAAGCGGAGTCCAGGTGGGCAAATACATCATGCAGGCCGCGGCCGGTTGTGTGGGCTCTGAGACCGACCGGTGCAATGTGTGCAACATAGGGCTTTGCCCCAAGGGGATCACCTCCCAGGACCCGCGCCTCTACAGGCGCCTTGATCCTCAGAAGGTGGCCGAGCGGCTCGTCGACATTTATCTCTCCTTCGATACGGAACTAAAAAAGATCGTCGCTCCCCTGGGACGTTCGACCTCTCTTCCGATCGGAATGTCCGACGCACTGGCAATAGACGATAAGGATGCGGCCGATCGGCTTCAGATAAAATACGTTGTTTAAAAGGAGCGGCAAAGCAGGGAGCAGGGAACGCACAGCAAGAGCGGCTAAATTTTGAGCCTTGTTTCCGCCTCTTCTTAACAAAACTCTCGTGGAGTTTGAATATGGAACAGCAGCATGGGTCGGTAGTGCGCCTTTCCGGGCTTGAAAACGGTCATCGTTTGGAGTCGCGCATTCTGGAAGAAAGAATTCAGCAGGCGGTCGAGAAGGGCTCCCGCGTGTTGGAGGTCGAGGCTTTCGGCCAGCACGGCATAGGGGGCAGGCTCTGGAAGAGCGGCGACCAAAAGCTACATGTAAAAATTACGGGCGCTCCCGGACAGCGCGTTGGCTCGATGGGTTTTCCAAATACCCTCATCGAAGTGTTTGGCTCCTCTTCAGACGATATCGGCTGGCTTAACGCCGGCGCCGACATTATCGTCCACGGCCATGCCACCAACGGCGTTGCAAACGCGATGGCCCAGGGCAAGATATATATAGGCGGAAACATTGGCGCGCGCGGCATGACCATGACCAAGCACAATCCGCGCTTTTCCCCGCCTGAACTGTGGGTGTTGGGCTCTGTGGGCGACTATTTCGCCGAATTCATGGCCGGGGGCATCGCCGTTGTTTGCGGACACAATCCCCAGGATCCCGAAAATATTTTGGGTTATCGTCCGTGTGTCGGGATGGTTGGCGGAAAGATCTATTTCCGAGGACCGCATAAAGGCTACAGCAAGGCCGACGCGCGCCTTATTCCTATCGGTGACCGCGACTGGCAGTGGCTTAGCGAAAACCTAAGGACCTTTCTTGCCTCCCTTGGCAAATCCGAGCTCTACCCCAGCCTGTCGGATCGCGAGGATTGGCAGGTCCTCAAAGCCCGGGGGCCCAGCGAAAAATACTCCAAGCCCAGAAAGGCGATGGATGCCTTCCACCGGGAGGTCTGGGACGCCGAACTGGGCAAGGGCGGCCTCGTAGGAGATCTCGTAGACTTTGACAGATCACAGATTCCTCTTATAACCACCGGATTTCTCAGGCGCTTTGTCCCGGTCTGGGAAGACCGCAAGTTCGCCGCCCCCTGCGAGGCGAGCTGCCCTACAGGCATACCCGTCCACGAGCGCTGGCGGCTCATCCGGGAAGGAAGAGTCGATGAGGCCGTAGATCTTGCGCTTGCCTTCACACCATTTCCCGCTTCGGTTTGCGGCTATCTTTGCCCCAACCTCTGCATGCAAAGCTGTACGAGACAGGCGGCTAAAATGCCCACACTCGACATCTCGCTTCTGGGCAAGGCCAGCGTTGCAGCAAAGCTTCCGGAGTTTCCCCCGCTTAGCGGCAAAAAAATTGCCGTCATCGGAGGAGGTCCCGCCGGCATATCGGTTGCCTGGCAACTGCGAAGGCAGGGCCACGAGCCGGTCGTATACGATATGAGGCCCGAGATTGGCGGAAAAATCTCCTCCATGATCCCGCGCTCGCGCATCCCCGATGAGGTGGTTCAGGCCGAGCTTGCCCGCGTTAAGGAAGTCATCCCTCACGTTAACCTCAGCCGAAGGCTTGAAAAGTCGGATATGGAGGAAATGCGGGAGGACTACGATTTCATCGTAATCGCTTCGGGCACCCAGAAACCCCGTGTGCTCCCCATACCTGGGAAGGAAAAACTGATCCCGGCCATCGACTTTTTGCGCATGAGCAAAGCAGGAGAGGCAAAGGTTGGAAAGCGCGTGCTGATCATCGGCGCGGGAAACGTCGGGTGCGATGCGGCAACCGAAGCCCACCGGCTGGGCGCTGAGGATATCCTGCTCGTAGACATCCAGGAGCCCCTCTCCTTTGGCAAGGAACGCAAGGAAGCCGAAGCCGCGGGCGCCAGGTTCCGCTGGCCCTGCTTTAGCAAGGCCGTAACCGACCAGGGCCTCGAACTTACTACCGGTGAAGTGATTGCGGCCGATACGATAATCATTTCGGTCGGAGATCTGCCCGAACTCGACTTTCTGCCCGAAACCGTCGATACCGAACGAGGCTTTATCAAGGTAAACGACTCTTTTCAGACAACCGATCCAAAGATTTTCGCCATAGGCGATACGGTAAAGCTCGGGCTTCTTACCGATGCGATCGGGGCCGGCAAAAAAGCGGCGGAGAAAATGACGGCGATTTTATCCGGCAAGGATGCCCAAACCCTGGTTCTTCGCCCCCAAATTGACTACGAGCGCATCAAACTCGAATATTTCGATCCTCGTCTTTCGAGCTTTAACGGAATCGAGTCGTGCGCCTCGCAGTGTTCATCGTGCGGGACCTGCCGGGACTGCGGTATATGCGTTACCGTTTGCCCGCAATCCGCCATATCGAGGCAAACCCTTTTAAACGACAGAGGCTTTGAAATGGCGGTAGACCCCGAAAAGTGCATTGGTTGCGGCTTTTGCGCCGGCGCCTGCCCCTGCGGTGTCTGGAACCTCGTTCAAAACGAGCCCATCGGTTAAAAACGGGGATTTTTTCGCCGCCTTTGCCTGGCGAAAAATCTTCCTGATCTTTAGGCAAACCGCCCGGCTGCCTGTATGCGCTCGGGCGGTTTTATTTTGCGCCCCACACGGGGCCTGCCTACGGCTTAAACCGCTCTATTTGCGGAGCCGCAGGCAACTCTTCGTGCCGCTCCACGCTCTATAATCCCGGGGCTGCCTCGCGCAAATCCGCCCGGGGTCCAAAAGACAACCTCATTGCTTTAGAACTCCAATGTGGTGGTTTCCTCAAACCTTTCCACCAAAACAATGCTTTGGACTCGGACCTCTACGATGGCCGATTGCGCAGACGTGGCGAACTCTTCCAGGTAAGGGTGTTTTTCAAGATAGAGTTTTAAGCGGTTCTTTTTTTCCTCGCCGCTTAGTTCGCCCGCCTGTCCAAGAATGGTTGCCGCGCAGGCCTCTGCAAAGTCGGACTCCCGGTTTGACCTGTTGTCTACAAGCAGGGCGATTCGAGGATGTTCCAGGATATTTGCAAATTTTCTCGTGTTCCGCCCGGTAGCGAAAAAGAGGTTTTTAAGGTCCTCTGTGGCCGCAAACGCCACCAGGCTTGTGTAAGGTTGCCCCTTGGAATAAGTCGACAAAACAGCGAGTTTTTGTGAACTAAAAAGAGAAACCAGCGTTTGCTCCAATCTTTTAGAACCATCTTTCATGGCAGACCTTCCAAATCGCATCTATTGAGTTCCTTGCTTTGCATCCCTCTTAACCTTCTATTGCCGCGGGGCTTTTAAAAAGTACGAGTTTGCCTGCCGGGTCCCGTCCGGGTCTCTTCCAGAGCAATCCGGATCGAGGTATCCATCGGGGTAAGCGCAATGGCAATTATATCCCGTATGCGGTTTTCACCGCACACGACCTCATTTTTCAATCCTTCGATGAGAGGCAGTACGATTGCGGCGGGAACAGGCGATATCAGAGCAACCCATAGAGAAGCAAGCCGGGGAGTCAGAACGGGAACGGATAAAACGATCCGCCTAAATCCTCGTACTCGGGCGTATTTGCGGATCATTTCCCTGTAGGTTAGAATTTCCGGCCCTCCTATATCGAACCTGGCGCCAGCCGTTGCCTCCTCTCTATAACACCCGATAAGGTATTTAAGAGCATCCTGGATATCTATCGGCTGGCAACGCGTGTCGATCCATCGCGGGGCGATCATTAGGGGCAATCGTTCGGCCAGATAGCGCAGCATTTCGAACGGAGCCCCGCCCGCGCCCATGATGTTGGCTGCGCGCAGTTCGGTCACTTTGGGTTTTCCGCAAGAGAGTATTCTCGCCACTTCCTGGCGGCTGGCAAGATGCTTGGAGAGCCGATCGCCCAACTCGCCAAGTCCTCCCAGGTAGACTATTCGCTCAACCCCATGGGTTTGGGCTGCCTCCACGAAATTTTGCGCCGCCCTTCGATCCCGGTCGGCGAAGTCGTCTGAACGCACCACCGCCTGGCTTCGCATAGAATGCACCAGGTAGTAGGCGAAACCAACGCCCTCAAGAGCGCGTTTCAAGGATTCCCGGTCGAGAAGGTCGGCTTCCACGACCGAGTACCGCAGTCCCGCGTCCATGCCCTGCAGGCGGGCCTTGGAGCGAACAAGGCACACAGGCTCGTAGCCCTGGCTGCAAAGAGCCCCCAAAAGGCGACGTCCCACAAATCCGGCCGCGCCGGCAATAAGGATCTTCTCTCTCATGGCACAAACCGTTGACCTTTTCCCTTTTGCAGGCCATCATTATGGCCTCGCGCGATCAATGAGAAAATCAAATCTGAATCTGGATTGTAAACACATGCTAATTAGAGAAGAAATCAGGATAGAGGCCCCCCTGGCTACCGTCTGGTCGGTTTTTACCTCCCTAAAAGACTGGGAAAAATGGAATTCGGTCTGCAGGGCGGCCTTCCTAAAAGACTCTGAGGACTCTCGCGCCTGTTGCCTAAAACCGATTTCACAGGGAGACTGCATCTCTTTTGCCATAAAGCCAATGATCTTCCCGGTAAGGATAGCACCCAGGATAATAAAATTCATCCCCGAAAAAGAGGTGGTCTGGGAAGGAGGCCGCTTTGGCATAAGAGGCGAACATACATTCACCTTTACCGAAGACGGAGAGTGTGTCGTGGTGGCAAGCACCGAAAAGTTAAAGGGACCGGGGCTGTTTTTGAGCCGCCTGGTGCTCGTTCCCGCGCGTCTGCATCGTCTAACCCACGAAATGCTCCTCGCCCTTAAACGGGAAGCCGAATCCCGCAGCCCTTCCACCCGTTTTCCCGATTAAAACATCTCATAAATAGACTCCCTGAACCTCACCGGATCTTTTGGGGGCATCTTCGTTTGCTACCGCCTCACACATGGTTTCGCAGCTGCAGCTCCACGGGATGGGGGTCCAAATAGGACTGCTCCTTGAGATATGTCTGCTCGTATTTGCGAACGTAGTGCTTTAGAAGAGCCAGTGGCACCACCAGTGGCAGATACTCCTT
>JBMFHI010000046.1:0-28384 GCA_049976905.1 Syntrophobacteraceae bacterium | reverse complement strand
CGGCTTCGCGGCTTCGCGTGAGCTAAGCAGACCTTAAGTCAACGCCATTGGGCCCTCCCGGGCGCTGCCTCGATAGGTAGAGAGAGTATGGCCATAAATTCAAATGCTGTCAAAAGACTAAAGAATCTGCGCGAACAATTCGTCCAGGAATGTCGCAGTGACATTCCCGGGCTGCTTGCGGCCAGGACCTATTCGGCCAATGTGCGGGCTGCCCTTGGGAAAACCCTTGACGAAAACACGCCTTGCGCGGGTTGGGCCCTTTTGGCCGTAGGCGGCATGGGCCGAGGCGAACTAAGCTTCGCCTCGGATCTCGATCTTCTTTTTCTCTATGAAAAGCGGCTGCCTTTACACCTTTCCGAATTTGTCCACGATCTGGTCTATTGCCTGTGGGACGGCGGCTTCGAGGTGGGACACGCGACCGCCTCGGTCTCCATGGTGCGGGATATGGTCAAAAACGATTTCACCATTTTGACCAATTACCTGGAAGCCGGATTTATAGCCGGAGATCCCGAGTTTTTCAGCAAATGGAAGCACTCTTTTCTTAAATCGTTTGGCAGTACCGGCAAACGGCGATTCCTCGAGCACCTGAGTTCCTACAGGGCAGAAAGGCTCAAACAGTACGGCGAGAGCGCCTATCTGCTCGAGCCCAACGTAAAAGACGGCGTTGGGGGTCTGCGCGACCTTCATACCATCCGGTGGGCTGGAATCGTCTACCTTAATGACGCCTCCTATGAGCCGATGCTCCAAAACAGCTGGCTCATGGAGTCCGAAAAGCTCTGGCTCGACCAGTCCTACGATTTTCTATGGCGGGTAAGGCTCCAGTTGCACCAGTTGGGCGGCAGAAGACAGGACCGGCTGCTTTTTCCCGAACAGGAGCTTATCACGCAGCGGATGGGCTGCACCGCCGGGGCCGAAGGCACCGCGGTGGAAGCTTTCATGCGCGTCTATTACCGGGATACTTCACGCATCAGCAGGACCACTTCCTTTTTCCTCGAAAGACTGGCAGAGCCCAAGAAGAAATTCCACGGCTTTGGCCTGCGCAGGCGAATTTTGCCCGGTCCCTTTGTTCTGGAAGGAAAACACCTCCACTTTATGGAACCCGAATGGGTGGGAAAAGAGCCGCTTTTGCTCATGCGGTTTTTCTGGCAGGCGGCGCGCTCGGGCGCCCACTTTCACCATATCTCGGGAAAAGTAATTCGTGAAAATTTAGCCGGCTTTGGCGAAAAGGAAAGGCGAAACCGGGAGGCGGTAAGCTGGTTTTTCGACATCCTCCTCGATCCCAAACATTCCTTTACGGTACTCAATACCATGCTAGAGACCGGATTTTTACAGACCTTCATCCCTGAGATTGCCGGTGTGCGCTATAAGGTCCAAGACGATGCCTATCATGTTTATACGGTCGATCAGCATCTTCTGCGCACGGTAAGGGAGTTGCACCGGATCGAGACCGGCCAGGTCGAAAGCGAAAGCCTTCTTAATTGCGGCCCTGAGCTTGTCACGGCCGAGGAAAGGCCTATCCTCTACCTCGCAGGTCTTCTTCACGATATAGGCAAGGGGGGTGGAAAGAACCATTCGGTTCGCGGCGCGGCCATGGCCGGCGAAATTGCAATAAGGATGGGACTTGGAGACGAACAGAAAAACCTGCTCTGTTTTTTGATCGAACACCATCTGATTTTGGCCGAAATTGCTCTAAAGCGCGATCTCATGGAAGAAAAGCCCGTAGCTCAGTGCGCGGTGGCCATAAAGGACCGCAGACGGCTGCTTCTTCTCTACCTGCTCACGGTGGCCGACAGCCGTTCCACGGGCACCGAGGCCTGGAACGCGTGGAAAGCCTCGCTTATTCGAGAGCTTTTCTTAAAAGTTGACAGGCTTCTCATGCGTCCCGACCTTGAACCGGAAAACACCGAGGCGCGAACCCTAAAGACCCAGGAAAAGGTGCTCTCGCTTCTAACCGATCCGGCGGAGAGCCAAAAAGTCTCCGAGTGGATGGAAAAGCTTTCGTTTAGATATCTGCTGACGCAGCAACCAACCGACATCCTGGCCCATTATGGGATGGAAAAGGAATTGGCCACCCGTTGTCTTTCCTTTAAGGCCGAGCCCGTCGAGTCCGAGATGTGGCAGATTACGGTTATCACGCGCGACA
This sequence comes from Syntrophobacteraceae bacterium, assembly GCA_049976905.1. Taxonomy (GTDB): domain Bacteria; phylum Desulfobacterota; class Syntrophobacteria; order Syntrophobacterales; family Syntrophobacteraceae; genus SbD1. The sequence goes on along the minus strand of JBMFHI010000046.1, from coordinate 26,241 downwards.
GGCCCGGACTTTTTGCCTTGATTACCGGGGTGCTGTGGGCGAGGGGGCTAAATATCCTTTCGGCCGAGATATTTACCCGGGAACCTGGAGTGGCCTGCGATATATTGAGGATCGAAAAAATTCCCGACCCTCTTCATCCGGGCGACCTGTGGGCCAGGGTGCAATCCGATCTCTCGCGCGCCGTGGAAAATCCAACCTTTCTCGATCAAATTCTTAACGACAGGCGAAGGCCCTCGGTTCTCGAAACAAGACGCGTTGCGCGAAAAGACGACAAGGTGATCATAGACGAGGATGCTTCCGATTTTTACACTCTGATCGAAGTTTATACCTGGGATCGGCCGGGCGTTTTGCATGCCATCACCCAGGGGCTTTTCGAGCTGGATATAAATATCCAGCTTGCAAAGATCTCGACTCCCGGCGCGCAGGTAACCGATATCTTCTACGTTACCGATCTTAGCGGCGAAAAGCTTATGAGCTACGATAAACATGAGTTGTTAAGAGAAAAGCTGCTTGCGTGCCTGGGGGGTGTGTAAAAGAGGTTAGAACAGGGTACATTTTTGTGCTAAGGCAAAGAAAGGGCCTAAATAATAATTGTGCTGTATTTTCGGAAGGTTGGATGTGAGGTGGTTTTTACGTCGATAGCTTTTCATTGGAAGTTCGCTCGATATGCAACAAAAATGTTCTCTAAATTGCCAATTGCAGGTATATAAATAAGGGCTAAAGGCTCGAAACAAAACGGAGAGGAAGAAAATTGTTGACGTTGGCAGGTAATTTGCCTAGACATGCCTGACCGGCTTGTCGCGTGTGGCTATTTTTGAAAATTCTCAGGAGGAGAATATGACCCCAAAGGAAGTATTGGCTTTTGCGAAAGAAAACAGCGCAAAGATAGTTGATTTCAAGTTCATGGATTTTATTGGCGTTTGGCAACACTTTTCGGTTCCCATGCACGAGTTGGGCGAAAGCGATTTCCAAAGCGGCTATGGTTTCGATGGATCGAGTATTCGTGGCTGGCAGCCGATCCACGCCAGCGACATGCTGATCATTCCAGATCCTGACACAGCGGTAATGGATCCCTTTATGGCGGTTCCCACCCTCTCGCTTATCTGTAATATAGTCGATCCGGTCACGATGGAAAGATACAGCCGCGACCCCAGAAATATCGCTCAAAAGGCCGAACAGTACCTCAAGTTCACCGGTATCGGCGATATGGTCTGGATCGGCCCAGAAGCCGAGTTCTTTATCTTCGACGATGTCCGCTACGACAGCACGGTTAACAGCAGCTACTATTACGTTGATTCCGTCGAAGGTCAGTGGAACACGGGCCGGGTTGAAAACCCAAATCTTGGCTACAAGCCCAGGTTTAAAGAGGGCTATTTCCCCGTGCCTCCCACGGACTCCCAGCAGGATCTGCGCACCGATATGATCCTGACCATGGAGCAGGTCGGTATAGTCACCGAATGTCAGCACCACGAAGTCGCCACGGGCGGACAGGCCGAAATCGACATGAAGGCGGCCCCGCTTGTAAAAATGGCCGATAATCTTGCCTGGTACAAATATGTTCTAAAGAATGTAGCCAGGAAACACGGCAAGACCGTTACCCTTATGCCCAAGCCGCTTTTTGGCGACAACGGCACCGGCATGCACACCCATATCAGCATCTGGAAGGAAGGCACGCCTCTTTTTGCCGGCGATAAATACGGTGGATTGAGCCAGATGGCCCTCTGGGCGGCGGGCGGCATTCTCAAGCACGCTCCGGCCCTTTGCGCCATAACCAACCCGACCACCAATTCCTACAAGCGGCTGGTGCCCGGTTATGAAGCGCCGGTAAACCTTGCCTATTCCAGCCGCAACCGCAGCGCGAGCATCCGTATCCCGATGTACTCGGCCTCTCCCAAGACCAAGCGCCTCGAGGTTCGTTTCCCCGATCCCTCGTGCAACGGCTACCTCGCTTTCAGCGCTCTTTTGATGGCGGCTCTGGATGGTATCGAAAACCGTATCGATCCGGGCGAGCCTCTGGATCAGGACATCTACGCCCTGAGCCCCGAGGAGCTGAGTAAGGTTCCGTCGACTCCGGGCGCTTTGGACGAAGCCCTGAAGAACCTGGAAAAAGACCACGAGTTCCTGCTGAAAGGCGATGTTTTCACCCAGGACGTTATCGACACGTGGATCGAGTACAAGACCAAAAATGAAGTGGACGCGGTGCGTATGCGCCCCCATCCGATGGAATACAAGCTCTATTTCGACATATAGGTCTTATTGGCCATAGTGTTTTCGTCCTCCCCGCCGGCTAAGTTTGCGGCAGGGAGGACTTTTTTTGCCCTAAAAAAGTTGCCGATTTGCTTCTTTTAATAAGAAATAAAGATCGTGAAAAGAGGAAACATTTATTCGGCTATGGAGCAGACTGTGCCCCGGGAAATTTTCGAAACTCTTATCGATTCCGGTAAAGTGAGGATCGAAAGGATCATTTCCCATTCCAGTTGCTCGCCCAAAGGATTTTGGTATGACCAGGAGGAAGCCGAATGGGTGATGGTGCTAGAAGGCGAGGCCGGGCTAAGGTTTGAGGGCGATGCGGATGTGCTTGTCATGAAACCGGGAGACTGGGTGGAAATTGCCGCCCACCGCAGACACCGGGTGGAATGGACCGATTCGCAGCGATTGACGGTGTGGCTTGCCGTTTTTTATGGCCGGGAGTGATTGGTTGTTTCCCAGCCATGATTTTTGGGCACGGCATTTGTCCGGTAATGAATGAGGGTCTTGGTACTATTTGCCGAAGAGGATCTACTGGAGGAAAATGGAGCCCGATGTTTTATCCGCCGCTCTTGATTTGAGGTCCGCCGGGCTTGGCAAATTCGGGGCCGTTCTGGCCGACCCCCCCTGGCGGTTTTTAAACCGTAGCGGCAAGATGGCGCCGGAACATAAACGGCTTTCCCGCTACGAAACGATGACTTTTAGTGAAATTAAGGGGCTGCCGGTCGAGGAGTTAGCCCTTGCGCAATCTCACCTCTACCTTTGGGTTCCAAACGCCCTTTTGAAAGAGGGACTCGAAACCATGCAGGCATGGGGGTTTACCTACAAGACAAATATCGTATGGTACAAAATCCGAAAGGATGGAGGCCCCGATGGAAGAGGCGTGGGATTCTATTATCGCAACGTGACCGAGTTGGTGCTCTTCGGGGTAAGAGGAGGCCTTCGGACCTTGCAGCCCGGCCGCACCCAGACCAATATCCTAGTGACCAGAAAACGCGAGCATTCCCGCAAGCCTGACGAACTCTATGCAATTATCGAAAAATGCAGTCCCGGTCCCTACCTTGAAATGTTTGCCAGGCAGAAAAGACAGGGGTGGAAACAGTGGGGAAACGAAGTGGAGGGACCTCGAAGTTAGCTCGCCCCTTTGAAATTGTCCAGGCTCCATCAACGCAGCGCCCTATTCTTTACCCTTTGCGAGAGTTTTTCCCTGACTGTTGGAAACAGTTCCATCTGGGTGTGGGGCAGAAACAGCGCGGCCACAAATTCATTCATGAACTCGGGTTGCACCGAGAGTTCAAAATAGGTCATCTGCCTTGCGATCGCTTCGAGTTTTCGCAGGGCGTGAACGGAAAGAAGAGCCAAGCGGGCTCCGGCCAGGGAACTGTTTCCGATAAACTCGATTCGTTCCTTTGGGATATCGGGCAAAAGACCGATAGTAATGGCTTTTTCGATATCGAGGTGTGCGCCGAAGCCGCCTGCGACGTATATCTTTTCCAGGTCTGGAAAAGACATCCCGAGGCTTCCCAAAAGCACCTTCATTGCCGCCAGGATAGCGGCCTTGCTCTTTATGAGGTTTCCGATATCGTCTTCGGTAACCGTTACGGGCTCACCCGTCTGCGTTTCAGACCCCGGGGCAATAACAAATTCTGGTGTATCGTCGATGAGTTGCACTGCTTGATGCTCTAAATCGGTGAATTTTCCGCTCTGATCGATAATGGATGCCTGCAGCATTTCCGAAATGACGTCGATTAGCCCGGAGCCGCAAACGCCCCTGGGCCTGGCGTGGCCGATCGTGGAATAAAGGACCTTTTGCCCGTCGATACGCACCGATTCGATCGCCCCTTTTACAGCCCGCATGCCGCATTTTGCCCCACCGCCTTCAAAGGCCGGGCCGGCCGAAGCCGAACAGCACACAAGCCATTCGCTGTTTCCCACAACTATCTCCCCATTGGTTCCCACATCTATCAGGGCGCTAAGCCGCTGATGGTCGTTCATGCCGCAGGCAAGGACCCCGGCCGTGATATCGCCCCCGACATAGCTGCTTACGCAGGGAACGCAGTGGAGCACCGCCTTGGGGTTTGCACGCAAACCCACTCTTGGAGCCGAAACCTTGGGAAAGCGCGTGGCCGTGGGCACGTAGGGTTCCACCCGGATGGGGCAGGGCTCAAGGCCCAAGAGCAGGTGGGTCATCGTGGTGTTTCCGGCAGCAACCAGACAATAGATCTCATCGCTTGCAACAGCACTTTTTTGGATAAGCGAGTCGATAAGAGAATTGATGGTGCCGACCACTGCATCGTTTAGGGGCTTAACGCCCCCGCGGCCGCAGGCGAAAATCATGCGCGAGATGACATCCTCGCCGTAGCGGGCCTGGACGTTGTGGCTGCCTTCCACCCCCATAATTTCCTTTGTCTTAAGGTCTATCAACTGGGCAACAATCGTTGTGGTGCCCACATCGAGCGCAACCCCAAAACTGCGCATGGAGGTATTGCCGCCTTCTATGGCTAGAATAACAGGGCAGGCAAGGTTGCCAAGATGCACCGCGGCCGTAGCCTTCCACTGGTTTTGACGGAGACAGGCGGCCAGGGCATTGAGACAGGAAAAGTCGGCAAATACCTGCGTATCGCCCATCTTTTTGTGCAGTTCCCGAAAAATCCGCTCAAGATCCGAAATATTGTCGCTCAAGGTCGGCTCGGGCAACTCCAGGTAGAATTTGATTACCAGGGGGAAATATTGCGGCGCCATTGGTGGGACCGGGGAGGTACTTTCCATTGCCTGGGGGGATTCATAGCGAAGCACCCGGTCGGCTGTAAGGATCTGCTCTTCTCCGGTGGAAGATTGCGCGGGGATAAATACCTCCAGGTCTTCCTCGGCGATCGCTGTCAGGCAGGCCAGGGCAAAGCCTTCATCTAAGTCCTTTTTGTCGAGAAAACCAAGGGAGCGCGAAGAGCGCTTAACTTTTCCCTGTAAGACTTTTACCCGGCACCTGCCGCATACGCCCTGACCGCCGCAAAGGTTTTCGATATCAATGCCTGCGCGTGACGCGGCTTCAAAGATCGTCTCGCCCGTTTGAGCCGTGACCGTCTTGTTTGAAGGCTGAAAAACTATCTTTACAGAACTCATGCAGGTTCTTTCCACCCATAAAATCCAGGTGCCGGTCGACCCATCGGCTTTAGGGCAAACTTCCCGGTATAAACACTTTAAGACCGCAGCCTGCGGTCGAAAATCAGCCTCAGGAAAATCTACCCGAAGACGAGCAGGAGGAGGAAAGAGGCAGGCTTGCGGTTTTGCCCGAGGAGGAACCCGATAGGGAAAAGGTGGAGATAAGAGGTTCGACTTGAGCGGTGCCGCAGGCTGGACAAACCACCTTTTCCTTCTCGCTTTTGGTAAGAAAAAGAGATTCGAAAATTTTGCCGCACTTCTTGCACTTAAATTCATGGATAGGCATCTTAGACTCCTCGCAATAAAGAAGGCAGGTCGATCTGCGCTGGATCGACCCGCCGGTAAATGAGACGACTTAGACGGAGGTAGCGCCAAGTTCCTTCGTAAGAGAGCAATTTCCGGGCCATTCTCGCAAAAGGGGAAGGAGCGGCTAAAGCCTCCCTGCTGAAATCCATACACTTATTGTCCTCACAGGGCCGTGTTAAAAGATAGTAATAGTGTGATTATCGCGGATGTCAAGGGCAAGATCTCCTCTCTTTTGCCCTCATGCTTTTATCTTTTCTTTTGCCCCTTTGCGGCAAAGCGGATTGACAAGTAGAGCTAAGTTCGATTAGGATTAGGTAACGTTAAGTAACGTTACTTGAAACGGGCATTTCCTGCCGTTTGAAAGATCGATTTTTAATTTCTAACCGCTAATGGCTGAAATGAGATGACACCAGAGACAAAAACCATCCTTGAGCCCGGATTTTCCAGGTTGCTTTTAGAATCCATGGCCGACGGGGTCTTTACCCTCGATAACCGGGGCATCATTACGTCGTGGAATCCTTCTCTTGCCAGGATCACCGGATACAGCGCCGGAGAAGCGATCGGAGAGCCCTGCAAACTGTTAAATTTTACGCAATGTTTCCAGAAGGGTTGTCCGACAAACATCGAAAAATGCGGGATTTTCCGCCAGGGTCGCATTGACGGCAGGGAGTGTTTCCTGCGCCACAAGGACGGAGGGGACGTTCCGGTTATAAAGAGCGCAAGGCTTGTAAAAAACGATCAGGGGCAGATAAGGGGCGTAGTCGAGACGATTACGGATCTCTCCGAGCTAAAGAAGGCAAGGGAGCAAGCCGAAGAAGCCGCGCTAAAGCTTGGAGAAGTCCACGGTTTGGGCAACATCATAGGAAAAAGCCATGCGATGCGCCAGGTTTTTGGGGCGATACGGGCGGCGGCCGCAAGCGAGGCCACGATACTCATTCAGGGCGAAAGCGGCGCGGGCAAGGAGCTTGTAGCCGGGGCCATCCACCATCTAAGTTTACGCAAAAATAAGCCTTTTGTAACCCTAAACTGCAGCGCCCTCTCGGAATCTCTTCTGGAAAGCGAACTGTTCGGGCATGTAAAAGGCGCCTTTACCGGGGCGATCCGTGACCGTGTGGGGCGTTTCGAGCAGGCCGAAGGGGGCGTGTTATTTCTTGACGAGATAGGCGAGCTTAGCCCCTTTATCCAGGTAAAGCTGCTTCGCGCCGTGCAGGAGCGGGAAATCGAAAGGGTCGGGGAATCGCGCAAGCGCAAGGTCGATCTGAGGATAATCGTTGCGAGCAACAAGGAACTGGCGCAGCTTGTGAGGAGCGGAAATTTCCGCGAAGATCTCTATTACAGGTTGAAGGTCTTTCCGATCAACCTTCCGCCTCTAAGGCAAAGAAGGGAGGATATAGCTCTTTTAACCGCCCACTTCATAAACGTGCAAAACGCAAAGACGGGTAAAATGATAGAGGGCCTGACGCAGTCGGCCATGAGAATGCTGCTGGAATATCAGTGGCCGGGAAACGTCCGGGAGCTTGAAAACGCCATAGAACATGCCTTTGTGCTTTGCGCGGGAGGCTACATAGATGTTTTGGACCTTCCGGTTGAAATACGGCAGCCGGTCTATCCGGTCCGGGCCGATGGAGCGCAAACAAACGGTGGGGGCGCGCGCCGGAAAATCAGCCCGGAGGTCCTTACCGAACTCTTAAATGATTGCGACTGGAACAAGGCAAGCGTTGGGCGCTGCCTTGGTCTTAGCAGGACCGCTGTGTGGAAGTATATGAAAAAGTTTGATATCCCTCTAAAGAAGCCCTCATGAGTCGGCGATGGGGAAAAAGACGCTGAAGGTGCTTCCCCGGTCCAGTTCGCTTTCGAGCCGCAGGAAGCCGCCGTGGATTTCAACAAGGCTCTTTACGATGGCCAGGCCAAGGCCCGTGCCTATGGTGTAGCGGGTTTTTTCGTTCTTTATGCGATAGAAGGGGGCAAAGACCCTTTCCTGATCCTCAGGCCCAATGCCGATGCCGTTGTCGGTGACGCTAAGCCTTAGGAACTTGTTTTCGATAGAGGCGGCGATGGTTACCTTTCCGCCTTCGGGAGTATATTTGATAGCGTTTACGATAAGATTGGAGAGCACTTCCTCAAGATTTCGCCTGTTTGCAAGCAGGCAGGGCAGTTGGGGCAAAGGGACCAGTTCGAGCGAAATCCGCTTCTCCCGTGCCGCCGGTTCGTGGAATGCCGCCTGATCTTCGAGGATTTCGGCCGGATTGACCCGTTCTTTTTCCAGGGGGATGAGTCCGGACTCGATTCTGGCAAGGTCGAGCAGTTCGGTTGAAAGGCTAAGGAGTCCCTTAATTTTCTCAGAGGCTCTGCCAAGGATTTCCATCTGCTTTGGGCTAACTTCTCCGGCAAGCCCATCCGTAATGACATGGAGCTGGGCCAGGACAGAATTAAGGGGGCTTCTGACCTCATGGGAAACCATCGAGACAAAGTCCGACTTGATCTGTTCCATTTTTTTCTGGGCAGTTATGTCATGGAGCAGCGTGATGGCCCCGATGTTTCTGCCGGCCCTGTCTCGAAAGGGCACGCTTCTGGCGCTGATTACCGCCTCCGGGCCCCCTTGGGCGTCATAGAAGATCAATTCCTCGCAGTTTTCCACAAATTCGTCTTGAGGCATGGAGACCGCGCTTTCAACCAGGGCTTCGATCCTGCTGCCCCCGCACAGTTCTTCGATCCCAAGTCCCACGACATCTTTGCACTCGCAGTTGAGCATCTTTAGAAAGGCCGGATTGGCCAGCACCACGCGCTTTTGGGCGTCGACGGCCAGAACCCCGTCGCTTAAATGATTAATAAGCACACGCATGCGCGATTTTTCATTTGCGATGTCTTTAAGGGCCCTTGTGTATTCTATGGCCTTGGTGACAAGCAGCCTTAGCTGATCGGGCATGAAGGGTTTGGGGATGAAATCGAAGGCGCCCTTTTTCATCGCCTCTATAGAGTATTCGACCGTGGCATAGCCGCTTATTACGATGATCACCGCGTCCGGATGGAGGCTCTTTACGCGCGAGAGGACATCGAAGCCCGAAAGGCTTGGCATCATGAGGTCGAGCAAGATGATGTCATAATATTTATCTTCGATCATCTTGAGGCCGATTTCGCCGGACTCGGCTGTTTCCACTTCGAAGCCTTCCCTGGAGAGCACCTTCTGGCAACCCGCGCGAATACGCTCTTCGTCGTCTATGACCAGGATGGTCGGTCCAGGAAAAGGTTTCGATGTTGCTGGGTCATTCATAAGCTATGATCTCTTTCGTGCGCGTTCAAATTAGGCTGGTTTGCGATGAACCCTGACAAATGGGCAGTGTAAGAAGAAAGGTCGTTCCCTTCTCGTTAGTCTCCTTGACCCTGATAGCGCCCTCATTATCCTTTACGATTCCGTAGGCTGTACTCAAACCAAGGCCGGTGCCTTTTCCAATCTCCTTGGTAGTAAAAAAAGGATCGAATATCTTCTGTAGATTTTCCGGGGAAATGCCGCATCCCGTATCGGAAATTTCAAGGCAGGCGTCACGGCCCTCTTCGCCGGGGTAGGTTCTGAGCGTAAGGGTTCCCTGCCTGTTCATGGCGTCTATGGCGTTTATGATAAGATTTATTATCACCTGGCTTAGCTGATTTCTATCCGCATGGACGAACATGCTTTCCGTAGAAAGATCCTTTACGACCTCGACGCGCATGAAAAGCCTTTGATCGCGTATGAGGCGAAGGCTTTGTTCGACAAGATCGTTTAGTTCCAAAGTTTCCTTATCGGGCAACGTCTGGCGGCTGTAGGCGAGCAAGTTTCTGACAATGCCCTTGCAGCGGTTTGCGTCCTCGATGACATACTTGAGGTCGTCTCTTCGCGGATCGTCTTCCTCCATGGCTTCTATGGCAAGGCCGGCATAGAGGAGGATGCCCGTAAGGGGATTGTTTATTTCATGGGCCACACCGGCGGCCAACTGGCCAAGAGAGGCCATTTTCTCCGCCTGGGCGACCCGGGCCATCATCTGGCGCATGCGCTCCTCCTGGGCAAGTTTGTCGCGCAGGTCGTTAAAGATGCCCATCGTCGCCACTTCCGCATCGCCTTCATATATAATCGCCGCGGAGAGTTCAACTGGAATCGACTCGCCGCGCGAATTTAGGATGTTTACCTGTGTGCAGGGAAGCCTGCCCTTACCGCCGATCTTACTGTCTCGCAGCTTTCTTAGAATCTCCTGGGCCTGGCCGGGTGGATGCAGATCCCTTACGCTAATCTTTTCCTTGGCCTCCCTCAGGGTGTAGCCGGTTATCTCCTCGGCCGTACGATTCATAACCAGGATATTGCCCTTGATGTCGGAGGCCACTATGGCGCTTGTGGAAACCTGTATGGCTTTTTCAAGGAAACCCCTTAGTTCGGCCAGTTCCTTTTCCATCGTCTTTACCCGCGTTACATCGCGAATGCTCTCGATGACATAGCGGACCCGGCCGGCCTCATCGAGGATGGGGGAAAAGACCCTGTCTTCCCATTTGCCTTCCCCGTCCTGAATTTCCACATGGCTTAGGATCGTTTGCCCCTCGCCGTTTTGGAGCACTGCTCCAAGAGGGCATATGTCGAAGGGGCAGGGAAAGCTGTTGTTGAAAAAAAAGTTATGACAGGTTTTTCCGATGACCTCCTCTTTGGGAATACCGTATTTTTTAACGAAGTTGGTGTTAACGCTCAAGATGGTCTTGTCGGGCTTTAAGATCAGGGTGGGAAAGGAGAGGGTGTCGAAGACCCGGACCTTCCAGTCAAATTCGTCGTTATTTTCATTTTCCATTGTTAAGACCGTGTGAAGCCAGGTAAAAGAGTGCTGCTAAAAGGGGGTGCTGTTGCGCTTGGAAGGCAGCGGCGAGGTTAAAATCAAAGGCAAAAGGAGAAAGAATCCGACCGAGATCTTTTGAGATCCTTGTGAGCGTTTGACCGTGGCAGGCTAAAGCGGTCAAAAGATCGGGGGCTCCGCGCGCGGGAAGGCCCTGGCCTTCCCGCCCGCGGCATAGATCGAGGCCGCAAAATGTCGTGCAACCCCCAAGGTTTGTCAGCGATCCAGGTTATCCTTAACGACTTCCATAAGCCTGTCGAGATCTATTGGCTTGGCGATATAGTCGTCGGCCGAGGTGGATTTTCCATCCTGATGCGTGTATTTGGTAGTTTTTACGCTCTCAGCCACCGCGGTCAGCAAAACGACCACCACGTCTTTAAACATGGAGTCGGCTTTTATCTCCCGGCAAAGTTCGTAGCCGTCTTTTCTGGGCATCATCACATCAAGGAGGATCAAATCGGGCTTTTGGGCCCGGATTTTTTCCCACGCCTCGATTCCGTCGTATGCCTTAGCGACCCTGAAGTTGTAGCTTTCCAGCTTCATCGAAAGAGACTCGACCAGATCGGGATCGTCATCCACCACCAAGATAAGCGGTTTGTCGCTCATGCTGCCTTCTCCTTTGTTTGGCCGGTTTTAGCAGGGCTACATCGCACTGCGGATTCGTTGCGCTCGCTTTCGCCAGCTTTTCTCCGGCAGGCTCTTTTTAGAAAGTGGGTCTAGGCAAAAGCCCGGCCCTCTCCACAATTTCACGCACTCTGTGTTCCCATTCGATGGCCATGATGTGGAACCCGGCCACACCCTTGACATTTTTAAGCCGTTCGATGGTCTCCAGGCAAACCTTGATGCCTTCCTCGGCCTGGTTTTCCTTTGGAACCCCACCGATACGCTTTATAAGCTCGTCTGGCACATCCATGCCCGGCACCTTGTTTTTCATGTATTTGGCCATGCCTACGGATTTCATCGGGGTAATGCCCGCAAGAATGTAGACCTTCTCGTGCAGGCCGCGCTCGACTATGCCTTGCATCCACTTTTCGAACTTATCGACGTTGTAGATGCACTGGGTCTGGATGAAATCGACTCCCGCCCTGGCCTTCTTGGCAAGCCTTGCCACACGCAGTTCAAAGGGGTCGGCAAAGGGGTTTGCCGCCGCTCCGATAAACATCTTTGGCGGTCCGTCGATCTTCTGGCCGCCCTGGAACAAGCCCTCATCGCGCATCTTCTTAACCATTTCAACGGCCTGAATGGAGTCGATGTCGTGGACGGCGGCCGCGCCCGGGTGGTCGCCAAAATGCGGATGGTCCCCCGATAGACAGAGCATATTGTCGATGCCGTGGGCATAGGCGCCAAGGACCTCGCTCTGCATGGCCAAACGGTTGCGGTCCCGGGTTACCATCTGCAAAAGCGGATTTAAACCCATCTGCTTTATAAGAATGCATGCCGCAAGGCTCGACATTCTAACCATGGCCGTCTGGTTGTCGGTTACGTTTACCGCGTCCACGCAGCCGCGAAGCATCTCGGCCTTTTCCTTGACCTTTTGGGCAAGAGCGCCGCGCGGAGGACCGCATTCGGACGTTACCGCCAGTTGTCCCGATGCCAGAATCTTTTCGAGTGTGCTTTCCGTCTTCATCATGCAAGGTCCTCTCTAACAATTTTCCTTGGCCCCGCGCCCCTTCCGGTGCGCCAGTCCTTAGCAGGCATGTTCTCCTCGTACTTCTCAGTCATTCCGAGGGCTTTTAGCCGATCCCAGATGAGTTGCCAGGCGCAGTCGATATCGGGGTCAACCTCGCACTTGCCCTTGGTCGAACCGCCGCAGGGACCGTTCATAATCTGCTTTGAGCAGCGCGCTATGGGGCATACCCCGCCTGTAAGGCCAAGCACGCAATCGCCACAGCCCGCGCAACGCTCGGCCCAGACGCCCTGCCTTTCCGAAGCCCCCATGAACTTGGTGTTTACGGCCGGCATAACAGGCTTTTCCTTAAAGCGTCTGGCAATTTCCTGCACGCCGCATCCGCAGGCCATCGAGAGCACCGCGTCGGCGGAATCTATATCGGCAACGAGCTCTTCGACGTATTCGGGATCGCATTGCCGCTCAAGGGTAATTTCCTTTATCTCAAAGGGCTTTCCTTCCTTCATGAAGTGCATCTGGAGAGCCGAGGAGAGCAGAGCCACCTCCTTGCGGCCCCCCGCAGAGCACACCGTAACGCATTCGTTGCAGCCGACGAGAAGGAGGCGCCGGTAGGGGCTCACGCAATTGATAAGTTCTTCCATTGGTTTACGTTCGGCGGTAATCATGTCAGCTAACTATCTCCTTTTTCTTGGCCGGCGCGCCGGAGGCGCGCCGCCTGGGGCAAGTTGCGTGCTTGCAAAATCACAGGGGCGTGGGGTGCGTCGCCGGGCTTTTATCGCGCGGCGTTGCGGTTTTCAGCACGCCGCGCCAGTGCATGCGGGGTCTGCCACCCTTGCGGGGTTTGGACCCAGACTGCGAATCTTTTCCGTAAATTCGGAGGCGGTCCTGGCAAAGACCTCGCCCATGCCCGCCGACATCGCAAACATCTCGACGCGCTCACCTCCGATGCCGATTTCATCGAGCAATTTCTTCACATAAGCCACCCGCCTGGTGGCCCTTGTATTGCCTGACCTGAAGTGGCAGTCACCCTCAAGGCAGCCGGCCACGTATACGCCGTCGGCGCCCTTTCTAAGGGCTTCCATCATGTGCAGCGCGGACACCTTGCCCGTACACGGCACCCTTATTATTTTAACATTAGCAGGATAGTGAAGCCTTTTGCTGCCCGCCATGTCCGCGGCCGTATAGGCGCAGTAGTGGCAGCAGAAAGCCACGATAACCGGTTGAAAGTTCTCCATTACGCCGTCCTTTCAAAAAGTCCGTCCAACTTGGCAAATATCAGGTCGTCTTCATAGCGCATCAACTGTATGGCCTCGGCGGGACATTCCGAGGCACAGGTGCCGCAGCCGTGGCACTTGGCCGGGTCGATTTCCGAATGGCCTTCGGAATTGATAAAGGGAACACCGAAGGGGCAAGCGCGTACGCAAATGAGGCATGCGGCGCACCTGTTGCTGTCCACCCTGGCCACAGCGGCCCCCATGTTGATCGCATCACCGGCAAGGAAAGTCTGGGCGCGGCTTGCCACGGCCTGCGCCTGGACGATACTGTCGCGAATGCTTTTGGGAGAATGGGCTACCCCGGCCACAAAAAATCCGGGTGTGGGCAGGTCAACGGGCCTTAGTTTTACGTGGTCTTCCAGAAAATAGCCATCCGAGGTCCTGGGAAGGTGGAAGATCACGCCCAAATCTTCGGTGGATTCCTCATCGGCGATAAAACCGGTGCTAAGAACGAGGCCGTCGCAGGAGACGCTTACTTTGCGGCCAAGGACCGGATCGGTGAAGGTGACCGCGACCTTTTTACCCTCGGCGGAAACCTCGGGTTTGTCCTCCAACTCGTAGGGAGCGAAGATAACGCCCTTTTGCCTTGCCTTGGTGTAGTATTCTTCCTGCATTCCGGGCATGCGCATATCGCGGTACAAAACGATGATGGAAGCCTCGGGATTGAGCTCTTTTAGCCTCAAGGCGTTCTTTACGGCCGACTGGCAGCAGATGCGCGAACAGTTGGGATTTTGCTCAACCCGCGAACCCACGCACTGGACCATCACCACACTCTGAAGCGCCCTGGCCTTCTCAGGGCTGTCTTCGATAAGGGCATCGAGGTCGAGTTGGGTGAGCACAGCCTCATGGCTGCCCAGAAGCATTTCGTTTGGCCGGTTTACAAGAGCCCCGGTTGCAAGGATCGTAATGCCGTGGGTGATCTGGCGGTACACCATGCGGGGACCAACCTGGACACCGGTTTTGAACATGCCGGCCAAGCCCGTGTGGTCAACGACCACGGCCTGCTTTAGAACCTGTATGTTTTCGTGGCTCTCGGCTCTTTCCACCAGGGTTTTGACATAGGCCTGCACATCCTGGCCTTCGAGCGTCTTTCTAACCTTTCGCGCCGTACCGCCAAGCTGGTTGGACCTTTCCACCATAAAGACCTTGAAGCCGGCATCGGCAAGGCTCACTGCGGCCTTCATGCCCGTAACGCCCCCGCCAACGACCAAAACGTCCTTGTTCATCGGAAGTGTATGGTCAACCAGCGGATGGGTCAACCGCACAGCGCCCACACCCATGTGCATGAGCTCTTTTGCCTTCGAGGCCGCAAAAGCCGGATTGTCGTTATGGACCCAGGTATCCTGATCGCGCAAATTTACGATTTCGAGCAGGTATTTGTTCAGGCCCGCCTTTTTGAGGGTATCCTGGAATACGGCTTCGTGGGTTCTTGGCGAACACGCCCCGATCACCACGCGGTTAAGCTTCTCTTTTTGTATAAGAGTCTGAATATGCTCCAAAGAGTCGCGGCTGCAGCCGTGTCCAATGGCCTCGGACACCACGACCTCGGGAAGGTTTTTAAGGTCCGCGGCCATTGCCTTAACGTCAATGACCCCGCCTATATTGTTTTCGCAGTCGCAAACAAATATCCCGATCCTTTTGTCCTCGCCGCTGATGTCGCGTTCGGGCGGGAAGTTTTCCATCTTTTCATGTACTACCCGAAGAGGGCTTAAATCCGCCGAGGCGCAGCACGCCGCGGCTCCAGCCTGCACCAGGGTCTCGGGGATATCCTTGGGGGTCTCAAAAAGACCGCAGGCATAGATGCCGGGCTTGGAGGTGGCAACGGGATCAAAGCTTCCCGTCTTTGCAAAACCGTGTTCGTTTAGTTCGACTCCAAGCTTTGCGGCAAGTTCCTTGACATCGTTTGAAATTCGGAAGCCGGTGGAGAGCACCACCATGTCGAATTCTTCGGTCTGGTTATAAGGCCCCCCGTAGAGCATGTAACTGATGTTTAGATCTCCGCTCATGGCCCCGTCGCTAATGACGGGGTCGATGCTGTGGGGGCGGCTGCGCACAAAACGAACGCCGTACTGATTTTTAGCCCTTTGCAGATAGAGCTCGTAGTCCTTGCCGTAGGTGCGCATGTCCATATAAAAGATGGTGGTCTCGATATCTTCGAGGAAGCGCTCGCGGGTGACCATGGCCTCCTTGAGCGCGTACATGCAGCACGCGCTGGAACAATAAGGCGAAAACCCCTGCTTTAGGCTTCTTGAACCCGCGCACTGGATCCAGGCCACCTTGCGGGGCTTTTTGCCGTCGGAGGGCCGGACCAACTGGCCGCCCGTTGGCCCCGATGCCGAGAGGATCCGCTCGTATTCAAGGCTTGTGACTACGTTTGGAAAAACTCCGTAGCCATAGGTATCCAGAAGACTAAGATCGGTTATTTCGGCGCCGGGAGAAAGAATTATGGCTCCCGCCTCCACCTCGCGGCTGGAAGGCTTATCGTTTGGATTGATCGCTCCGGCCGGGCATACCCGCACCAGGTCCTCTACGTTTGCGCAGGCATCCATGTCGATCGAAAAGGCGTAGGGCGTGGCCTGGGGATAGCGCATACAGGTGGGGGCGCGGTGATCGAGTCCGGGGGTAAAACGAACGCAGCCCGGAAACTGGCGATAGCATTCCCCGCAGGCGGTGCATTTTTGCAAATCGATGTAGCGCGGCTTCGTTGTGAGGTTGGCCTTGAATTGCCCAGAGCTCCCCTCGACCCTTTCGATCTCGGTCATTGTCATAAGATCGATGTGGAGATCCCGGCCACTCTCCGATAAACGCGGAGACAAGGTGCACAGGTCACAGTTGTTGGTTGGAAAAGTACGATCGAGGCTTGTCATGAGACCGCCGATCGCATAAGCCTTGTCTACGAGCACGACGTCGCGCCCGGCCTCCGCCAGGTCCAACGCAGCCCGTATGCCGCCCATGCCGCCGCCGACTATAAGAACCTTGTTGTTCAATTCGGATCTTTTTTGCATTGCCGTTCCGTATCCCTCTGTCTGTAGATAAATTTCACTCCGAAATTATTAGAGTGGGAAAACGATCAAAGGCCCGCATACTCCAGGACATCGGGCAGCTTGTGTTCCCATCCAAGGGTTATGATCCGTACCCCCTGGCAGAGACCCTTGAGCGCCGTAACTGTCTCCGCGGCTATGCGCACGCACTCCCTCTCGCGGTCCGAAGCTTTGCGGATACGGCGAATGAGCTCTTCCGAGATGCCCGCCTCGGGCTCGTTTGTTGCTATGTAGCGCGCGGCGCCAACGGACTTTAGCAGGTAGACCGTAGAGATTACCGGCGTCTTCAAACTCTTTGCCTTGCTCAGGAAGGATTCAAAACGGCCGATATCGAAAACGGGAGGCGAGAGTATGAATTTGGCTCCGGCTTCCACCTTCTTTGCCGCAAGTTCGAGCTGGCACTCGAGCGACTTTTCATCCGCGCACTGCGGGATAGCGCAGCCGATCGTAAAAACCGGAGCGCCCGCAAGCTCGCTTCCCCCAAGGTCGCTTCCCTGTTCAAGGCAGCGAATCGCGCCAAAAAGGCCCAGTTCATCAAGATCGTTAACGGCCATGGCTTCCCGGTGATCCCCGTTGCAGATTTCTTCGCTAGAAACCACGATAAGGCTCTCTACGCCCATAGCGTAAGCGGCGAGCAGATCTGCCTGCAGCGCCATGCGGTTGCGATCCCGGCAGTAGACGTGGATGAGGGCCTCCATGCCCTGCTGGTGCATAAGCACCGCGCCGGCCAAGGCGCTCATTCTCATGACGCCGTCGTCCATATCAGGCACGATAACCGCGTCTACGCGGCCCTTGATCCTGCGAACGTTCTGGATTAATTGCGAAGTGTCCACGCCTTTGGGCGTATTCATTTCCGCAAGGACCACAAATTCGCCTGACAGGAGTCGTTTTTGAAAACTCATAAATCCCCTTTGCGGTTTGTCATTAGCAAATTCATCGTTTTCGGACCCGTCGGTGGGAACGATCCTCTCCTGTTGATGCCAAAGACATGGCCAAAAGCTCTCTTCCCTGGAATGGGGTCTTTTGCCCGGATGGGTTAAGACACCAATTCCGCCACCTCGCCCCGTTGCATGTCAAGCATTTCACTCAGCGCACCCCCCAGAGCGGCTTTAAAACAGGACTGCCTGCAAGCGGAGCGCAAATGAGCACCTGTAAGGCTCCATCGCCTCGTGTCGGCTCAATTGCCCCCGTAATCTTCCGGGGTCCGCAAGGGCGCAGGGCCTCCCTGAAGTCCACAACAAAATCAGGATGGCGCTTCACTTAGGTGCTGCTCCTCTTTGGGGGGTCCGGAGATATATCCGGATGGTTTACAAATCTTCATTATTTACGCCAAATTGATGGCATGAGTCAAGGTGCCGTACTGATTTTTTTTGGGAGAAAAATAAGCGAAGCACAGTACACCTTAGTGCAACGAGTAAAAGAAATAATTCACAAAAACGGCTTTTAATAAATATTCCGGTTGCAACATTTATATCCGCTGCTAAAGAGATAGTTCCTTACGGCCTAAAGTAGGCGACAAACCGATGGGGGGGTGCAAAGTTGCTCTTTACATCCCGGATAAGTATCCGTAGAGTAATTTTTCTGGTGGTGCAATCGGTTCTAAACTCTAACCCGGAGGTGGATTTCAAATGGGGCTTTTGTCGCGAATGTCTTCGATCTTTAAGGCAAAAATGAGCAATGTTCTCGACCGGGTAGAGGATCCGGCCCAGACTTTGGACTATTCTTACGAAAAACAGCTCGAACTGCTCCGAAACGTAAAGCGCGGAGTCGTCGAGGTCGTTACGTCCAAAAGACGGCTGCAGCTCCAATCCGACAGTCTTAAGGAAAACCTCGAAAAGCTCGATGGCCAGGCTCGCACAGCTCTTGGCGCAGGCCGCGAGGATCTGGCCCGAATGGCGCTTGAGCACAAACAGGTGATCGTCCAGCAATTGCAGGGCCTTGAAGGCCAGATCGCAGACCTGGAAAAGGAACAGGAAAAGCTCTCCACGGCTGAAACCCGCCTTTCGGCCAAGGTGGAGGCTTTCAGGACCCACAAGGAAGTCATAAAGGCACAGTATTCCTCGGCTGCGGCCCAGGTCAAAATTGGCGAAGCGGCCACCGGTATCTCCGAGGAAATGGCCGACGTGGGTATGGCGGTCGATCGGGCCGAGGAAAAGACTAAGAATATGCGGGCCAAGGCCGCGGCAATCGACGAACTGGTGGAGGCCGGAACGCTTGAGGACTTTTCCGCGGGCAGGCCCGATGCCATCGAACGACAGCTTGCCCAGATAAGCGTCACCCAGGGGGTCGAAGACGAACTGGCGCAGATGAAGCGGCAAATCGAGGGTCCAAAACAGCCAAAGCAGCTGGAGGAGGGGAAATGATCGTTCGAATAGCCGGCGAGGGTCAGTACCGCTTTCCGGGAGCTCTTATGGACCATCTAAAGGAGCTTGACCGAAAAATCGTCGAAGCGGTTGCAAACGAGGACGAAGCGGAGTTCCATAAACTCTACGCCCAGATGGTCTCTCAGGTGAAAAGTGAGGGAAAACCCGTTGCACATGAGGAGATAGTGGAATCGGAAATAATTTTGCCTCCATCCGACATTACCTTTAGGGAGGCAAAGAATTTATTCGTTCGCTCCGATCCGGTGAGTGGGTAGGATTTAGAGGCGCTGGAGTCCATGGTCGTGCCGGGTTTTTGCAATCTCGCAGTCGCGGCCCGTTTTGGTCTGAAGCCGTTTAAACGGGACTCAGCTCCTTAGTCGCCTGCCCCGACCCGGGTTTTCGCGCCCCAGGGAGCAAATGCTGGCATGAAGATAAGTAAGAGTGCCCAATTGGTTGCAATCCTTCTGGTTATGGCTATGGCCGCCTTTGCCTCCTGCGTCTCTCAAAAAGTGATAATTTTTCCCGAGATTGCCGCCCTGGCCCTCGGAGCCTGGGTTATGGAAACCCCTCCCTGGCGCGGTTGCTCCAATCTGGGGCTGTGGCTCTTGCCTACACTTGCTGCCCTGACCGGATTTTTGATTATTCGCTTCTTCCCCTATTCGCCCTTCCTCATGATTACAGCTGCCTTTGCTCTGGTGGCCCTGCAGCTTTCCCTGCTGCGCTCACCCTTGTCTCCGGCGCTTTCCGCGGCGGTTTTACCCCTGGTCGTCCATTCCTCAAGCTGGTGCTATCCTGCCGCGGTTTGTACCTTTTCAGGTATTGTGGCAGGCGGGCGCTACGGGCGGCAATATTTCCCCGGCCGCCGGAAACTTTTCCGCGAGAGGTCCCGGGATAAAAATCGGCGGCTTTCAAACGAGATGCCCAGTACTGATGCCGGTCCAACCGATATCGTGGCCGAACTTATTTATTGGGGTAAGCTCTTGCCTTTTGTAATGGTTGTTTTGGCGGTAGCCGTAGAATTCCATTGGATATTTATCGCCGCTCCTCCCCTCCTGGTGGCGTTTGCCGAATTGGCCAAACCCGACGATTCGTTTCGTGCCAGACCCTTTGGGGTATTGGTCTTGCTTTGCGGTGCCGCATTGCTCGGAGCGGCCTGGCTGCTTTTTATGCGTGAGGTCATGCACTGGCCCGACTGTATAGCCGCTGGTCTGATTCTTTTGTCTATTTTTATTTTATACCATCTCATGGGGTTATATTTTCCGCCCGCCGCGGCCCTTGGGCTTCTGCCTCTTCTTTTGCCTAAAAAGGCGCTTTTGCTCTACCCTTTGGAGGTGTTTGCGGGAAGCGTGCTCTTCCTGGTCCTATCCGTAGGGTGCTTTAGCGGGAAGAGATTCTTCCTGCCATGGCGCCTTGTCCCCCTTTCTCGCTTCAACTGGCCGAAATAGCAAAGCAAACATGGCGCTTTAAAATACCTTGACAGCCAAAGAAAATGGGTTATTAAGAGCTGTGTCGCTAGCACTCTTTTGTGTTTGCTGCTAAGGGGCGATTTTCCGTTTTAAAAAAATTAAAATCTCATTAAAGGAGGCTTGGCAACGATATGAGTGAGGCCGGCACAAGTTCAAAACATGAGTTTAAAGCCGAGATCAAGCAACTTCTCGATATCCTGGTCCATTCTCTTTACACCAATAAGGATGTTTTTTTACGCGAACTCGTCTCCAACGCATCCGATGCGCTCGAGAAGGCAAGGTTTGAGTCAAGCAGGGTTAGCGAGGCCGCCGACCCCGACCTGCCCCTTGAAATCCGCATCAGCTTGGATAAGGACAAAAAACTGCTCGTGGTCTCCGATACCGGTATCGGGATGACCAAAGAGGAGTTAATGGAAAATATCGGCACGATCGCCCGATCGGGTTCCGCGGAGTTTTTGAAAAAAGCGAGGGAAGAAAAAGGGGGTCTGGAAAACCTTGTGGGACGCTTTGGCGTGGGGTTCTACTCGGTCTTCATGGTTGCAGGCGAGGTGGTTATCCGCACGCGGTCGATACAAGCCCAGGCGCCGGCTGTGGAGTGGAAATCGGATGGTCTTGGGGCCTATGAAATAAGAGAGCTTGACGAGAATATAGAGCGTGGGACCCGAATCGAGATCCATCTAAAGGAGGAGGCCGCCGAATTTGCCGAAAAATACCGCATTAGCGATATCATCAAGAAACACTCCAATTTCATATCATTTCCGATTTTTCTCGAAGGCGAAAGGGTTAACACCATCCCCGCAATCTGGCGCGAGTCCAAATTTTCGGTAACCAAGGAGCAGTACGACGAGTTCTACAAGTTTTTGACCTTCGATTCCGAGGAGCCTTTGGAGACCTTGCACGTATCGGTGGATGCTCCGGTGCAGTTTAGCAGCCTGCTATTTTTTCCACGCCGGGGGATCGATCTGGCCGCCTACGGAAAAGACCGCTTCGGACTCGATCTCTATGTGCGCCGGGTGCTTATCGAACGCGGCAATAAGGCTCTTATCCCCGAGTACCTTGGCTTTGTTCGGGGCGTGGTGGACTCGGAGGATTTACCTCTCAATGTGGCCAGGGAATCTTTGCAGGAAAACGTGCTGCTCCACAAGATGGCCTCGGTTATCACAAAACAGATCCTCTCCGCGCTCCAGAAGATGGCAAAGGAGGATAAGGACAAATATGCCCAGTTCTGGGAAAACCACGGCAGGCTTTTTAAAATCGGCTATTCCGATTACGCGAACCAGGAAAAATACGCGGAGCTTCTGCGCTTTAATTCCTCGCGCTTTGATGAGGCCGCGGGGCTGGTATCCTTAGAGGAATATATCGAACGAGCCAAGCCGGACCAAAAGGAAATCTATTACGTTTTTGGCGCGGGCCGGGAAGCCATTGCCCTTAGTCCTCACCTTGAAATCTTTCGGGCAAAGGGAATCGAGGTGCTCTATCTATTCGACCACCTGGACGAGTTTGCGATGGAAGCGGTTGGAAAGTTTAAGGGATTCGAGTTAAAGTCGGTGGAGCACGCCGATCCGGCAAGCCTTGAGAAATTTGAAACCCTTGAGAGCCCCAAAGAGGTAGAGCCGCTTGGCGAGGAGGATAAAACGGTCTTTAGCGCTTTTCTTGCAAGGATCAAAGAAATCCTTGGAGAGCGCGCAACCGAAGTGCGCGTGTCCACAAGATTATCCGAGAGCCCCTGCTGCCTGGTAAATCCCAATGACGGCATGACCTCCTCAATGCAAAAAATCCTCCAGATCGTTAGCAAGGACAACTCGATCCCCCAAAAGATCTTCGAGGTAAATCAAAATCATGTTCTCATCCGAAACCTTTTTGCCATCTATAAGGCAAACCAGGCCGATGACTACATGCGAACGGCCGTTGAACAGCTCTTTGAATCCTCCCTGCTTCTGGAAGGCTACCTCAAGGACCCCCACGCGATGGTAAGCCGCATCCAGGACCTTTTAAACAAGTCAAGCGGCTGGTACCGGGCGGTGACCAACAGTTGAGGCTTCCCCCTGCCTTAACTTTAAAAGTTTATGAAAAGACCCGGAGAAGGAAAATCTTCTCCGGGCTTTGCCCTTGTCTTTACGCTTTAAAGGCGTGACTATCCGCTGCAAAGATACCAATCCTTAATGTGTTTGGCCGGGCTAACCGTAGGGCAATGTTGTTGATTCAGGCTCACGCGAAGGCGCGAAAAAAGAGATGAAAGAAACACAATACGCAATGTGTCCCAATTCACCTGAGCGCTCCAGGCCTGAATTAGCCCTTGAAAACCAGTCCGAAATGGCGCTTTTTACGGGTCCACTCCGCATCATTAACTGCGAAAACGAAGCCTTCCCTTCGTTATACATCCGAAGACGGGAGGGCGGCAGAAATTTTCGCCAATAAAGCGATGCTTTCCGCATCGCGCTCATCTACCTCCAGCGCATGAGAAATAGAGGTAAAAGCTTCCGGGAAGTTTTCCTTTCGCACAAAGGTCAAAGAGAGCAGATGGAGGGCCCGCACGTGATGGGAATTGAGAGCCAGAGCGCGCCGGCAGTAAAGGGCCGCTCCGTCGGGGTCGCCTGCCTCCAGGCGGGCATGGGCTTTTTGCAACAGTCGGCCGATTTCCTCTATCCTGGTCCGGTCCTTAATCCAGCCGATGTGACGAAGACCAAACTCGCGCGCGTGATGCGGATGTTTTTGTGTCTCAACCGGCATGCTGTAATAGGAGGTATATTTACCGGTGGCAGCCCAGGACTTTTTTAAAAGCTGCGTAAAAACAAGACGGTCCTCGCCGCATCCGTTCTCGCAGGGCGAAAGCGACCAGAAGGGCAGCACCAGATGGCAGTTTGCCTTATCGACAAGCAGGCAACTGGGGGCTACGTAGCCGCCGAGACGCTCGCAATTGATGCCTGCGCCCGGTCCCACCGAATCCCATTGGTCATGGCAGATCGGCCAGCCTGTTTGCGGGTCGACGAGCCAGCGGCGGGAAAAAGCCCAGTCCTTTCCGGGGATAGCGGCTAGAAGGGAGGATAAGTGTTCGCGGCCCCACCAGTCGTCGTCATCGAGATAGGCAACGTAGCGGCTGTTGGCCGTATAGCTTAAAATGGTTCTGAGCGCCCCCCCATAGTAATTGTTGTAAATACCGCCATGGCGAAGCGAAGTGGAGTAGCCTGGGTCAAACAGGGTAAGGACTATGTTGTCGGGGCATTCCTGGGAAATTGTATCTAATTGGGCGCACTCGCCCTGGTGGGTGTCGATTCCGATGAGCACCTGGATGCGTCCGGAAAGATCCTGATCGAAAACCGAGCGGACAGCGCGAAGCAGCGAGGGCCGAAGGATCGTTTGAATGACGACCGCAACGTCGCAGGGCGGTTGCAAATTTGCTGCGTTTTCCCTTACAGGCGACGTTTTCGCACCCCTTTGCGATATACTCGTGCGGCAAAAAATACGACAAACAGGCTACAGCTTGACAATGCCACGCTGCAACAACACTGTTTGCAAACGTTCGGGAGACGACTGGGACCGGCTCAAGGGCAAGAGTAAGGCCATAAAAATGGGCTAAAGGGGCCAGGGGCGCACCAATTCGGCTATGCGCCCCGGACCTGCGCCAGGGGAAGATCCCATATGGGATACCATCGTTCCAGTTCCGGCTCGATGGGCATCTCTTTTTCCATAAGAGCGCGGAGCCTGAGTTCGAAAGCGTTGTCGCGCTTCTGGTCCAACAGGGGAACGAAGGGGTAGAACAAACCGCGTTTGTAGTTGTATATCCAGTAGATCTTTCGACCATGGGCATCGCAGAATTCAAAAACCGCCGCAAGCAGTTGCTCTTCAAATCCGTGATCTCGGAGCGTGACACTGGTCATGTGAAGGGCGGCGACAAGGAGTTCGAACTCCCTGTCCTGGAGAAGGACCCATGCGTAGTTGTATCTATCCCTTACTATGCCCGACTCTGTGTGGGTCTCCTTGGCCGTTATTTCCAGCAGGCCTTTTAGCTCCTTTTCAGCCGCGTCGAAATCGGAGGTCTCGACAGGCTTAAAAGTAATGCCCGCCCGTCCCGTTGGATTGATCTCCAGCGTGGCCGCAAGGCTTATCTGCGCGGTGGAGATGCTAAAGAGGGCTTCCACGCTTGAGGCTACGGGCCTGGTCCTACCCAAAAGGATATCTAGCCACTTCATTTTACTCTTTCCATCTGCTGCTCTAATTTTTCAAGCTGTTCGAGTCGCTTTTCAAGGGAGGGATGAGTCGAGAGAAGCTCGAGCAGGGAAGCTCGCCTCATGGCGGGGAGAATGAAAAAGGCGTTCATGCCCTCGACTTTTCGTAAATCGCGGTCGGGAATGCGCTCCATAATACCGCTTATTTTCACCAGGGCCGAGGCGAGCTGGGAGGGGGAGCCGGTAAGAATGGCCGAGCCCCGGTCGGCCGCAAATTCCCGGTAGCGGGAAAGAGCCCGAATGAGAAAAAAGCTGATCACCCAGACGAGCATGGATACAAGCCAGACAGCCATTATGCCCATGCCCTCGCCGTCGCGGTCTCCTCCCACATCGATCCCATAGCCAAGGGAAAATAAGAGGTTGTGAACAAGAAAGCTAGCAACCGCGGCAAAAAAACCCGCCACCGTTATGACCATTACATCCCGATTTCGCACATGGGTGAGTTCGTGGCCAAGAACCGCTTCCAATTCGGCGGGTTCCAGGCGGCGCATAAGGGAAGTTGTGACGCAAACGACGGAACTTTTGGGGCCTCTTCCGGTTGCAAAGGCGTTTGGCACATCGCTTTCGGCTATAGCCACCCTGGGCTTGGGTAAATCGGCCAGCTGCGAAAGCCGCTCGATCATCGCATGGAGTTGGGGGGCTTCCTCACTGTCGACTTCCCTTGCCCCCATCGACCACAGCACGATTTTATCGGAAAAGAAAAACTGGACCAGGAGCAGTACGCCAGCTATTAGCGCCATGCCCAGGAATCCGACGCCCGCTTTCCAAAGAAATGCCAAAAAGAAAAGATACAGGGCGGCCAGAAGAAACATCACAAAGAACATTCTAGCCGATAGCTCCCAGTCTTTTCCGTACCATCGCCTCTTCATAAAACCCTCCGTAAAAACTCTTTACCGGTGTGTGGGCTGCGCTATTACTAAGACCGCGATTAAGTACCGGACATATAGCGTGCCCACAAATCATTGGTGGGCAACGCTTCCGCTTTTGCCCACTTGGAATGCTCGGTTATTTAAGCATCTCTATAGTAAGTATAACGCCACTGCGAGAGTATGTCTAACGATCTTCGGAAAGGTCCAAAAGAGTCGAGATTTTTTGTCAAACGGCCTTTAAAAGACGGCTCCGAGCTTTAATCACCTGTTCGACTTTAGCCTTTAACCCGGTAAGATCAAAGGATTTTAATACAAAGCAGTCCGTAGACAAAGGTCCTGTGTCCCTGCGGCTAAAATCATAGACGCTGCATACCACGACTGGAATCCTCGAGGCCAGGGTACGGATTTTTTGAAGAAGCCACAGGCCGTCGAAATCACCGAATTTGATATCCAGGATAATCAAATCGGGGCGAAATAGTTCAAGCTTTGCCATAAGCTCCGAGCCCGTGGCAAGCGGCAACACCTCATAGCCGCTTTCCGAAAATTCGGCCTCATACAATTGTCTGATGTGTTTATCCTCGTCGATTACAACGATTCTTCCCACCGGACCAGTCCTTTCAAAAAAAGATGGGTAACATCGGCTCAAAGCCCCTCCCGCCAGGGCGATACTCTCTTTTTGACTTCACTATCGGTAAGTATGACAGCGCTCTATTACACGACCGTGTCGGACGTGTGGAAATTGTAACCGTTCACCGGGGCGTGTCAGCGGATAAGAGAAGGTAACCGCTCCTGCCGGAAGAACGCGGACATGAGGTG
>JBMFHI010000045.1:0-28556 GCA_049976905.1 Syntrophobacteraceae bacterium | reverse complement strand
CTGCGTGGTTTGCACCTCTACACTACCTAGCGACTTTTTACCAAAAAGGCAAAAAAAAACCACGATTCCTTTATTCTAAGTGGAGTGGAATATATCCTTCCGCGCCAAACTTTCCATCAGAATCGGTCCTGGCCGGCTGGGTTCTGACAATGACTCAACCGAAACATAATGCCTTGAGAACCAACGATTTGCATGACCCACGGTTTTTTCCTTCCAAACCATGCCCGTCTCATTCTATATTGCAACTAGTTGAAGGGTATGGATTTTTAGAAAGCGCTATCGAAAGGACTGGACTTTGAAGGGTGTCTATCAAAGGCAGCTTGGGCTGGTGCTGCCGTATCGAAAAAAAATCTTCTTGTCGATGCTGTGCATGGCGGTTGCAGCCGCTTGCGCAACCGCAAGCCTCTATCTTATAAAGCCTGTTTTCAATCAGCTTATCGTTAATAAAAACAAACAGATGCTCGACTTTTTGTGCATTGCCGTCCTGGCAGTCTACGCCGTCAAAGGCGCCTGCCTTTGCGGCAACGCCTACCTCATGAACTATGTCAGCCAGAAGATCATAACCGTACTAAGAGAAGACGTTTACAAGCACATTCAGCACCTTCCCGTTCCAAGGCTGGACAAAATGGACACCGGTAATCTCATGTCGCGCATCAGCAGCGATGTGGGCGCGGTGCAGAGCACACTTTCCTCAACGGTTACGGGCATGGTCAGGGAGTCCTTTACCTTTGTCGGCTGCGTGGGAATCATGTTTTACATGGACTGGCGCTTGGCAACCATTTCCATGCTCATTGTGCCTGTAGCGTTTTTTCCCATTTTCAAGGTCGGCAAAATGATGCGAAAGATCAGCGCCAGGACTCAGCAGGCCATGGCGGACCTCTCGGTCATCATGCACGAAACAATTATTGGAAACCGCATTGTGAAGGCTTTCGGAATGGAAGCCCACGAAGAGGAACGGTTTCGGGGCGAGAATCAAAAACTTTTAAGTTTCGCGATGAAATCCGTACTCGTAAACTCGGTAAACAGCGCCTCAATGGAGTTTTTGGGCGGAGTGGGCATAGTGGCCATTATGCTCTATGGAGGCTACCGGATTATCGACGGCCAGATGAGCGGTGGAAGCCTCTTTTCCTTTCTGGCTGCCCTTATAAGTCTCTATACCCCGGTAAAGCGCATGGCCTCCTATTATTCTTCCATCCAGCAGGGGTTGGCCGCCGCGGACAGGGTCTACGACATCCTCGATCAACCTGTCGAGCTAGTCGATCAACCCGGCGCAAAGCGCCTTGCGCCTATAAGGCAATACCTGGAATTCAAAAACGTATCCTTTAGCTACGCACAGGAGAGGGTCCTCTCAAACATAGACTTCCGAGTGAATGCGGGCCAGATAGTGGCCCTTGTGGGTATGAGCGGCTCGGGCAAGACCACCCTGGCAAACCTCATCCCCAGATTCTATGAAGTGAGCGAAGGGGCAATCCTCATCGACGGAACCGATATCCGCGAGGTCAGCCTTTCATCGCTTCGAGCCCAGATTTCCGTTGTCACCCAGCAGTCCATTCTTTTTAACGACTCCTTTAGAAACAATATCGCCTACGGCGATATCACAAAGACCGACGATGAAATAGTCGCCGCGGCCCGCGCGGCCAATGCCTACGATTTCATAATGAAACTGCCCAGACAATTCGAAACGGTTGTGGGAGAACAAGGTGTGAGGCTCTCCGGGGGCGAACGCCAGAGGGTTTGCATAGCCCGAGCCCTTTTAAAGGACGCCCCGCTCCTTATACTCGACGAGGCCACATCCTCTCTTGACTCCGACTCCGAACTCGAAGTCCAAAAAGCCCTCGAAAACCTCATGACCGGCAGGACCACACTCGTTATCGCTCACCGTCTTTCCACAATCCAGAATGCCGACTCCATACTGGCCCTCTCCCAGGGAAGGATCGTTGAACAGGGTCGCCACGCGGATCTTTTGGAATTGGACGGTGAATACAAAAGACTATACTATCTGCAATTTCGCGGCAAAGAAACTGTGGGAGCAAAGCGATAAGAGCAAAGGAATCCACAGGTTCGCGGGAAAATAGCCACCATGGATTCACCCGCCGCACAGGGCTTGGCTCCCCTGCCCATGCGTCTATTCTTTTAGACAATGTCGACCCAGGGTCTTTTCCTTAAAGGTCCAGAAAAAGAGTCGGGCCTTTGAAAAGTGGCGCTCGAAAATTCTTTTGGGCCGGGACAGCTTCCACTTGCGCCGATAATAGGCACGATTGGAAGCTTCGTAGCCATTGTTACACTCGACGCCTCGAATGTGGTTCTGAGTAACCGAGCCGAAGTGGTGTATAAAGGAGCGGCCGGTTATCCCTAGGCGAAAACCAGCCAGGGCAGCCCTTCTGAAAAAATCGGCATCTTCAAACTGCCCGATATGAAAATTTTCATCGAAACGGCCGATTTTTTCAAATACGGATTTTTTGACCAAAAAACATATCCCGTCGGCAACCCCCATCCTGGAGTGAAGCTTCATTCGCGCCACAAAATCTTTTGCATAGTCGTCCATGTCGTAGTCGCCAAGTCCCTCCCGAATAGCCGGGCTAACGATAGCGACCCCTTTTTCGTCGGCAAATTCAACCATTCCCTCGACCCAGTTTGCGCTCACCACCACGTCGTTATTTAAAAAGAGCACCCACTCGCAACCCGCCGCATCCAGTCCCTGGTTCCAAGCCGCGGCACAACCGAGGTTTTTCTGGTTGCTTATCACCCTTACCCAGTCGAGGCCGCGCAGATATTGGGCCGTCTCGACGCTTGAGCCGTTGTCTATGACTATGATTTCCTCTACGCCGCCATTGTGGCTTTTAAGACTATCGATGCACTTTTTGGTGTAGTCAAGTTGGTTGTAGACAGGAATAACCACTGAGACCGCCGGTAAAGAACCAGCCCTCTTATTTGCCTTCCAATTCATTGCACTATCTCCCGAAAACGCCAAGATTAAAACCGGGCCGATTTACGATAATAATGGATTATAGCTGAAAAAACACGGTTGTCTGGAAGTAAGGAACAAATTATCGTTTTGCGCTACGAAGCAATAACCTGTTTACAGGCTTGCATAATTTATACAGGGGATATCCAAGCAAAAAACGCACCCATCCGTACCCGCATGCTATCTTCTGCCTGGCCGTGAGCTTTGCCAGAACCCCCTGCCTGTAGAGCCGCCAGATCTGGTAATTGTAATCATAGAGCAGGTAAATCTTTCGAAACCGTGAAAGTTTAATGTATGATTTTTGGTCGTTGAAAACATATTGTCTCAAAAGCCGCTGCGTATCCTCGAGCAGAATCGGCGCCTTCTTGCTCAGCAGGGTCTGCTGCCCATCATGCCTTCTAAAGGCAACAAGAGGTCGGGCAATATAGGCGAACCCGCCTGTTTCCAGGAGACGAAACCAGAACTCAAGGTCGACAATCTGGCGATACTCCGGATTAAAGCCCGTGCCGGCTAGCCCCTTTTTGAACATCACCGCAGTCGGTTCGCCGATTAAATTCTTCTGAAACCTGAGACAACGGTTAATGACCCAACTGCCCTCCAGGAATCCCGAATCTGGAAAGTTAACCCACTTGGCGGTCTGCGCTCCTGCGGAGTCGATTACTTGCCTTCCGCAAGCAACAAGGCAACTACCCGGGTTATCATCGAGCACCCCGACCATAAGACCTAAGGCTTCCTCGCCGCAGAACCGGTCGTCTGCAAACAGATACTTGACATACTCGCCCCGAGACTGACTAAGACACAGATTCCAGTTTTCAACCATCCCGATATTGCGCTCGTTTGCTTTGAAAACAATCCGCTTATCCAGCTTTTGATACCTGGAAACGATTCCGACGGTATCGTCCGAGGAATTATCGTCTATAATGAGCAGTTCGAAATCCGTAAAATTTTGCGCCAGAACGGACTCGATCGCCTCAGACAAATATCGGGCATAGTTATAGGTTGGAATCAACACACTTACTCTGGGGGCCATTTATCCGCCTTCCCCTTGTTTTAAAAACGATGGATTTCCAAATTCTCTAACACCCCGAATTCCAATATACCGAGATGCCCAATTTTTATTGCAATATTATTATGATGATGAAAGCTCCAGAGTAGATTTGATGATTTCTTCCACTTTCTTCACAATTGGTCTATGAATCGAGTTCTGTAAGGCTATAATTTTTTTTAAGGCTTGGTAAAGCGTATTTATCCTTTGGAATTTTATCGTTTTGCGAATAACTTCGGGGGAAACATTTTTATTAAACTTTATTTTTGCATAGTCCATCAGTCGGTAGTCAAGATCGTTCTGTGCCATGATACGTTCTTTAGTCTTATCGGATATATTTTTTAGCGATGGCTTATTTTTATTTTTAAGTCTTTGAACATAAACAGGCCGTTTTTTCCATCCCAATATGTCGCTCATCTGGATTAAAGACTCATCAAATGCTTCTGTAAGTCCAACAAACGCGAAATGCCTATTCATATTAGCAATTGCATCATCGAGCAACCTTTCACTGCATTTCCCAAAAGGTATGCCCTCGACTCCTGCCAATTGTCTGGTCTGGCCGTTATCCATCTGCGGACAAACACCGCTCGTAACGTAGTCTTCAAGGCTCAAACCCCTTGATACAACTAATTCATGCAGTGGGTGCCACTTCGTTCCAAGCACGTGGTAATAATGAGATATCGCCCTCCTTACGGGATCCCTTAAAATCGTAATATACTGGTATGGAGAAGGAAGCAGTTCATGGATGCCAAAAAAAAAGTGTCCCCTCAACACCTGGATTTCACGACGAGACTCAATCCGTATGGCGGCAAGTTCGGGAATGCAGGAGGAGATTTCGATACCCATTGATACCGTATGATTCCTGCCGTATTCACGGTCAAGTATCGACTTGAGCGTAGTGCCCCCGGTTTTGGGTATATGCAAAAAGATTAAAACCTTCTGCATTTCCATGCTTCATCTCCCCGACAATGGCGTTGACTTAAGGTCTGCTTATCTCACGCGAAGCCGCGAAAATTGAACCCGTAAAAAGCGCCATTTCGGACTGGTCTTCGAGGGCTAATTCAAGCCTGGAGCGCTCAGGTGAATTCGGACACATTTCGTATTGTGTTTCTTTCATCTCTTCTTTCGCGCCTTCGCGTGAGCCTAAAGCAACAACATTGATCTCCCCCGACACTTGGCGAAGCCGCAATACCAGGCTCACCTTGCAAGCAAGTAAAGTGCTTGTCGTTTCGCATTCTTTAGGGGAAAAGGCGAACTGAAAACAAAAAGGAGCCATGCCAAAACAGAAGGGAGGATTCGGAGTGCCGAGATTGAAAAAACCCTATACTGAGAAACCATATTTCCCCGTAAACTGAATCGGGGCGATAGGATTTGAACCTACGGCCCCCTGCTCCCAAGGCAGGTGCGCTACCAGGCTGCGCTACGCCCCGATCAGAGTTGCTCTTATTAGCACGAGTGGGACGTAAAGACAAGTGCGGCTCGATGGTTTTAAGAAAAAAGGATCGGCCAGAGATCCTGGATGAATCGCTAATCGTTCCTTATGCCCCCTTGGCGAATCTTTAGAGCGTAGAGCTCGGCGCATGCCCAATCGACGAGGTCCTGTGCCCCGGTTGCCCGATCGTCAATGGCCCCAACGCCTATGGCCGTGGTGATGATGGTAGCGGTGTTTCCTTCCCGGTAGGGAGACTTTCGCATCGTAGAGGAAATATAGGGGATAACCTCGCGTGCCTCCTCTTCGGGAACCCCGGGAAGCACGATCAAAAACTCATCGCTGCCATACCTTCCCATAAAGCAGCCATCGGCTGGAAGAATGTCTTCCAGAAGCCCTGCCGCGTGCTTTAGCACTTCCATTCCGTTTCCGGACTCATCCCAGTCCTGGACAAAGTTAAGATCGACCACAAGGACCGAGAGGGCATTTCCCGAGCGCCGAGCTCTTCTAAACTCCTTTTCAAGGATCGTGTGTATCTGGAAAAAGTTAAGAAACCCGGTTAGCTGGTCCTTTACGGCGAAGTCTTTAACCTTTTCATAGGTCAGGCAATTATCGATTGAAAGAGAAATATTTATACCGAGCTGTTCGAGAAAATCCGCGCCGTCGTTTGGGTCGTATCTCGCGGGATCGGGGCTTCCGAGCAGAAGAGCTCCAAAGAAAATTTCGCCAATTTTCATTGGAATGAGCGCCCCGGAACGCAACGTGGACCCACACTGCGCCAATAGTGGCGGGTAGCCCTTCTCTGCGGCAAAAAGGGTGGGTTTTAGCGTGGGGTCCAAAAGAGATTGAGCCGACTGGGCGTCGAGCGGGGAGATCCAGGTTCCCGGGGCCGTCCCCCGGCTCATGGGCGGCTCGCCCTGGAAGAACCTGTCCAAGGCTTCGGGATGACAGAGAAACAACACTAGAAGCCCGGTCTGAAATCTTTCTCTAATTTCCCTTAGCAGTTCGTCTACAAGGCGCTCCAAATCGCGTGTTCTAAATAGGACCCGCTCGATAGCCGCAAAATGCCTCCAGATCCTTTCGTTTTCCAATGCATTGGCAAGAACGGCGGCAAGCTCCTCGCGCAGGGCTTCGTTTTTAAGCCTGAGTTCCCTCACTTCGGGGCTTTCGACATAAACGGCCGGGACTTTAGCCTTTTCCTTAGACACCGACTTTTTTAAACCGCGTTTAGATATAGCTTTCAAAGCACCACCAATCCATGATTAAGACACTCTCTCGCAGATTTGCGGGGGCCTTCGGCCCAACTCCACGAGCGTCAAGGCTTCATCGACCGCCCCAACAGGGGTATTGGCCAATATTATCCCGGGAATCTGGTAGGTTGGCTGAAGCGCCACCACCCCCTTTCCAATCTTTAGCGCGAGGGCTATCTCGGATAGGGTTCCGTAGCTGCCTCCTATAGCTATCAGCACGTCGGCCGTATGGACTATGATCGAATTTCGCGCAGCCCCCATGTTTGTGGCGATTGGAAAATCAATAAATTCGTTTGCCTCCGAGGTCTTTGGCCCGGGAAGAATTCCAAGCGTAATACCCCCGATTTCCTTTGCCCCCCTGGCCGCATCGCTCATAACGCCACCAAGGCCCCCACAAACAAGGACCGCACCCTTTCGCGCGATTTCACGGCCCACTTCTTCGGCCATCACTTTCAACTCAGGCTGGCTGATACCACGCCCCACAACGCCAATGATCGGACTGCCAATATCTATTCTTTCCATCCCCATTTCCCCACAAGGTTTACGAACCTGACTGCGCCAAGATTTACTTTTCTAATTCCTTCAGGGGCGCGCTGAACAAGGATAAGTTCCTGAGCGCTGCGGTCGCCGACCGGAACTATGAGCCTGCCGCCCCGGGCAAGCTGGTCGATGAGCGGCTGAGGAATCCTTGGAGTTCCAGCCGTGACGATGATTCCATCGAAGGGCGCATCGTCTGGCCACCCGAGGGAGCCGTCTCCAACCCTTATTATGACATTATCATAGCCAAGGCTGCGAAGTATCGAATTTGCACGGTGGCCGAGGGCCGGATAGCGCTCGATAGAAAAAACCCGGTCGGCTAGTTCGGCCAGCACCGCCAACTGGTAGCCCGAACCCGTTCCGATCTCCAGAACCTTCTCTGAGCCTTTGAGTTCCAACTTCTCGGTCATCAGACCAACGATATAGGGCTGGGAGATGGTCTGGTTTTCGGCAATAGGCAGCGGGTGGTCGCTATAAGCCTGGTCACGCAGCGCTTCATCTACGAAAAGATGCCTTGGCACCTTGCGCATGGCCTCCAGAACCCGCTCATCGTGAACGCCACGGGCCATTACCTGGTTATCCACCATCCGTTCACGCGCCTTTTTGAAATTCACCATGCACTTATTTCCATTCCAATGAGCGGCCTTCTGCCCCACCCCAAGTTATTGCGAAACACATCGGTACAATAAGGCTTTTTCCAATATTCAAAAAGATAAAGCAAGAAGAGAATTAAAGCAGATTGGCCCAAGAGGCGTAGTTAGAATAGAGCCCCCCGGAAGCTTCGCAGGTTTCACCCAGCGAAACATAACGTAGAAATCGCCTGAGCCATGCGCCAAAAGCATATTTTTTGCCCTGCCGGGCAACCCAGGGGCACACCGATTCGATCTCGGTCTGTGAGCCCAGAAGCGGGAAAACCTGTGTTCCGGTATAGAGAAAAGCGAGGTTATCCTTCCAGGAGGAATCATAGTGTGAAAAGAAGCTCCAATCGAGATCTTTAAAAATTTGCCGGAATGCGCCGGGACTATGTTTTTCGCTCATCGGGCGCAGGGCAAACAAGGATTTCTCGGGATAGCCCGCCGCAATGATTCGAAGCGCATCGTCTCGCTCCGCCGCGTACCCTCGAGATAGATGGGCATTGAAAAGACCAAGGCCCGCAAAGGGAAGTCCCTTTGCGGCCATATCCTCGATAGCAAGTCCAAGGCTTGGCGCCCCGCCATGGGTGGAGTCATCCCAGAAAAGGATCAGAGGAGTTTGGATATAGCGTGAAACAAATCCAAACAGCTCTGCGAGATAGACAACGTCAGCCCGTCTTCGAGAAGAGATAAAAAACTTATCTATCCAGGGCAGCACAAAGGATGGGATTTTCCCGGTGTAGAGCATCCCTTGAGCTTCCTTTGCAAGAGCAAAAAGAAGGCTTAGACCCTCGCCCCAGGTTTTCCGACAATCATCGATCCAACTGCGGCGCTGCGCGCCCGTTACTCTCTGGTGAGGGGCAAGAGCCCCCGACCATTCATGCTTGCCGCTGCCGCAAAAAGGTAATGGCGGTTTGGGGGCAAACAAACGCTCGATTCTCCTTGCGAAAAGATCCTCGGCCCAGGCAAAATCCAACGATTTTCCAATCCTTTGGGCTTCCCTTAGGACCTTGCCGGTAAAACCGTCGCAGAACCCGGGACCTTTCACCACAGCGCCAAGGTCTTCGAAGGCCCAGCCCCCGGCAGCACCAAGCGAAGCATTGTGCCAGCTTAACACCACGCGGCCCGTCAATTTGCTCACCTCGTGGGCAAGCCGCCTGATCTGCGTAAGTTCTTCGGCCTGGCAGCAAACGAGCCTGTCCCAGAAGGCAAGCTTTCCACTTCCCGCCCCATTCCAGTAGAGCTGTTTGAGGGAGGGAGCAACACCATCGGGTAAGCGGTCGCTTTTCGCGCGCAACGCTCTGCCGTGGATTCTCCAGGCTGCCTTGTATCTGCCGGTTTGGCGCCCCGCGCTTACCATGGGGCTAAGATCGGCAAAGGTCGTTTCGAAAGCTCCGGTATAGCAACGGTAACGCTTCGCTGCCGTTTGTGAGTTTCCTGCGCGGAATGCCTCGCGGTAGAGCAGTTTTTTAAGATGCCTCCATCTTTTCCTGAAGGCCATGGATCGGGGAAATATTCTCTTGGGATCGATCTTGTCTGCGAAGAAAAGCAGTGGAAATCTTTTTCCCAAAAGCCAGGCCAGAAGCTCGGGGGGGATTTTCGATCCAAGTCGAACAAGAAACTCTTGGCTCTGCGAATCGCAAAGGAACGTTTTACCCGATGCCATCCTTTCGCAGAAAAGCTCCAGATGCTCCCTGGGAAGGTTTCTAATCGGCGTAGACAACAAATTGGCGCATCCCCGGCTACTTTGAAAGAAACAAAAATCCTCCGGGGTCCCTGCATGAGCCCGGAGGATTTCCTATTTTCGACAAGCCCGCACAAACATGTTCTAGACCATTTTGCCGGATTTTTTAAGCAGCTTCAGCGCCTTTTCCGTTTCCATAACGGGAATGACTTCGGTTACCCCCAGATCGCTCCAGCTAAATACCGAAGAGGCAAGGTGCGCATCGTCTTCGGCTTCAAAGAGCCGAAAAACCCTGTGGCCGGATATATCCAGCCATTCGCCTAAAACTTTGATTCCGGAGGACTTATCACCACCCATCCCACGTTCTATCACCAGGTTTCTATCCTCTGGAGAGTAACTGAACATAGCCATAAAAAGCATATCGTCTCCTTTCAAGTCGGTTCGATCCACGTGGCCCATCAAAGTTAAACAGCACAAATTTATTATTAAAGGGGGCGAAGGCAAAACGCAACTGATTTAAAGAGGATTTATAAGGATGCCGTTAAGAGCCCCTTAGCCTAAATTGCCTTGCGCAGCTCTTTTGGGAACCCCGGTCCCAGAGAGCTTTATTGCAAACCTCAGGCAGAAAGAACCTGGCCTGCGAGGGCTTCGATCCTTTCTGCTTCGCTGAAATTTTCATGCTTGCGGCATCCTTTGCAATAAACCCCGCACTTTTCTTCGAGACTTTTTTTGGCCGCCTCTACCTGTTCCGCGCTAAGCCGACCGGAGGTGATCGACTTTACTATGGCCTCGATGCGATATCTATCGAGATTGCCGGTTGTGGCCGAGAGCTGGTCGGGATGGCCTCCGCGCTTTATGACAAGTGGGGCGTCGACGAGCCCCAGGGGAAAATAGCAGCCAATCCTTAGCCAGAGGTCGTAGTCTTCGCAAGCAGGCAGGGACTCATCAAAAAGACCTGAAAAATCAAATACTTTCTTGTGTATAACAACCGCCGAGGGACTTACAAGGCACCTTTGCAGAAGAAGAGAAAAACAGTTGCCGCTCGGCTTTCTGTGATATTTTCGAGGATTTATCCGGCTTCCGTTTCTTATCCAGACCTCCTGGGTCTGGCAGATAAAGACGTCCGGGTGATCGGAAAAAAACTGCATTTGCCTGCTAAGCTTTTGCGCAAGCCAGAGGTCATCGGAGTCAAGAAAGGCGATCCATTCGCCATGCGAGCGCATGATGCCAAGATTTCTCGCACCACTTACCCCCGAATGTTCACGGCGTATATAGTCGATTTTGCCGGCTAGCGGGGCCAGTGCCTGCGCGGTATTATCCGTCGAACCGTCATCAACGACTATTACCTCGATCTTTTCATGAAGATCTTTTTGATCGAGAACGGAGTTGACCGCCTCGATAAGGAGCCTTGCACGGTTAAAGGTCGGAATTATCACACTAATCATTGTTTTTAGCTACAAAAGCCTGAGACAATGCACCAATCAAGCTTATTGACATAGAGGTCTAAATCCACTACTCAGACG
This sequence comes from Syntrophobacteraceae bacterium, assembly GCA_049976905.1. Classification (GTDB taxonomy): domain Bacteria; phylum Desulfobacterota; class Syntrophobacteria; order Syntrophobacterales; family Syntrophobacteraceae; genus SbD1. The sequence goes on along the minus strand of JBMFHI010000045.1, from coordinate 17,491 downwards.
ACCGAGTTTTAGCCAAAAGACGACACTTTTGCGTCCCAACACGCAAGAGGGCGGCCCAGCCGCCTATCGTATATATTATCTCAATATTTTCCAGGAGAGGCGATGTTTTCTAAAAATTTTCTTTCGCGGCGCAAGTTTTTTATCCTCGCCGGCGCGACCGGCGCAGGCCTCCTTGAGGGATGCTCCAGGTCGAGCCAACCAACTGAATCGGTCTGCACGGCAATAGAGGCCCTCGAACTCCAGCACGGCCTCACCCGCCGAGTTCTTGCCGTAATGGAGAATATAAAGAACGGCCTCAACGCCCAGAGCGATATTTCCCCCGAAATAGCTGGAGGCGCTTTAGAAATCATTTCGGATTTCATGATCAACTGTCACCAGTTGATGGAAGAAAAATTTATTTTTCCGCTCTTTGCCTCTTACACCAAAACCTCCGAGCTTATCGGAGTGCTGCGCAAGCAGCACGCCGCGGCCTACAAGCTAACCTATATTTTGAAGCCGCTTTGCCTCGACCTGTCCCAAAAAAACCAGGAAAACCGGCGAAAAGCCGTAAACATGATCCACCTGTTGACCCGAATGTCCTTTGCTCACCAATCCTGGGAAGACACCGCACTTTTCCCCCTGCTTCGCGTTGTGGCTCCCGGAAGAGCCTACGAGGATCTGGGCTCGCAATTTGCCCAGGAGCAAAATCAATTTCTGGGCCGCGACTCCATCGAGCAGACCATCCAAAAGATTGCATACTATGAAAAAAGTCTTGGACTCGGAAATCTTGACGTCTTCACCCCAAGACCGGAAGATTTGAGCTGAGGGGTTTATCCTGCGAAGCGTAGAGCAGCATGTGTTCCCTCAACTGACCAAACCAGGCGCAACGCTCTAACTTGGAAAGACGGGGAAGGCTCTGCCTGAAAAGAACAGCCGCTTCTTCGAAGCCCAGCCCCTCGCTCACCTCATAATCGTAAGCTATGGAGACCGGGTCTCTTTTAGGCCGGTCGATTATACGACTTATGCCGTAGCGTTGCGGATCGCGAAACACCCTTGAGCCTTCGAGCAAAATGAAGCGCGAACGGGAAAGGGCTTGAACGCATGCGCTGCAGGAATCGAGGAAATCGAGCGTGGCAAGCCACTCGGAGCTCGTTTCGGTTGGAAAGCCGAACATAACAAAAAGAAGGTTCCAGATGCCCGCGGCGTGGGCACAGTCAAGAATGGTTTTGACCTCGGCCGGATCAGTGCCTTTTCCCATGAGCTCGAGCACACGCCGGCTGCCCGATTCGACGCCCCACAAAAGCAAACGAAGCCCAGCCCCGTGCGCCTTTGCAAACAAAGAGGGCGAAAAGCCCTTTGGCTTGGCATAAGCGCAAAAGCGCACAACCGTATTTTTCCCAACGAGTTGGGCTGAAATCTTGTCGACCCTTTCCGGGTAGAGCATCTCGTCAACAAAGCAAAAATAATTTGCCCCATATCTTTGATGAAGCAGGGAAATCCTTTCGGCCGTAACTTCCGCGCGTTCTTCTCGGTAGTCAAGATAGGTTCTTTGATGGGTGCAGAACGCGCAGCGCCTCCAGGGACATCCGCGAGAGGAAAGATAGGGCAAGACCGGCTCTGGCGAGTGGTAAAGGTGAGGAGGAGTATCGCAAAATTCCGGCAAGGGAAGCGTATTGAGGTCACGCACGCCTTGGGCGGGGTTTTTGACTATTTTTCCCTCTTTTCGATAGACAAGACCCGGACTTGAGTCACCGGGAAATAATCGGGATTTCACCAGAGCTTCGAGTCCCTTTTCACCCTCTCCTACAATGAGATAATCAATAAGCTCTGCTGGATCAACGCTTCCCTGCACGTTTCCAATATTTACGGGCACTGACGTCAAAATGCGCCCCGGATCGGGCATGACGGAAAAGGTTGCCCCTCCCAGAACGATTTTCATTTGAGAATGAGTAAGAAGGGTAGCCCGATTCTTAGGCCCGGAGGCGTCATTCGCCCTTTTAAAAAGCTTTGCCAGGGCAAGCGCAAAAAAAAGCTGCTGGCTAAAAAGAATGGAAAACCCCACCAAGTCGGGTTTAAAGGATTTGATAGGCAAAATCAGGTCTTCAAAAAATCCGGATACCGCCGCCGGGACCTGCAGGCCAAGAAGTATCTTTCGGGCAAAACTGTCGAAAAGTCCGTCTAAAACCAATCCAAATCGCGTATAGATCGCGGCGTGTTCGTCGTATCTGTGGAGGTCGAAAAAAGAATCCGGCCCCATTCCCCGCAAAAAGTCGACTGCAGCCCTAACTTTTTGGGCCGTCGTTTGAGACTCCATCTTGCCAAGGCTCATGCGCAATCTTTGCTCACCCAACCAGCGGAGCGCAAGCTCGAAATAGGCCAGATTGAGATCGAAATTGCGCACCTCGATGCTCGCACCCTCCGGCGAGGATTCCAGCCAGGCTTTGAGGCAGGAGATTCCAAGGGGAGCGCTTGTGGGCAAAACCGCGGGAGGAAAGACCAGGGCGATTCGCTGCCGCCTCTGCTCTCCAGGCTTTGCCTCGCGCCTGGTTGACTCGCAATGCGAATCTGTCGGCATGATTTCCCCTGAGTCAAATCTTTGGAAGAGCCATTTACCAACAATGCATAGATGACCAAACATTCCATTGGCGGGCAAAAGCGCAAGCTTTGCCACCAATGATTTGTGGGCACGGATATGTTCGGTAATGAATTCAGGTCCTGCTAACACACAGTCGATTTATACGTTTATACCCAAAAAGAGATCCTTACAACATGAGTAATAAATCCAAGACTGTTTATCCTCATGCGCTCTAAGCCCACAGGGAGGCAGGGGGACTAAAGTGGCGTTGACTTAAGGTCTGTTTGTCTCACGCGAAGCCGCCAAGGCGCGAAGCCGCGAAAAGTGAACCCGTAAAAAGCGCCATTTCGGACTGGTCTTTTAGAGCTAATTCAACCCTGGAGCGCTCAGGTCAATTCGGACACATTTCGTGTTGTGTTTCTTTCATCTCTTCTTTCGCGCCTTCGCGTCTTCGCGTGAGCCTAAAGCAACAACATTGTGGGAAAAGCCCGGCATCAAAAAAAAATTAGGGGGGCGCGGAAAGGCGCGGTTGACACGATTAATTAGCAGTCTTAGCTTGTGGCTGCTAAGGCAGGAGAAACCTAGAATTCAAACGCTTATTGAGGAGGTTTGTCATGGCAATTTTCAGGTATCCCGACTGGCGCTGGCCCGATATTCCGGGAGCGCTCGAAGACTTCGAAAAAGCGCGCAAACAGATGGACCGTCTTCTCTCGGCTTTTAGCGCAGGAACGGGGAGCGTGGCTTCTTCCGGCGTGTTTCCTCCGCTCATCGTTACTGAAGACGAGGACAAAATCTACGTGGAGGCCGAAATTTCGGGCATTCGGGCCGAAGATCTTGACATATCGGTAGTGGGCAGGACCCTTACGATAAGCGGTGAGCGAAAGCCCGAAGAGACGCAAAACGTCAATTATCATCGCCGGGAGCGCAAATGGGGCAGTTTCCGCAAGGCCCTCACACTGCCTGAGGATGTCAGCACCGAAAATGTACGGGCCGAGTGCAAAGACGGATTGCTAAGGCTAGTTTTGCCAAAACCCGAGCACGTCAAACCCAGAAAAATAGCCATTCAAGGCTAACAGAAAATATCGCAAAAGGAGGATACCATGGCTGAAACGGATTTGCAGGTAGAGGAAAAAAAGACAGTACAGGCAGCGGGAGAAAGCACGCGCAACGTTCCGGTATTCGTGCCGGCCGTGGATATATACGAATCGGATAACGCACTGACGCTGCTTGCGGATATGCCGGGCGTTCCTATCGATAAAATCGATATAGATCTGGATTCCGATCAACTCACGATACATGGAACGGTGGATCAGGGGGAGCAAAAAGGCAAAGTGATTTTCAAGGAATATACCTATGGAGATTATTACAGACAGTTCACCCTCTCAAGCGATATCGACCGGGGAAGAATTCAGGCGTCAATGAAGGACGGGGTGCTAAAGCTGGTGCTGCCCAAGGCCGAGGCCGCCAAACCAAGGAAAATAACAGTACAGTCGTCTTGATGCATGACCGGTAAGTGGTCATTAGCGCTGCTGGTATCTTTCCCCCGGCCGGCAACGAGGCCGGGGGAAAACAGTTCATTGGCCCATGAGGGCCATAATTCTTTCCTTAAGCAACTCTTTTTGGTTGTCGGCAAAAATAGTCTGGAAACCGGCGGTTTCTATTAGGCGGTAATCGAATCTGTGTGCAAAGATTCTTAGAATATTTTCAAAATCCGCTTTGACGCTCTCATGGGACTCACTTTCCGAATTAAGTTTTTCTATGGCTTCGGCCTTGAAACGATCCCATTCCGACATGGGTTTTGACGGGGCGGCAACATCGGGTATGTCTTCGATCATGGGAGGCTCGACGATTGCCGGTGACGCCTGGCTGCTTGCCTCTTCTACGATCTCCGGGGGCTCCTCGATTATTGTGGGCTCCGCAATAGTCGAGAGTTCTTCGTTAATCGAAGGCTCCTGGGTGCTTGCCTCTTCTACAATCGCCGGAGGCTCCTCGATTATTGTGGGCTCCGCAATAGTCGAGAGTTCTTCGACAATCGGAGGCTCCTGGGCAGTTGCCTCTTCTACAATCTCCGGGGGCTCTTCGGTTGGTGCGGGCTCTATCCTGGCTGGACCGCTAGAGGTTAATGCCTGGTAAATTCCGGCGTACTCAGTGCTGTTTTCCTCCTTGCCCGAAGCCGCGGCAATCTCGGAGAGGAGTTTAAAGGCAAGCGAGCTTTTGCGGATTTCTTCGGCCACGCCGGAAAGAATACGCTCGGATTCTTCGTTTTGGTCTACTTCCTTTAGAGCCCTTCCCAGCTGTACGCGCGCGCTCATATGATCGGGGTAAAAATGGAGGCCTTTTCTGCAAACCGCTATGGCCTCCTGCCAATGTCCCGCACTGCACAAATCTTCGGCCAGAAGGACAAAGACCTGGGACCGGGGGTCAATTTCCAGAATTTCTTTGTATTTATTTATATTATCAGCTAAATCCGCCATTTTAACCTCCGCAAGAAAATCTTTGCGCCTCCTACGGGACGCGTTCGATCTCAACCCTTAGCCTGTTAGCCTCGATATGGGCTCGTCTTAGCGGCTCGGGTATCCGGTAGCGGCCAAGACATCGATCCACGAGCTTCTTTGAGGATTTCAAATCGCACAGGTGGCCGGGGGATATGTAAATGGGCTTTACCCCCTCCTTGGACCTAAGAACGATTCCTACCTGTTCCTCGTTGAGAAAAAGGGGCTTACTCGATCCCTTCTTCATGAGCGGATCGGCATGGGAGCCGCACAGCCTGCTTTTTGCGCATCCAACCGAAGGTATGCCCAGGCAAAGTCCCAGATGGGAAGCCAGTCCAAATCTTCTCGGATGCGCGATACCCTGGGCGTCGCAAAGGAGCACGTCCGGTTTTTGGTTCAGCTTGCGGAAGGCTTCAAGAAGCGGTGGAACTTCCCTAAAAGACAGAAGCCCCGGAACATAGGGAAAAGAAGCCTTGCACACGTGGTTGACGGTCTCGATCGGATCGAGACCGGGCCATTTAAAAGTAAGAACGACGGCAAAGAGAAGATCGCTTTGCCTCGAATAAGATATATCCTCTGCGCCAACGATTTTGGGCCTTAAGCCAAGAGGCTCAATCCGGACCCGAGCGGCCAGGCTCTTCTGAAGAACTACGGCTTCTTTGGGCGAAAGCGACCAGCTGTGGATCTCCAGATTCAACTCTACGCGCACCTCGAAAAACCGCAAGAGCGGCAAACGATGCATCCGCCCTCATGTTCGACCGCGCCGCCGCAGTCGGGACAGGCGCCCATCTGGTCGGCCAGCGCGGAGCTTATCTCCGAGTTGGACTGATGATTTAGCACTTTGGCTATCCCGTCCGAACAGGAAACGACCTGCTCTCCGTTTCCCCAGGCCGGCGAGGGACAACGGATGCCCACAAGCTGTTTTATTATGGCCTCGGCTTTAACGCCCGAACGAAGGGCAAGGGATATGAGCCTGCTGGTGGCCTCGATCTGGGAGTAGGCGCACCCACCCGCTTTGCCCATCTGGGCGAAGACCTCGCAAAAACCGTATTCATCGGAGTTTATAGTCACGTAAAGCTTGCCGCAACCTGTATTTACCCGCTCGGTTATTCCTTGGGTCTTATCGGGCCTTGGCCTGGGCTCGACCTGCGGGTATTGGGGCTTTCTTTGAATGTTTAGGACCTGGGCCTCGCGGCTTCCGTCGCGATAAATGGTAAGGCCCTTACAACCCAGTTCGAAGGCTGAGATGTAAGCCTGGTAGACTTCTTCGGCAGTGGCTGAGAAGGGAAAATTGATCGTTTTGCTGACCGCGTTGTCGGTGTGTTTCTGGAAGGCCGCCTGGATGCGGATATGCCAGGAAGGATCGACGTCATGGGATACGACGAAGACGCGGCGCACATCTTCGGGGATCTCGGATAAATCCTTAATGCTGCCCCTTTCGGCTATGCGCCTCATGAGCTCTTCGGAGTAAAACCCGCGCTGCTGAGCTACATTGCGGAAAAGCGGATGCGTTTCAACCAACTCTTCACCGTCTAGCACTTTTCGCACGAAACTTATGGCAAAAATAGGTTCGATCCCGCTCGAACATCCGGCGATAATGCTGATGGTGCCCGTAGGGGCGATCGTTGTCGTGGTCGCATGCCTCATGAAGGGGGTATCCGATGCATCGTAGACCGACCCCTCATAGTTGGGGAAGTTCCCCCTCGTTTGCCCAAGGTGAGCGGAGGCGGCCTTGGACTCTTTCTGAATGAAACTCATCAGGGCTTCGGCGGTCTCGACGGCCTGCTCCGAGTTATAAGGGATGCCAAGTGAAATGAGAAGATCGGCAAAACCCATGACGCCCAGGCCAATTTTGCGGTTGGCCTTGGTAAGTTCCTCAATTTTTGCAAGCGGGTACTTGTTGGCCTCGATGACGTTATCGAGAAAGTGCACCGCATCCCAGATAACGGCCTTTAGGCGGCTGTAGTCGATCTGATGGCCGACATGCATGCCTGCGAGATTTATCGAACCCAGATTGCAGGATTCATAAGGCAGCAGGGGTTGTTCGCCGCAGGGGTTGGTGCTCTCGATGCGCCCGACCTTAGGGGTGGGATTATCCCGGTTCATGGCGTCAATGAAGATTATGCCGGGCTCACCGTTTTTCCAGGCCGCTTTGACAATAGTATCGAAAACCTCGCGCGCGGGCAACTTTTCGACTTCCTCACCCGTGCGGGGATTTCTCAGTCCATATTCTGTCCCGTTTTCCACCGCGCGCATGAAGGCATCGGTGACCGCAACCGAGATATTGAAGTTTGTCATCCTCATATTATCAGTCTTGCAGGATATGAATTTGAGGATATCGGGGTGGTCGACGCGCAAAATACCCATGTTTGCGCCCCGCCGCGTACCGCCCTGTTTAATGGTCTCGGTTGCAACGTCGAAGACCGACATGAAGGAAACCGGTCCGCTTGCCACTCCCTGAGTGGAAAGTACCTTATCGCTTTCAGGTCTTATCCTCGAAAAGGAAAACCCTGTGCCCCCCCCGCTCTTATGGATCATGGCCGCGTGCTTAATTGCCTCGAAGATGCTGTCGATGGAATCTTCAACGGGAAGAACAAAGCAGGCCGAAAGCTGGCCGAGTTGGCGCCCGGCGTTCATAAGGGTTGGAGAATTAGGCATAAAATCAAGAGAGGTCATAAGATCATAGAACCTGCGGGCTGTCTCCTGAACTTTGTCTGGCCCCTCATAGAAAGCGTCGGGCTGGGCAATGGCAAGAGCCACCCTCCGGAAAAGATCCTCCGCACTCTCGAGGGTCTTCCCGGAGCCGTCCTTTACAAGGTAGCGTTTCTTTAATACAAGCTGTGCATTGGGTGTAAGTGCCAAAGTCATCTGCTGCGCCCCTGCGGATTCATGGGACTCCGCGCTGTAATCTTCGCCGCCATAGGAGGACACCGCGACAGCCTCCAGGTTTTCCATAATTTTATCCTTTTTTTAGAGTTTTTGGTATTCTTTAAAGGAAGGAAAAACCAGCCCCAAGCTTTAGGGCTTCATACCGAAAAAAAGGGGGCAACGTCAAATTTGAAAATGAGCGGATTGGATTGGATTTAACTGAAAGGGGCTGAATTTCCCATTCACAACCTGTTTATCGGCTTTTAAAAAGAATTTGCCGCAGGCAGCTTTTTTGTCAAGCCAAATGCTTTGCCGATGCGGGTTTTACACTGTCTGGCACAAAGCTTTGCTTATCCAACCCCGGGGCTGCTTAAGAAAAAAAACAGGGTGGAAAGCTCCCTTGAAGAGGAAAGTTATCCTTTGGGACAGTCCTGCCTCCATTTTACCCGGAAGACGCAAAAATTGGGCCGATCCTTTAAGCTTAACATCCCTTTCTTACAGATTAAGCGCTGCGTCTTAACTGTTCTCATTGACACAAATGATCGCTTGTTGTTAAAATTTTCATTTCTCCTGTAAGGGAAGTTATAATCATTGGGCTGATTTTGGCTCTGGCTGGCAACCGCCTGTTGTCGATTTTCCTGCCGGGGCCGGCTAATCGAGGGGCTTTTATGAAACTCAAGGGCGCACAGATATTTTTCGAATGCCTCAAAAAAGAGGGTGTTGAGGTCGTGTTCGGATTTCCGGGCGGCGCCGTTTTGGACATCTATCACGAGATGGCCGAACACAACATAAGGCACATCCTGGTTCGCCACGAGCAGGGGGCGGCCCACATGGCCGACGGTTACGCAAGGGCATCGGGCCGCGTGGGCGTGTGCCTGGTGACTTCGGGGCCTGGGGCCACCAACACCGTTACCGGTATAGCCACCGCCTACATGGATTCGGTGCCCATGGTGATATTCACGGGCCAGGTACCGACGCCTCTTATCGGAGACGACGCTTTTCAGGAGGTGGACATTATCGGTATCACCCGCCCCTGCACAAAGCACAGCTACCTGGTTAGAGACGTGGACGATCTGGCGACCGTGATAAAGGAGGCCTTCTTCCTGGCGCGCACGGGACGACCGGGACCCGTCTTGGTAGATCTTCCCAAAGACGTTATCCAGGCACAAACCGACTTTAAGTACCCCAAAAAAGTCGCGCTGCCGGGCTACCGGCCTACCACCGAGGCGCATTCGGGCCAGGTAATCAAGGCATGCCAGCTTCTGGCCAGGGCCAAAGCACCGGTGATCTTCGCCGGAGGAGGCATTATTATTTCGGAATCCTCCGAGGAGCTTACCAGGCTCGCGCGCCTTATCCAGGCTCCGGTAACCTGCACGCTTCTTGGTCTGGGCGGGTTTCCGGCCACCCGCGCTACGGCCGAGGGGCCAAGAGAAGCCGAACCGCTCTGGCTTGGTATGCCCGGAATGCACGGTACCTATCAGGCCAACATGGCCCTTTCCCATGCGGATGCCATTCTGGCGGTGGGAGTCCGTTTCGACGACCGGGTAACCGGAAAAGTCAGCACTTTCGCCCCAAAGGCCAAAATCATTCACGTCGATATCGATCCTACGAGCATCAGCAAAAACATTGAAGTCGACGTACCGATAGTTGGGGACTGCAAGAATGCTTTGCTCCAGATTCTAGACTATTTCCAAAAAGAGCCCATCCAGGGCATGGCTGAATCAAGGGGGCCCTGGCTTGAGCGCCTGGCAGCCTGGGAGAAAGAACACCCCCTTACCTATTCCAAGTCCAGCGAGCTTATAAAGCCTCAATACGTTATCGAAAAGCTCTATGAGATCGCGGGGCATGAGGCGATAATCACAACTGAGGTCGGACAGCACCAAATGTGGACGGCCCAGTTCTACAAGTTCGACCGACCGCGGACCCTGCTTACCTCCGGCGGGCTGGGCACGATGGGCTACGGCTTTCCAGCCGCCATAGGCGCGCAGGTGGCCTTTCCCGATAAACTGGTAATAGACATTGCCGGCGACGGTTCCATACAGATGAACGTTCAGGAACTGTGCACCGCCGTCTGCAACAATATTCCGGTAAAGGTGGTCATTATCAACAACACCTATTTGGGTCTTCCCCGGCAGTGGCAGGAGCTTTTTTACAATAAAAACTATACGGGCTCCTGCATGGAAGGCTCCCCCGATTTTGTCAAGCTTGCCGAAGCTTACGGGGCCGTGGGACTTCGGGCCGAACGCCCCGAAGATGTCGAAGCGGTCCTAAGGAAGGGCCTTTCGATAAATGCGCCCGTTTTTATGGATTTCATGGTATCGGCGGAAGAAAACGTCTACCCTATCGTGCCGCCCGGCAAGAGCATTACGGACATGTTGCTTACGTAGGGCGGAGAGCTGGGAGCTGGGATGATAGTCACAAATGACAAACGATATACCATAGGCATTTTAGTTCAGAACGTTCCGGGGGTTCTGGCGAGAATAGTTGGGCTTTTCAGCGGTCGGGGGTATAACATCGAAACGGTTACCGCCGCCGAGACAAACGAAGAGGGACTGACGCGCATTACCCTCGTTACCACTGGCGATGAGCGGGTGCTCTCCCAGATAGTAAAACAGCTTAATAAGCTGGTAAATGTGATAAAGGTGTTCGATTTTTCCGAAACCGAGTTCGTCGATCGGGAAATGGCGCTTATAAAGGTGCGCGCCGAACAGCAGACCCGCGCCGAGGTGCTTCGCATCGTAGATATTTTTCGCGCCAAGGTAGTGGATGTCAGCCCTCATTTTTACACGCTCGAAGTAACCGGAAACGAGGGTAAAATTGCGGCCATTGTCGATCTTTTGGACCAGATCGGAATAGCGGAGATTGCGCGAACGGGGAAAGCCGCTCTTGCTCGCAGCAAGAAATGAGAAATAAATCAAAACTCGAGGAGATGATTAATGCGAATTTTTTACGACACTGACGCTAATATGGACTGTTTGCGCGGCAAGAAGATCGCGGTCATAGGCTATGGGAGCCAGGGGCACGCTCAGGCGCAGAATCTGCGCGACTCGGGCCTTCAGGTGGTAGTTGGCACAAGACCCGGAGGACCCGGCTATGAAAAGGCGCTCGAAGACGGCTTTACCCCCGTATCCGCGCGCGAAGCAGCCGAACAGGCCGATGTCATCCAGCTCCTTACCCCCGATCACGGCCAGGCGGCCCTTTATCGAAATGATATCGCGCCGTCGATGGGAGCGGGCAAAACCCTTCTGTTCTCCCACGGCTTCAATATTCACTACGGCCAGATTCTTCCCCCCGCGCAAGCCGACGTCGTGATGGTGGCCCCCAAGGGCCCCGGGCACCTGGTCAGAAGCGAATATGTGCGGGGTGCCGGAGTGCCCGCTCTTGTGGCAATCCATCAGGACGCATCGGGAAACGGTCTTCAAACGGCCCTGGCCTATGCCGCGGGCATCGGCGCAACGCGCGCCGGCGTAATTGAGACCACTTTCAAGGAAGAAACCGAAACGGATCTTTTCGGAGAGCAGGCCGTTCTTTGCGGTGGGGTATCCGAACTTGTAAAGGCGGGCTTTTCCACCCTTGTTGAGGCCGGCTACCAGCCCGAGATCGCTTTTTTCGAATGCATGCACGAATTGAAGCTCATCGTGGATTTGATCTACAGGGGCGGTCTTGCCTATATGAGGTACTCGATCAGCGACACGGCCGAGTATGGGGACTTTGTCAGCGGAAAGCGCGTCATAACCGATGAGACAAGAGCCGAGATGAAAAAGATTCTCGAAGACATTCAATCGGGGACTTTTGCCCGCAACTGGATCCTTGAAAACCAGGCGGGACGCCCGATGTTTCAGTCGATAAGAAACCGGGAAAAGGCGCTTTTGGTCGAGCAGGTAGGCGCGAAGCTTCGCTCCATGATGCCCTTTCTCGATGCGGTAAAGATGGTTTAAAACACAAAGGAGTTCGCTTTGTCGGTCGGGGATTTCAGGGAAAAGCAAAAACATATTCCCGTTGCAAGGGAAGGTATACCTTTTATTATTGCGGCAATGTTTTCCACCCTCATTGCAGCTTTGCTGGGCTGGGCGGTTGTTTGCCTTCTGCTTCTGGCCCTTACCCTCTTGATCGGGCACTTTTTCCGGGACCCCGAAAGGGTCTCGAGCGCGGGAGAAAACGACATCGTATCCCCGGCCGACGGGCGCATAATTTCTGTAAAGAAGGTTGCCTCGGTTAGGTTTCTTGACAAGCCGGCCATGAAAATCAGTATCTTCATGTCTGTCTTCGATGTCCATGTCAACCGGATACCCGTTTCGGGTTCTTTGGAGGGGTTGCACTACAGGAAGGGTCGCTATCTGGCCGCCAACCATGAACTGGCCGGCGAGGAAAACGAACAGAACTGGCTCTGGATAAAAGCCAATTCCGGCCTTGACGTAGTGATCACCCAGGTAGCCGGGTTGATAGCGCGGCGCATCGTGTGCTGGCCCAGAATCGGCGACCGGGTGGTGCGGACAGAACGCTTTGGAATGATCCGGTTCGGTTCTCGGATGGACGTCTATGTGCCCGAAGACAGCCAGATAGAGGTTTTCCAGGGTAACCGTGTCTATGCGGGAGAAACGGTCTTATGCAGATTGAAGCCGTAAAGAAAAGGCGTTCGCGCCGCAAGAAATGGCGCAAGGAAGGCGAGGTTTTCCGCGGGACGCACATCTGGCCCAATCTCTTTACCACGGCGAACCTTTTGAGCGGCTTTTTCGGAATCGTCAAGTCCATTAATGGCGATTTCGAAATAGCGGCTATCGCGGTTCTGGCCTCCTGTGTCTTCGATATTCTCGACGGCAAGGTGGCAAGGCTTACCGGAACGACCAGCCGCTTCGGGGTCGAATACGACTCGCTTGCCGATCTGGTGGCCTTCGGTGTTGCCCCGGGACTACTGATCTACCTTATGGCGCTAAAGCCCTATGGGCGGGTCGGGTGGCTTGCGGCCTTCGTTTTCGTTGCCTGCGGGGCTCTTCGCCTTGCCCGTTTCAACGTCCAGGCCGAAACGTCGAGCAAGAAGTATTTCGTCGGTCTGCCCATTCCGGGCGGAGCGACCATGATAGCCACAACAGTGCTTTTCATGCATTATTGGCCCCTGGCCGTGCACGGTCCCGTGATCGGACCCGTACTGCTTGTCATGACCTATGCGCTGGGCTCGCTTATGATCAGCACAGTGCCTTTCAACAGCTTTAAAGACATTGAGATCATAAAGGCCCGCCCTTCTTCAGTGGTCTTTGGCGTTATAGTTATTATAAGCGTAATTGCGGTATCCCCGCCGCTTACGCTCTTTCTAACCCTGTTTGTCTACACTGTCTCGGGTCCTCTCCGCTGGACGGTCTGGAAGATCATGGGAAAAGACAAAAAGACAGGCCCCCTTGAACCCCTGGCGAGCGATGCTACTGTTGAGAACGCCTCGGAGGAGCCAAAGCCTGTCGCTGAACTGGTTAAACCTGGCAATGACCGGAAATGAAGGTAAAATAGATGCAAAAAACTATGAGTGAAAAAATCCTGGCCGATCACGCCGGAAAGTCGGAGGTTTTCCCCGACGAACTTGTGGAAGTGCGCGTTGACTTCGCCCTGGGTAACGACATTACGGCGCCTCTTGCCATCGATGCGTTCAAACGCTCCGGGGCTAAAAAGGTCTTTGACCGGGAGCGGGTCTGCTTTGTCCCCGATCACTTCGTGCCCAATAAAGATATCGCATCGGCCGTGCAGGCCAAAATGCTTCGGGACTTTGCAAAAGAGTTCGACCTGAAATACTATTTCGAGGTAGGCCGCATGGGGGTCGAACATGCCCTTTTGCCCGAGCAGGGACTGGTTTTGCCAGGCGATGTCGTAATCGGAGCCGATAGCCACACCTGCACGTACGGGGCTCTTGGAGCCTTTGCAACAGGGGTGGGAAGCACGGATCTGGGCGCTGCGATGATAACGGGAAAAATCTGGTTTAAGACCCCTCATTCGATGAAGTTTATTTTCCGGGGAAAGCTAAAGCCCTGGGTCGGCGGCAAGGACCTCATTCTCCACACCATCGGCACGATAGGCGTTGACGGCGCCAGGTACAAGGCAATGGAATTCGAAGGCGAAGTGATAGACAGCCTTCCCATGTCGGATCGCTTTTCGATGTGCAACATGGCCATCGAGGCGGGGGCAAAAGTTGGTCTTATAGCCCCCGATTCGATAACCGAGAACTATGTAAATACCAGGGCCAAAAGGGAATACAAATTTTATAGAAGCGATCCCGGGGCGAACTACGAAGCAGTCCATGAATGGGACATCTCCGATTTGGAGCCCATGGTCGCCCTGCCCCATTCGCCTGAAAATGTAAAACAGGTGACCGAAATCGGAAACATTCCGATTGACCAGGTGGTAATAGGATCGTGCACCAACGGACGTCTTGAAGATCTGCGCGTTGCCGCACAAATCCTTAAGGGCAGAAAGGTCGCCCGGGGAGTGCGCTGCATGGTCATCCCCGCCACCCAGCTGATATACATGGAGGCCATGGAGGAAGGGTTGATCGAGATCTTTATCGAGGCCGAGGCCGCGGTTAGCACTCCTACCTGCGGTCCATGCCTTGGCGGCCACATGGGCATTCTGGCTCCGGGAGAGTCGGCCGTTGCCACAACAAACCGCAACTTTTTGGGCCGCATGGGACATGTGGAAAGCAAGGTCTATCTGAGCAATCCCGCGGTTGCGGCAGCTTCCGCCGTCCTCGGGCGCATAGCGCATCCAGAAGAGGTTTTGAGCTGATGAAAATCAAAGGAAAAACGTGGAAGTTTGGAAACGACATCGATACGGATGCCATCATCCCGGCGCGCTACCTTAACACCATCGATCCGGCGGCCCTTGCCTCGCATTGCATGGAAGATGCGGACCCGCAGTTCGCATCCAAGGTAAAACCCGGCGATATTATAGCTGCGGGGAAAAATTTTGGCTGCGGCTCCTCGCGGGAGCACGCCCCCATATCCATAAAGGCCGCGGGGGTCGCTTGCGTTGTAGCTCACAGCTTTGCAAGGATCTTCTATCGCAACGCCCTCAATATGGGGCTGCCCATCCTCGAGTGCCCCGAAGGCGCGGAGCGCATTCAAAGCGGGGATGAACTGCAAATCGATCTTGATTCCGGTCTTATCGAAAATCTGACCAGGAAAGAAAAGTATGCGGCCCAGCCCATCCCCCCCTTCATGCAAAAGCTCATAAAGGCCGGCGGGTTGATGGAATACGTAAAGCAACAATTAGCAAGCTGATATTTTAAAACTGCAAGCTTCTCACTATAATTCATCATTTTTTATTAAAAGAGGGTGTCAAATGGCAAAAAATTACCGCATCGCAGTTATCCCGGGAGATGGAACAGGCCCGGAGGTTGTAAAAGAAGCCCTTAAGGCATTGGACGCGGCGTCGCAAAAAACGGGTTTTACAACCGAGAAGACTCACTTTGACCTTGGAGGCGAGCGCTATCTAAAAACCGGCGAGATCCTTCCCGAGGCAACGCTTGAAGAACTGCGCACCTTCGACGCGATACTTCTTGGCGCCATAGGCCACCCGGATGTAAAGCCCGGGATTCTCGAAAAGGGGCTTTTGCTCGAACTGAGGTTCAAGTTGGACCAGTACGTGAATCTTAGGCCCGTAATACTTTACCCTGGCGTGGAAACGCCTTTAAAGGACAAGGGCCCCGATGAGGTAAACTTTGTCGTGGTTCGCGAAAACACCGAAGGTCTCTATGCGGGTGCGGGTGGTTTTTTGCGCAAGGGCACCCCTAACGAGGTCGCGGTGCAGGAATCGATCAATACAAGGCTTGGCGCGGAGCGTTGCATCCGATTTGCCTTCGAGTACTGCCGAAAGCGCAACTACCGTAAAAAACTTACCCTGTGCGGTAAAACAAACGTGCTCACCTACGCCTTCGATCTGTGGCTGCGCGCCTTTAACGATGTGGCCAAAGAGTATCCCGACATTGAGACCGACTACGTCCATGTCGATGCGATCTGCATGTGGATGATCAAAAATCCCGAGTGGTTCGACGTGATCGTAACCGACAATTTGTTTGGCGATATCATAACCGATCTGGGCGCGATGATTCAGGGCGGACTCGGAATAGCCGCGGGCGGCAACATCAACCCGGCCGGAGTTTCCATGTTCGAACCCATTGGCGGCTCGGCCCCTAAATACACCGGCAAAAACATCATCAACCCCGTTGCGGCAATCGGAGCGGCCCAAATGATGCTCGAACACCTTGGAGAAACCTCGGCGGCCGCGCTTATCGAAAATGCGATAAAGAAAGTGGTGGCAAAGGACCTCAAGAGCATGTCCGCGGGGCATATGGGCTACTCGACCTCCGAGGTTGGCGATCTGGTGGCAAAATATATTGCAGCATAATAAGAGCGGTCAATGAGAAGGTGGAGGTGCTGCGGAATTTGAGTCCCGGCCCATGCTAAACAGCGGGTTTTTTCCCGGATTATGTTCCGCGGCGCCAATCACTAATCAACTGGTCACCGTGAAGAGGTTCTTATGGAGATGGCACAAAATGGATTAAAGGTCGCGGTCGTTGGAGCTACGGGGGCGGTCGGCAACCTGATGATAAAAGTCCTTGAGGAGAGGAATTTTCCCGTAAGCAGCCTCAAGCTGCTCGCATCGGCTCGCTCCGTCGGTAAAACCCTGCCCTTTCACGGAGTGGAAGTTCCCGTTGAGGAACTGGTCGAGGATTCCTTTGAAGACGTCCAGTTGGCGCTTTTTTCAGCCGGAGGCTCGACCAGCAAAAAATTTGCGCCTCTAGCCGCTCGGGCCGGAACCGTGGTGATCGACAACTCCAATGCCTGGCGCATGGATAAACAGGTCCCTTTGGTAGTTCCTGAGGTAAACCCCGAGGCTGCCCTCGCCCATTCCGGGATAATCGCCAACCCTAACTGTTCAACCATCCAGATGGTTGTCGCTCTAAAGCCCATATATGACGCGGCCGGCATCCGGCGCATCGTTGTAACGACTTTTCAAGCCGTTTCGGGCACGGGCAAAAAAGCCATAGAGGAGCTTAAAAACCAGGTCCGAGACATTATGAGCGGACATGAGGCCGTAAAGCAGATTTATCCTCGCCAGATTGCATTTAACTGTTTTCCCCAAATCGGCCCCTTCCTTGAAAACGGCTTCAGCGAGGAAGAGATGAAGATGGTAAACGAAACCCGG
This sequence comes from Syntrophobacteraceae bacterium, assembly GCA_049976905.1. Lineage (GTDB taxonomy): Bacteria > Desulfobacterota > Syntrophobacteria > Syntrophobacterales > Syntrophobacteraceae > SbD1. The sequence goes on along the minus strand of JBMFHI010000045.1, from coordinate 391 downwards.
AAAATATTTTCAGATCCCCGCATCCGGGTTTGTGCCACAACGGTTAGAATTCCCGTTATCTACGGCCATTCGGAGTCGATAAACATCGAGACCGAAAAGGCTATTTCCCCCGAAGAGGTTCGTGCGCTTCTAAAGGATGCGCCTGGAGTAAAGGTCATGGACGATCCGTCAAATGGTTGCTATCCGGTGGCTCTGGATGCGGAGGGTCGTGACGAAACCCTGGTTGGCAGGATTCGCATCGACCCCTCCGTTGAAAACGGTCTTGCAATGTGGGTGGTTGCCGATAATATCCGCAAGGGCGCGGCTACAAACGCCGTGCAAATCGCGGAGTTTCTGCTTAAAAGCAACCGGTTGTAGGAAAAGATGCGCATCATTGCCGGCGGTTTTGGAG
>JBMFHI010000044.1:0-28869 GCA_049976905.1 Syntrophobacteraceae bacterium | reverse complement strand
TCGCTAAACACCACAATCCCACCGATGTCTCCAGAAGCATAAAACCAGGGCCTTATCTCCCAGCGAAGCCATTGCACATTGCCGCCGGCCCGCTCGAAGCGATCTTCCCCCATCCTTACCACCTCCCCGGCAAGCCCTCGGCGGTGAAACGATTTCCATTTTTCGCCTATTTCCGGAAACACCTCGTAGAGACACTGGCCGCGAAGATCGCGATGGGAAAGATCATAGTCCTCAAGCCATTTGCGGCTAACTTTAAGGAAGCGCATTTCACGATCGAAAATCGCCAGGTGGACCGGAGCGTGCTCGATAAACATTTCCAACCGCTCTTCGTTTTCCCTCAGCGCATCCGCCGTTTTTTTGCTTTCGGTGACATCTACAACGGTAAGAAGCACGGCTTTGGTTAGTCGGTCACTGACAAGGGTAGTGGACAAAAGCACATCGACGCTGCTCTTGCAAGCCCCCCGTTGAATCGCAAGGCGCCCTTGGGCATTGTAGGCGCTCCTTTCGGTTTCAAAGGTGTCCATCACAACGGCTCGCACGGAACAATCGGCGCATGCCGGACCCTGCGAACTATTTACGCAGTTAAAGATTTCGCCTCCCTGAAGACCGGCGATCTCCTCTTTGGGCCTTCCGCAAAAGGCGAGGCCTGCGCGGTTGATTTCGAGCACCCGGCCGCCTTTATCGAGAAGCATCATTGTGTAGGGGGCATTTTCAAAGATGCTTTCCAACATGTCTTTTTGGACGCAGACTTCACGTTCGGCTTGAAGGCGTGCCAGTTCGTCTTCGATGCTTTGCAATCCGTGGGCTATATCGGCCGCCAAATCTTCGAGAAGACAGACCTCCTCGGCATCGAAGGCGTGAGGCCGATCGGCGCTAACGGTCAGTACACCCAAAAGATTTTCCTGATGGATAAGGGGAAAGGATGCGATGGATGCCGCGCCGTCGGCGCTAGCCCTTTCCCTCCAGGCTCCGCTGCCCTGGTCGCCTCCGATATCGCCAAAAACCGCCGCGCGACGCTCCCGCATCGCCTTTACCACGGGTCCCTGCGTGATGTCGCAGTCTTTCCAGGCGATCGTGAGATCTTTAAGATAGCGGGCATCGCTGCTTGAACTGGCCACGGCGACCAGGCGATTTGACTCCGCCTCAGGCCTTCCCACCCACACCATTACATAGCCTCTCGATTTAACAAGGCTGGCGCAGACCGCTTCCAAAAGCTTTAAAGGATTTTTTTCACGATTTATAACCCTGCCCACCTCGCGCATAGCGCGCAAAACGTCGTTAAGATGTCTTACTCGCGCCTCGTTCGCCTTGCGCTCCTCCTCGGCCTGTTTGCTCTCGGAGATATCGCAAAGCACAAGGCGAGAAACCGATGGTTCGTCTTCCTCAGGGCTTACCGCCGATTCCAGGCGAGCCCAAAAAATCTCTCCGCCACGCTTTAGCATCCGCAGCTCAAACATCTGCCTTTGACCGGTTTTAAAAAGAAGCTTGCGGTGGGTGTAATAGGCTTCATGGTCTTCTTTGTGGATAAAACCTGAGAAGGGCAGATTTAGCAGCGAAGAAAGGCTTGTCCCAAAAAGGGAGGCCGCACCGAGGTTGGCCTCGGCAATGAGCCCCCTGGGGCCGATCGTAAGACAGGCCACCGGAACCCGGTTATAGAGATCGAAGAAGCGAGCCCTGGAAGCAATCAGTTCGTCCTTGGCCCGGCGCAACTCCTCGTTTTGCATCTCCAATTCGATCTTATGGAGCCGCAGTTCGTAGAGAGCGCTGGAAACTTCTTCCGCGGAAAGATTTTCTCTTTCCCGCTTTCTTTCAGACCAGACTTTTTTCTCGGCAAGACTACGCAGAGACGCCAAATGGTCACGCGCGCTAAATCTCTTTTGCGGGCAATGCTTCGAATCCCTCATATTGTCTACTCCCTGGCTCAGAACTTGAATAATGAACCGGTAAGGATCGAACATCCAATCAATGGTGCAAACACTATGCAGCGGACCGGCCTGGAGATAATAGAGCTTGCCGGCAGGCAATATCAGACAGGCAAAGAATCATTATGCTGGAACAGCCGCTGTGCGTGGAGGAGCAAAAGGAGCGATCGAGTGACCGGGCAGCGCGGAATGAAGATTCCCCCCCAAAAACCAACGACAATCCAAAAAGCATGATATTATACAATTTATAAATCCTCGGCGCAACCGAATTATAAACATTTTACAGGTAAAACCGGGATGTAAACCTTTTTTAATCGACATTTGCAGAGAGCCACCCGGCAAACTCGACGCGATTAAATAACGGATATTTCGCCCTTTTAGGGCTCTCGGGGCCTAATAGGCCGGTCATGATCCCGGGCCATGTTATTTAGTCCCTTCGAGGCAGACGGCCATACGGGGATGATGCGCAAGAGGCTCTCATCCGGGATCTTGTTTTTTAAATAAATTCAGGTCCAAAAATCGACTTTTGCAAAAGACTCCGGAGGTAAGGTTTTAGCGCAGGATGGTTTTTCAAAGGTTTGCCCCAGACCCCCAAAATACGGGTCCCATGACCCCAACCCGTCGTGTTTACATGAAAAGCTTGCCGGATCACAATCATTGTCAAAAACATTTATTCGAAGTATAAGGTCGAGGACATTCGCGAATCCCTTAAAATTTAGCCCATATAAGCGAAAGGAAATACATGCGAAGAGATTCTTTCTTCGGCTTGGCCCTTGCGGTTTTATTCGTTTTTCTGTTCGTTTCTCTGCTTTCGCCAATCGCTGCGACGGCAAGAGCCATTAACAAAAAATCCCATACCGACTCAAAAGCCATCGCGGCTGCGCAGTACGGCCCCGGGGCAAACCCTCTAATCGGCGGAGAAGGCCCGGCGGCCGGTGTTTCCCCGGGGGTTGTCAACGCCCGTTCGGCCATTCTCCTGGAGGTTTCAACAGGGATGGTTCTCTTTGATCAAAACCCAGATGAACTTATCGCCCCCGCCTCCCTTACCAAGATCATGACACTCTACCTGGTCTTCCAGGCGTTACAGCAGGGCCGCATCCATCTTAGCGACCAGGTGTTCATAAGCCAGGACGCGTGGCGAACCGGCGGCTCGAGAATGTTTCTGCAGGTCGGAACCCGAGTCTCTCTAAAAGATATCATTGACGGAATTTCGATAGATTCGGGAAATGACGCCTGCGTTGCGGCCGCGGAGTATTTGAGCGGCAGCCCGGCCACCTTTGTTGACGCCATGAACGCGGAGGCCCGCAAACTGGGCATGACTCACACACGGTTTATGACCCCCGACGGTCTTCCCGCTGACGGGCAGCTAACAACGGTAAGGGACATGGCCACCCTTGACAGAGCGATCATCCTCGATTTTCCCGAAATACTCAAATACACCTCCACCAAAGAATTCAAGTTCAACAATATCGATCAATACAATCGCAACCGGCTGCTGTTCGAATACCCGGACATTGACGGGCTAAAGACCGGCTACGTCGCGGCGGGAGGCTATCACCTCTCGGCCACGGCCTACCGCAACGGAATGCGGCTGCTGGCCATCGTCATGGGCGCAGCCAGTCCAAGCGCGCGCGCCAGAGAGGCTCTCAAGCTCCTAAATTACGGCTACAGCAACTTTACCTCCGTAAAGCCTTTCCACAAAGATCAACCGGTCACCAAAGTGTCGGTGTGGAAAGGACAAGTGGACGAAGTGGAGCTCTATCCGGTTAAAGAACCGTCTTTTCTCATCCTGCAAAATCAAAAAAAATTGCTCAAGTGGCAGATACAGGCGCCTTCCGATATTACCGCACCGGTTGCGGCCAACCAGCCGATCGGCAAAATCGTCTTCACCGTTTCCGACAAACCGGAAAGAACCATCGACTTGGTCAGCAGGCAAGACGTTCCACTGGCAGGTTGGTTTAAAAGAGGCCGGCAAGCCCTTGAGCTCAACGTCCACACCCTTAGCTGGAAGTGGTTGAGCTGGCTTCTTGGCGCTTTGGCAATCGCCTTCATATTGCTTTTGCTCCTGACAGGACGCGGGGCGAGGAAGAGATAGCCGGGCTTACAAGTACCAGGACGTTTTTTTGCAAACGGACGGCGGACATGGACACGATATCTACCGGCTCTTGGCCGCAAAGCCATTTGCAAACAAGAAAATCCCCAATCCCCTTATCGATCCAGGCAGGCCCGATTGCCCTTTCGGCTGCCGCGCATCTGCCGGCAGTTGTGCCGGCCCCGGTCGTTGTCTGCTCGCACGGCCTTTTTAGCGCCAAGCAAAGCCCCAAGCTAATCGCCGTATGCGAGGCATTGAGCCAGGCTGGATTCTGCGCGATTCGCTTCGACTTTTCGGGTTGCGGCAATAGCGCGGCAAGGATCAAGTCCGGCCTTATCGACCAAAGAAGACAAGATCTGGCTTCGGTAATAGATTTTGCAAGAAAACAGCCCTGGTGGGACGGGCGACCTGTTGGGCTTTTCGGATCAAGCCTTGGCGGCTTTCTTTCCCTCCTGGCCGCAAACGAGCATCCACAATTGATTGGCCCCGTGGTCTCATGGTCTGCCCCATTTACTCTGGGCTCAAAGCACCCGGTGGAAATCGAACCGGCAAACTTTCCCGAAGGCATCGGTTGCCCGACCGATCTCTGCGGCCTTGACCAGGTCCGCACCGTTTTGCTAATCCACGGGCAGTGCGACGAACTCGTGCCGTGGGCCGAAGCGGTGCAAATTTACAAGCGTCTAAAAGACCCAAAGAAATTGATTGTTTTCCGCTCTGCCGATCACCGCATAAGCGACCCTTCGTGGCGAAACACCGCTATAGGGCAAACCGTGGACTGGTTTTCCTGCGAGCAGTGAACTCGAAAAACTGGTCCCTAACGGTTGCACTCCAACGGCTCGGCGGGCTTTTCCTTCTTTTGATCCAAAAATTCCAGGTCCGCTATCTTTTAAAGCCCTACTTAGCACCGATCCGTTCGAGATCGATTTCAGCCACAACCGGGACATGGTCGCTCGGGCTTGTCTCCGCGCGAAGAGCCGCATCGACCCGGCACTCTACCAGGGCGCCGGCGACACATTCGGTGGCCCGGATGTGATCGAGCCTCCAACCAAGGTCGTTTTTAAAACTTCCCGGCAAGCGATAATCCCAGAAGGTAAACTGGCGCTCCTTTGGGTAGCGCGCGCGGAAAAGGTCTCTAAAGCCAAAAGAGCAGACCTCGGCAAGGGCCTGCTTTTCCTGCGGGTGAAACCCGACCTTACCCTCCATTCTCCCGGGCGCATAGACGTCAATATCCTCGGGGGCAACGTTAATGTCTCCGGCCCATATAACAGGCTGAGCCGGCGTGTGTTCGCGGATGAAAAGATCTTTTAATCTGGCAAAAAAAGCGAGTTTTTCCAGAAAGGCCGGGTGATCGGGGCTTCTGCCCTGGGGAACGTAGGTATTAAAAATCCACAGGCCGTCGATTTTGGCGGCTATGAGTCTTGCCTCGATATCGGGACCTCCGTCGCCAAAGCCCCGCCTTACTTCCTGGGGCTCTCTAAGGCTAAGGATGGCGACCCCATGATAGGCCTTCTGGCCGTAAACGCTTGCCTGGTAGCCCGCCTGCCTAAAACACTCAAGGGGAAACTCGGCATCGCGGCATTTTATTTCCTGCAAACACAAGACATCGGGTCTATTTTTCTCAAGCCAGTTTTTTACAACCTCTAAGCGTGAACGAATGGAGTTTACATTGAAGGTGGCTATTTTCCAAACCATCTATTAAATCCTCGTTTTGCGGATACATACTTTAGGGACAACCCAGTCGCGCGTGATGGCGCTCCCTTTGCGCTAGATGCCAGAAGAACGCGCAAAAGACTTTCTTGCACCTCTTTGCCGAATGCCGGTAAGATAGCATTTACGCAAAGACAGGGGCAAGGCGTTTTCTGGAAAACCGGCAAGAGCCGCGGGGCTTGCTTCCATGGGGGATATCATGAATGAGGGCAAAAACGACGCGGCTGACCCCGTCACACTGTGGCATATCGCCTGCACCTTTTTGCAAATAGGGCTGGCATCCTTTAGCCTGGCGGCTCTGGGAGAGGCTCAAAACTGGATGACCAGCAAGAGGAAATGGTTCACCGATGAGGAATACATGCAGGGTCTGGGACTTGCTCAGATCTTGCCGGGAGCGCCCACGGTAAATCTTTGCTCCTATCTTGGTTTCCGGTTGCGCGGCTTGCCCGGAGCGGTCGCAGCCACGGTTTTCTTTTTGATTCCCTCTTTTTTGCTCATGCTGCTGTTAACGCAACTCTACATCAAATATAGCCAAATGGTTGTCGTTTCCGGTCTTTTTCGCGGCCTGGCAGCACTCGTTACAGGGCTAGTCCTAAACACCATCATCAACCTCTGGAGCTCGGGCGTAAAGAGTGTTTTCAACAGGCTGATGGCCGTGGTTGGCTTTGTCATGGTCTTCTGGCTAAAAATGGGTGTACTAAGGATTCTGCTTGTTGCCGCAGGAGCAAGCCTTGCCATGGTGCTTCTTACTCTCCGATTCCCCTCATTATCCCCCGGGGCCGAAAAGCGGAGCGAACAGACGGAAGACAAGAGCCTTGACGGACCAGGCGAGGAAAAAGGCCAACAAGCGGGAGAAGCGGGAAAATCAGCACAGGGCAAATGGGGTGAGAACCTTGCAGGAAAACTCAGGAATTTGCGAAGGACACAAAAGCCTCAAAGGGACAAGCCCAGCGGAGCCGACTGCGTTTCGGCCCGAAGTCGGGTGGTTTTGTACCCGAGCCGGTGGAAGTTCGCTTTGCTGGTTTTCTGGCTGGGGGCTATCCTTGCCGTTGATCTGGCAGTGATCCATTTGCGGCCCGAACTGCTGCGGATGGGCTGGAGCTTTTTACGCATAGGCGCTCTTACTTTCGGCAGTGGTTACGCCATGCTTCCCTTCATCCAGGACACGGTGGTAAACCAGTTTAGATGGCTCACCAACCAGCAGTTCGCGGTTGCTCTGGCGCTAAGCCTCATTACTCCTGGTCCGGTTACCATTATTGGCACCTTTATTGGTTACAAGGTCGCGGGTTTTGCCGGAGCGGTTGTGGGAATAGTGAACATGTATTTCCCCTCCTGGGCCATGACGACCTTAGTAACTGCCCCTTTTGCCAAAGCAGGCCGTTCAGTCAATGTCGGATTGGTGGTGGGCGGCATCGTGGCCGCCTTTATCGGGACTCTGGCTGTAGTGCTCATCAAGCTCTCCATGAATACGCTTGGGGATATTCCCTCAGTTGCAATGGCTTGCGCAGCTTTCATCCTGCAGCGCTTTGGCAAGGTGGACACCGTCTGGATAGTCCTTGCCGGCGCTCTGGTTTCACTCGCGGTTTTTCATTGACTAGATCGGGGATTTGCTTTTTTTTGCATATCCTTTCGAAAAAACATAGTTCGCGCAATCTCAGACCCCTTTAGCCCCCCCAGGCGATCTGGAGCGACTCCTTGCAGGCAAATAATATCTTGCTTGCCCTCCACGAACATGTTAGAAATTCCTGTTCAATAAAAATCGCACTCCCCCATACCTTTGGGTGTCCGCTCTTGCGGTTGGCGCGGAGCGGATGCGAGGGGGCGGAGGCAAACCAGAAGGAGCTAAACTCATGGCAGTTGTCGGAATGAAGCAGTTGTTGGAAGCCGGGGTCCATTTCGGCCACCAGACCCGCCGGTGGAACCCCAAGATGAAACCCTATATTTTCGGTGCGCGTAACGGCATCTATATCATAGATTTGCAGCGCACCGTCAGGCTTTTCAACACCGCCTATCAATTCGTTGTCGATACGGTTGCGGCCGGCGAGACCGTTCTATTCGTTGGCACAAAGCAACAGGCGCGCGACTCCATAACGGAGGAAACCAACCGTTGCGACATGTACTACATCAACCAGCGGTGGCTGGGAGGAATGCTCACCAATTTCAAGACCATGAAGCAAAGAACCGACCGGTTAAAAGAGCTCGATGCCATGTTTGAAGACGGGGCCATAAACAGGTTTCCCAAAAAAGAGATCCTGGGACTCCAGCGCGAGCGCGAAAAGCTTGAAAAAAACCTTGGGGGCATAAAGAAGATGAACCGGCTGCCCGGGGCGCTCTTTGTAGTGGACACCCAGCGCGAAAACATCGCGGTCATGGAAGCAAACCGCCTTGGCATTCCGGTCGTTGCCGTTGTCGACACCAACTGCGACCCGGACGTGATCGACTATCCGATACCGGGAAATGACGATGCCATCCGGGCCATAAGGCTTGTGACCTCAAAGATTGCCGATGCTTGCCTTGAGGGCCGCGCCAAGCTTTCCGAAATCAAGCAGGGCGAATCGGACAAAGGCGTTGAACTCGAGGAAGTTCCCGCCGGTCAGATCCTTAATCAGGAAGCCGAAGGACCGGTCGTTGAAATTATTAATCCCTTGCAGACCCAGCAAGATGAAAAGTAATGAAACGGGAGCCTCGGGGCCTGGACGGCTCGAGACTCCCGTCCTGCCCGACATCGGCTCCCCTCTTCTGCCGGCCCCTTTGGGATGGCGGGAGCCGCAAAGTCAGACTCTAATCAGAAAATGATTTGAAAATATTTGCATGGATCGTTTCGTTTCACAGGAGGACCAAATTGGACATAACATCTGCTATGGTAAAAGAGTTAAGAGATAGAACGAACGTGGGCATGATGGATTGCAAAAAAGCGCTCAAGGATTCGCAGGGCGATATTGAAAAGGCTGTGGACCTGTTGCGTCAAAAGGGCCTTGCCAAGGCTATGAAAAGAGCCGGCAGGGAAGCAACCGACGGTCAGGTTCATGCCTATATCCACGGGGCCGGAAAAATCGGCGTGCTGGTCGAGGTTAACTGCGAGACCGATTTTGCCGCCAAAAGCGATGATTTCAGTGAATTTGTGCGCAATGTGGCGCTCCAGATAGCGGCCTCCAACCCCATGGGGATCACCGCCGAAGATATTGCCCCGGACATTATCGAGCGCGAGAGGGCAATCTACCTGGCCCAGGCCGCCGAATCGGGAAAGCCCCAGAATGTTCTCGAAAAGATGGTTGAGGGCAAGTTGCGTAAGTTCTACGAAGAAAACGCCCTCATGCAGCAAAAGTACATAAAGGATCCGGACAAGACGATGCAGGATTATTTGAACGAGTTGACCGCAAAAGTTGGCGAAAAGATCCAGGTGCGCCGATTTTGCAGGTATCAACTGGGAGAGTAGTCCCAGGGGAAGCAGGAAGCACATGTTTGCTTCCCGCTTCTTTTTTTTGCAAAGAAAATGGAGTGAGCCCTGATGAGCGAAGTTGACAGGCCCGCCTATCGCAGGATACTTTTAAAACTTAGCGGCGAGGCTTTGATGGGGTCCGAACCCTACGGAATAGACATCTCGGTGTTAAAAGATATTGCCGAGCAGATTGCGCAAGTCCACCAAATGGGCACGCAGATCGCCCTGGTGATAGGAGGGGGCAATATTTTTCGAGGCGTATCCGCCGCCGCATCCGGAGGCATGGACAGGTCCACGGCCGATTACATGGGCATGCTTGCCACCGTTATGAATGGCCTTGCGATGCAGGAGGCGCTGGAAAAAGCCGGAATAGCCACCAGGGTCCAGTCCGCTATCGATATGAAGGAAGTGGCCGAGCCTTTCATCCGGCGAAGAGCCCTAAGGCACCTTGAAAAGGGGCGCATCGTCATTTTTGCGGCTGGAACGGGGCTGCCCTTCTTTACAACCGACACGACGGCGGCGTTGCGGGCAAGCGAAATCGGGGCTGAAGTCCTCATGAAGGCAACCAAAGTCGACGGGGTCTATGAATCCGATCCCGTTAAAAACCCGCTGGCGGTGCGCTATGAGCGTATAAGCTTTTCGGAGGTTCTTAACCGCAACCTCAGGGTCATGGACGCTACGGCCATATCGCTGGCCAGGGAACAGAAAATGAAGCTGATCGTCTTCAACCTTAACGTTAAGGGCAACATCAGAAAAGCGGTGCTTGGCCAGCCGATCGGAACCGTAGTTGAGGAGACATGCAATGCTTGATGCCATCTATAGCGATCTAGATGATCGTATGAACAAGGCGGTCGATACTCTCGAAGCGGAGTATAAAAAGCTTCGAACCGGCAGGGCCGCGATTTCTTTGGTAGACGGGATAAGGGCCGACTACTACGGCACCGCGACTGCGCTCGCTCAGCTCGCAACTCTTACCATACCCGATCCGCGCACGATCCTGATCCAGCCCTGGGATGCCTCGGCGGTGGGAGAAATCGAAAAGGCCATCTTGAAATCCGACCTGGGCCTTACGCCGATGAACGACGGCAAGGTAATTCGCATAAACATTCCGCCCCTTACCGCCGAGCGACGCCGCGACCTTGTAAAAATTGTCAAAAAACGGGCCGAGGAATCCAAAATTGCGGTAAGAAACATCAGGCGCGACATTATCGAGAAGCTAAAAGAGTTCAAAAAAGACAAGAAAGTCTCCGAGGACGAGCAGTTTCGGGCACAGGATGAAATCCAAAAAATTACCGATGATTTCATAAAGAAGATAGATGCCCTTTTTAGCCTCAAAGAAAAGGAAATCCTGGAAACGTAGATGGAACTTGATATGAAGCGCCTTCCGCGTCATGTGGCCATCGTTATGGACGGCAATGGGCGGTGGGCAAGGCAGAGGGTCAAAAACAGGGTTTTCGGCCACCGCAGGGGCGCCGAAGGTGTACGCGCCATACTTACCTGCTGCGGGGACCTGGGGATAGGCTACCTTACGCTCTATACCTTTTCGGAGGAAAACTGGAATCGGCCGGTTGCCGAGGTAAGAGCGCTCTGGGGCTTGCTTGAAAAATTCTTAAGATCCGAGCTGCCCGAATTTATCAAAAATCGGGTCCGACTCAGACATATCGGCGATGATAGCCGCATACCGCCCAAGAGACTAAAGCAACTCCTGGACGTCGAGCGCCAGACCGCCCATCTCGACGGGGTCACCCTCACCCTGGCCCTAAACTACGGAGGCAGGCAGGAGATTGCCAGGGCCGCAAAACTTTTTGCCGCCGACGTGGTAAACGGCAAATATTCAACCGAGCAGTTGTCCACCGAGTTTTTTTCACGCTATCTCTACGACCCGGAGCTTCCCGACCCCGATCTGGTAATAAGAACGGGCGGAGAGATAAGGGTTAGCAATTTCCTGCTCTGGCAGCTCGCTTACGCCGAGCTCTATTTTACCGAGATTTTGTGGCCCGATTTTGGTAAGGATGATTTGATCGAAGCGCTTGCGGAATTTCAAAGAAGAGAGCGGCGTTTCGGCCGTACGGGAGAACAGGTGAAAGATTCGCGTCCTTGCGGCTCCAAGTGTGACGTCCCTTAAGTTCTATGACATTCAAACCGGCCAAAAACGTAGGATGGGCACAGCTTTTCGTGCCCACCAACTACATATAATATATCAGCTGATTTACGGGATTTCACACTAGCTCGTTACCTTAACAGGATTTTCATGGAGAGTTCGGCAATTCATGTCTGAGACTCCGAAATCGCATTCGACGAAACTGCGCTGGATTACCGGTTTACTTCTGGGTTTACCTCTTCTGGCCTGTGTTGTTTCCGGTCCTCTCTGGATAGGGCTGGCCATTGTCTGCCTTGCCGCTTCCATCGGACTTTGGGAACTCCACGCTCTGCTTTTTGACTCCCCTCTTCCATGGAAGTGGAGCCTCTTATCGTTTGCGGCCGGCCTTCTCTTGCCTTCGCTAACTTTCGCATGGGGAGTCACGGGCCTTAACTGCGCTCTTATTATTTCGTTTTTTTCAGCTCTTAGCCTTATGCTGCTCTTTGCCCCGCTTGAGCGAGACCAAATCGGCAGGATCTCGACACTTTTTTTCGCCTGGCTCTATGTGCCCTATCTGCTTTCCTTCGTGCTTCTTATCTGGGCAAAATCCAACGGAAGGTTCTGGATTTTATTCCTTCTGGCGGTTATCGTTGCGGGGGATTCGGGGGCCTACTTTACGGGGCGAAAGATGGGAAGCCGCAAGCTCTATCCCGCGGTAAGTCCTAAAAAGACCGTCGAGGGTGCTCTTGGCGGGCTGTGTTCGAGTTTGGTTACCGGGACGGTCCTGGGGTTGGTCTTTCTTAGGCAGGTTCCACTGGGCTCCCTTTGCATTTTCAGCCTGGCTGCGGCTCTAGCCGGCCAGGTTGGCGATCTTGTCGAATCCATGATAAAGAGAAACTCGGGCAAGAAGGATTCGAGCGCGCTTTTGCCCGGCCATGGGGGGCTTCTTGACAGGCTCGATTCCCTGCTTTTTGCTTTTCCGGTTTTGTGGGCGCTTTTACAGCTAAGCGCCTCGGGCCGCGCTGGCTGGTTTTAACAGGGCGAGAATATGACCCAAAAAAAGATTTCAATAATAGGCAGCACCGGTTCGATTGGGTGCAGTACGCTGGATGTGGTGCGCCAGTTTCCGGAGCGCTTCGAGGTCGTGGCGCTCGGGGCCGGTTTTAATACCGAGCTATTGTGCGAGCAGATCGCGGAGTTTTGTCCACGGATTGTTTGCGTTATCGATGCAGGCAGGGCCGAAGAGCTTGAAAAACTGCTCTGGGGTCGGGCGATTCGACTGCCTGAAATACTCTACGGCCAGGAAGGCTACTGCAGGGTCGCAGCCTGCGCGGAAGCCCATATGCTCGTATCGGCCATGGTCGGTTCGGCCGGGCTTTTGCCCACTCTTGCAGCCATCGAGGCCGGAAAAGATATCGCCCTTGCAAACAAGGAGACACTGGTTGCGGCCGGTGAAATAGTGACCGAGGCCGTTCGGGCGGCCAACGTGAAGCTGCTGCCCGTTGACAGCGAGCACAGCGCTATTTTCCAGGCCCTTCAGGGCAACCACCGCGCGGCTCTGGGGAGGATCCTCCTTACGGCTTCCGGAGGCCCTTTTATCAATGCATCCCGCCAAGAACTCGAAACGGTTACCCCCGATGCCGCCCTTCGCCATCCCAACTGGTCCATGGGGGCAAAGATTACCATCGATTCGGCAACCCTAATGAACAAGGGCCTCGAGGTGATCGAAGCTCACTGGCTGTTTGCAACCCCCGTCGAGCAGATCTGCGTTCACGTCCATCCCGAGAGCATCGTCCACTCCATGGTCGAATATGTCGACGGCTCGGTTATCGCCCAGCTTGGCATCCCGGATATGAAAATACCCATAGCCTATGCCCTGTCTTATCCCGAGCGGCTTGTGACCAACTATCCGAGACTTGACCTTTTTCAGATCGGACAACTGCATTTTTATCCTCCGGATATGGAAAAGTTCCCTTGCCTCGGTCTTGCTTTCAAAGCCTGCCAACAGGGGGCGACAATGCCCGCGGTCCTCAATGCCGCAAATGAAACCGCGGTCCATGCTTTTCTGAAAAAAACCATTGGATTCTACGATATACCGGGAGTTATCCGTGAGGTTATGGATTGCCACACCCCTTGTGGGAAACCCGATCTGCAGGCTATCCTCAAGGCCGATCAATGGGCCCGCGAGCAGGCCGGTAAAGTTATTGAGACGCGCATGGTGAAAAATAGCGCTTAAATCCTGCTCGATTCTTATATTTAGTGGAATCGACCTATAGTGAAGTGGAGGCGCTCTACTTGCTTATAACGATACTATCCTTTGTGCTGGTTCTAGGTGTGCTCATCTTTGTGCACGAACTGGGTCATTTCATCGTGGCCAAGCGTTGCGGGGTCACCGTGCTGCGTTTTTCTCTGGGCTTTGGGCCAAGGATTGCCGGCTTTACTCGGGGAACCACCGAATACCGCCTCGCGATGCTGCCCATTGGCGGCTATGTCAAAATGCTGGGCGAGGATACGGAGGAAGAACTGCCCCCCGATGTGGACCGGACGACCTCGTTTGCAGAAGCAAGTGTGTTTAAGCGGCTTGCCATTGTCTTTGCCGGCCCGTTTTCCAACTTCATTTTTGCCATCGTCGTTTTTACCCTCATCTTCGCCTTTTCCGGTCTCCACGATTACGCGCCGGTCGTTGGCTCAGTCAATGCGGGCTCGCCGGCCCAAAAGGCGGGCTTGCTGCGTGGAGATAAAATAGTCTCTATCAATGGAAAGACGATAAAAACGTGGGAGGCTCTCTCCGATTCCATCGCCGCCGACGGCACCAAGCCTCTAAATCTTATCGTAGAGCGCGGAAAATCCGATATTACAGTTACCGTAACCCCTAAGATCAGCAGCGACAAGGATCTGTTCGGTCAAGCCGTAAAGCGCCCGCTCATAGGCATTACTCGGGGGGATACCTTTATTATCACGCATGTGAGCGTGCCTAAGGCCTTCTATTATGCCCTCACCAACACCTACGGCTACAGCGTGCTTTTTTTCCAGGCTGTTGTAAAAATCATAGAGAGAGTGATCCCGCTAAAAACCCTCGGAGGACCGATTCTTATCGCTCAAATGGCCGGGCAACAAGCCAAAAGAGGCTTTGTCGATCTGATTAACTTCATGGCCATTATCAGCGTCAACCTGGCGGTACTCAATCTTTTGCCCATTCCCATCCTCGACGGTGGCCATATTTTCTTTTTCCTGATCGAGGCAATCCTCGGAAAGCCCCTGTCGCTATCCAAGATTGAATTCGCCCAAAAAATCGGTTTGATGCTCCTTGCCTCCCTCATGGTGGTTGTATTCTACAATGATTTAATGCGGCTCGACTGGTCATCTGTTGCTTCCTGGTTTGGCCACTGGTGGCCGAAATAAGGAAAAAGGGTGAAAATTCTCGCCGCCGATACCTCGACGATGTCGGGCAGCATAGCCTTGCTCGACGAAGGCAATTTAATTGCCGAACGTACTCTTAGCTCCGCGAAGACCCATACCAGGAGGCTTCTGACCTCTATCGACGAGCTTTTAGCCGAAGCCGGCCTGGAGCTTGAAAGCATCGAGGGCTTTGCCACGGCCGCGGGACCGGGAAGCTTTACCGGCCTTCGAATCGGCATGACAACGATAAAGGTGCTTGCCTGGACGCTTGGAAAGGCTTACGCATCGGTTTTAACCCTGGATGCCCTGGCCTTTCCTTTTTGCTTTTCGCCCTACCCGGTATGCGCGCTTTTAGACGCAAGAAAAGATGAAGTCTATTTCGCCCTTTACCGGCCCGATGGCCATGGCGCTCTGGTGCCCGAAATTCCCTGCTCGGCTCTAAGCCCTTCAAAACTTGCCCAAACATTGGCCCAAAGAGCCCCCGAGCCTACTGTTTTCTGCGGCGAGGGATTTACCAGATACTCAAATATTTTAAAAGAAAGCCTGGGAGAGCGTGTCATCGAGCCCCCGGGCTTTTTCCATATAATCCGCGCGGCTTCTGTTGGCGAACTTGCACGAAGAAAATTTGCCGGGGGCCGGCGCGACGACCCCAGATCGAGCGCGCCTTTTTACTTGCGGCCCTCTGAAGCCGAGATAAATTATCCTCATCTGGCGGAAAAAAGCAGTGGAAAACCGGAAATTATTTGATTCAAACCGCCTCAAACGAGTTCTAAAAAGAAAGCGCGCCCCGGGGAACACGACCGCAAAGGTCCTGTGCCAGCCGGGGTTTCCTCTCTATTATATGCTTCGTAACCTGGGATGGCTAAGGAGCGAACCGTGGTGGGCATCGCTGTCTCTTCGAGCAAAGAGGGTCACTGCGATACGGATGCTGGCCCAGAGGGGGGCGTTGTTTAAGGAAGTTAAAAAGTGGAGGCAAAACAATAAGAGCGAGCAAATTGAGACCCTGGATGCAGCCGATAACCCGGGTGTGCCCGACTATTGCAACAAATGCGGGCTGTGCTGCGAGGTGGCGAGCGGAATGGCTGACTTTCCCTTCCCCGAGCGGATGCCTCCTGGCTGGAAGCTTCTCTTCGCGGACGGTCTGGGAAGAGGCCATCGTTTTTGCCCCTTCCTGTGGGAGGACAACTGCTCAGGCGGCGGTCTGTGTTCTATCTACCCCCTCAGATCAAATCCCTGCCGGCTTTTTGGAGTCGATGAATGCGACTTTTTCTGGAAATCCAAAGAACCCCTGGAGCTATCGAGCCGTCCCAAAATTCTAAAGAAGACTCGCTGGCTCATAAAGCATCCCAATTTACGTTCGGCCGGCACGCGTCCCTAAAAACGATCCTCCCGAGCCTCGAGCCGCAAACAAACCATTAGAGCCGAGGGCGCATCGCGCTCAACCGCAGGGCCTGGTCGCGGTTAACCGAAGCCGAGCCGAATTCCTGGGCCCAGAAGTAGCGGTAGCCGCTTGCCATGTTTACCGCGTCGCTTACGCCTATCTGAGTAAATTGGGAGCGCATGATGTTGACTCGGTGATCCGGGCTGCTCAAAAGACATTCGAAGGCCTCTTCGGGCGTTGCGATACCAACGGCCAGATTTTCTCCCACCGCCGAGTAAGGGTAGCCGCTGTCGAAGACATTCTGGTAGAACTGTTCGCCGTTGGTCAACTCATGGGAACAATAGTTGTGCGCGGCCATGTCCGCTGCATGACGACGCGCGGCCTCGCTAAGCTGGCTGTCGTAGGCGAGCGGCGGCAGGCCGTCGGCTTTTCTTTCAAGATTTACCAGCTCGACCATCCTTTTTGCATCCGGTGTGAGTCCGGCTGCCAGACTGCAATCCGGGCAAACCGCGCTTTGCACGCTTAAAGTTGTCTGGTTTCCCCGCTCGGCGTTCTTCCAGGGATAGGCGATCTGCCTGATAACATACTCTTGGGAAGCATCCGCTGTGAGGGTTTTAACGGGGCGAATCTGGACGATCGACTCAGGCAGATAGGCCGAGGCAAAAATCAGGTTGTTTCTAACAACTAGGACCAGTTTCCCACCCAGGGGGACCTGGATTTGGCCGGTCCAGAGCATGAAGCCGTCCGACTCCCTTTGCTGCAGGGTCTGCACGGCCCTCATACAGAGGTTGTCGAATAATTGGAGCTGTATCGATTTGACATTGGATATACACATGATTTTTTGGGGGTCCAGCCGCACGATGCGCTCCCTTAGGATTGCACGGCTTGGACGGTTCTCGGGCTGCACACCGAAAACACATAGATTCATCGGGGATTGTGCGTAAGCCGTACCCGTGTTACGCGAAACGAGCCCAACCGAAGCGTTGGCCGCGGACGTCGGAACAAGCATGCAAAAAAGAATTGCCGCTACGCAGAATCCCGATTTCATGGTAAACCTCCCGCACTTTCAGGGGCGTTGGGAGGTCATCCGGCTAGTCCGGCGGACCACCTGCCGCCCTGGGTTTAGAAACCCCCTTTTGCAAAGGGAGTTAGCGGGAAATAAGGCAATCGGCGTGCCTTAGCTGATGCAATAGGCAGGAGTATGTCTTTCGTCAATAAAATCGAATAGGTAGGGTTTCGCGTAGGGAGGTGGGGTGTCTTGTTTTTCCTGGATGAATTTCAGGTATGTCATTGGAATCGAGAAATTGGTAATTGATAATTGTAATTGGAAGTTAGAAGGGCGGATTGATTGCTGGAACTTTTTCAGCTTCGGGTTTGTGCGAGGGTAAATATCTTTGCTCCCCGGGTCAGCGCGCCTTCGAGTCCGAGGGCAAAACCGTTTTCATCCTCGACGCGCGCCTGTCCGCAAAGAGCGGCCGCGTAAACGCTTTGATCGTAGGCTATAAGGGCGTGTTTTACATTCATGCCGCGGTAAATAGCGATTTTTCTATCGTTTACGTAGACTTCGATCTTTTCGCTCACTTGACTCCGTCTTTTTCCCTCTGGTGGATTTGGCGCAATTGCGGCCGATTGTTTCCATACTTGAGTTACAAACTAAGTGTGCCAAGGCCGCCCGCCAATAACCGTTGTAACACCGCCAGTATCTCCGAGACAATTCCACGGCATTCTGTTGCGATCCTCAAAACCGACCGGCCACCGGCGCGGCGGCGCGATAAACATAAATTAAGGACAAGCCCTAAGGCGCCAAAGACGACTTTTCCAAGTTTCCCCGAGACGGGCAAAATTTAAATCCGCGTCAAAGCCCGGCAATCTCCATTACTATAGAATGCATAAATAACCCAATATTCCAAGGGTGGACAAAAGCGGAAGCGTTGCCCACCAAAGATTTGTGGGCACGGTATCTGTTCGGTAATTAATAACGGTCTTGGCAAGTTGGACGAATTAGGGCTATCTACAATGCCGTAAGAGTTGTAGAATACCTTCCATCATATCCCCATCCGCCGAACTTGTAAGGCAGCTTAGGCGGATCTTTTTTTCGGCTTTTCCAATCGGAGAGGAAGGGATTTATGAATGCGCTTACCCTCGTAGTGACCGCCTTATGCGTCTTTGCCCTGGGATATCGTTTCTACGGCATTTTCATAGCTAAAAGGGTGCTCGAGATAGACGAAAACAGGATACCCCCCTCCCATACCCTGGAGGATGGGCATGATTATTACCCGGCCAACAAGTACGTGCTCTTCGGACACCATTTCGCGGCAATCGCCGCGGCAGGCCCCCTGATCGGACCGGTTCTTGCCGCTCAATTCGGCTATCTGCCGGGCGCATTATGGATAATCATCGGATCGGTGTTAGCCGGGGCCGTCCACGATATGGTCATTCTTTTCGCTTCGGTTCGCCATAAGGGGAAAAGCATATCCCTTATCGCCGAGTCCGAGATCGGAAAATCAGCCGGGGTCGTGGCGGCTATCGCCGTCATTTTTATTCTCATTCTGACGCTTGCCGGGCTCTCGCTGGCCGAGGTAAACGCCATGATGAAGAGCCCCTGGAGCGCTTACACCGTAATCTGCACCCTGCCGATCGCAATCATTATGGGTGTCTGGATCCGGATGATCAGGCCAGGGGATGTGGCCGGCGCCAGTATCATCGGGGTAGCGCTTCTGGCCCTGGTTATCATCACCGGCCCCTATGTAGCCGCTGATCCGGGCCTTTCAAAATTTTTCAACCTCTCAAAGGATCAGTGTGCCATTTTTATCGCGGTCTATGGTTTCGCCGCCTCGGTGCTTCCGGTCTGGCTGCTTTTGCTGCCCCGCGATTATCTTTCCACCTATCTTAAGCTTGGAACCATAACGGCGCTTGCTCTTGGCATAGTGCTGGTGCACCCCTACCTGAAGATGGGGGCTTTGACCAAATTTATCCACGGCGGCGGTCCGCTTGTCGCCGCTCCCGGTTCGGTTTTCCCGTTTCTTTTCATAACGATTGCCTGCGGCGCCTTATCGGGCTTTCACGCCATAATAGGAACCGGAACGACGCCCAAGATGATAAATAACGAAAAGGATATAATCTTTGTAGGCTATGGGGCGATGCTGGCGGAAGGCTTCGTAGCAATTATGGCTCTTATAGCGGCCTGCGTGCTGGTTCCTTCCGATTATTTCGCCATCAATGCTTCGGCCGCGGTTTACAAGACCCTCGCAATGACGCCCGTTGCTCTGCCCAATCTGGCCAGGATGGTCCACGAACATATCCAGGCAAGACCCGGTGGCGCGGTTTCCCTTGCCGTGGGCATGGCGTTCATATTCAGCTCCATATCTTTTCTAAAAGGCCTCATGGCATACTGGTATCATTTTGCGATAATGTTCGAGGCCGTGTTCATTCTTACCGCCGTTGACGCCGGAACGCGGGTGGGAAGATATATGCTGCAGGAAATGATCGGCAAGATGATCCCAAAATTTTCCGAGAAAGGATGGATACCCGGCATAGTTTTAACGGGCGGTCTTTTCACCTTCACATGGGGGTATCTGGTCTATACGGGAAACATTGCCATGATCTGGCCGCTTTTTGGCATGAGCAATCAACTGCTTGCGGCTTGCGCCCTGATCGTTGGAACGACCATGATAATGGCCATGGGCAAAATGAAATACTCCTGGATAACGGCGGTTCCCGGCATTTTCATGCTTCCGGTTACAATGTCGGCGGGCTACTATCTGTTAAAGATCAATCTCGAGCAGGCCAATTATCTGCTGGTCTGCTTTGCCGCCTCACTCATGGCGCTCATGTCTATCGTTTTCGTCCTGGCCTTTAGAAAGTGGTATCTGATTGGTCGCCATTCCGGAGCAACCGATCGCGTGATGCCCACAGCTGGGTAGGTAACCTTAATTAGTCTCGGTGCAAACCTTTAGCCTGTAAGTATCGAACGCGTAAGGTGAGCGCCGATTTTCGTGCCCACCAACGTAACGGAAAATATCGGCGAATTGACGGAACGCCACACTAGCCTGTAAGTATCGAAGGAAGGTTCATATTATCCAGCGTGGAGGTAACCTCCAAAGCCGCCTGATAAGCTGCCTGAGCCTTTGACATACTTATGGTTGCCGCAGCCACATCGGTATCCTGATAATTTGACAAAACCCCTTGTGCGTTGGTTATGACGGTGCTAAGCGCTGTCTGCTGGCTGGTGAAGCTGTCGAGGGTCGTTCCGACCGAAGCCAGTTGCGTGTTGATCTGGTTAAAATCGTTTCCTAGCGTTGTAATGGAGGCGCTGACCTGGGAAGTATTCCCACTGGCCAGGGCCTGCTGGAGGTTCCAGATATCGTTTAGTATATTGGAGCCGCTGCCACTGCTGGCGCTGCCGCCCAAAACTTCTTGACCGGTCAGATTGACACTGGTCATTCCACCGCCGGCAGCGGAGCTCGTGGGCGGGGTTATGTCCGAACTTATGCCTGTGGCTGTCTTAACCTTTATGTAATCTGAATTTCCGCTGTAGGTTACTGCGCCGGTGCTGGTGTCGATAGTATAGGGTTGGGTAGCGGTTGCCGTTCCGGAAAATATATACTGGCCATTGTACTGTGTGTTGGCAAGGTTTAGCGCCTGATTTAAAATCCCGCCCACCTGAGAGGCAAGCGTAGTGCTCTCCGCGCTTCCCGCCGCGCTGTTGGCCGACTCGGCAACGGATTTTGCCTGGGTCACCAGGCTTGAGAGTTGATTTAGCGCAGCCTCCGTAGCCTGCCCCCATCCCGTGCCGAAATTAATATTGGAAACAAATGAGTTATATTCACGTATGTTCTGGTTCGTGTTCATCGCCTGCGACCACGTCTCGGGATCGTCCGAGGGTGCCGTAAGCTTTACGCCGGAGGAAATTTCCTGTGAAAGCGTATCGATTTGCACCTGCTGGTTGTTGAGGTTTTGCAGGGTCTCACCCGTCGACATACCCAGGGTTACTCGCATGGTCTTCTCCGTCTATGGAACCATATTTATGGCAGTGTTCATTAAAGTAGAAGTGGTCTCCACGACTTTGGCCGCCGCCTGATATATCTGTTGATACTGAATTACATCCACCATCTCCTGGTCCAGGGAGACTCCGGAAACAGACTGCTGCTGATTTTGCAATTGGGTTTTAAGAGAATCGTAGTATGTCTGGTTATTGTTGGCGGACTGAACGTCGGAGCCGATGGTATCTTGAATCGAGCTCAAGTATTGCTGAAGAGAACTCGTTGTGCCGTCGGTAAATGTGACGCTGGTTGAGTCCTGCAGAGAAGACATACTCTGGGTTAGCGAAGAGAGGGAATCCGCACTCAGTCCGCTTAGAAAACTTGAGTTTGCCGTAATCGATGAGGCTCCAGCACCGGAGAAAATCGTTAAGCCGGAAGCCGTATTTACCTGGCTCTCAAGGGTTTGGGCAAAGTCATCGAACTGAGCCATATAGCCGCTAAGGCTGGTTTGCGCCTGCAGGAGCCCTCCGAGCTCGCCGCCGGTTATGCCCGAACTGCTCGCAATCGGCGTAGAAGAGGTCGCGCCCAAAACAAGATTGGTCGAAGCGCCGCTTTCAATGGTGGAAACATCCACAGACCCGTTTGATTCTGTGCTAAAGCTAACGGGAATGAGCTGAGAGAGCTGATCCATCGCCTCGTATCTTTGGTCTATCAGACTGTTTGGCTGGGAAACCTGGCCGGTAGTAAGGATACTTTGATTTAACGTCTGTATCTGTTGAATAAGGGTATTGGCCTGGTTGACCGTATCGGTTATCTGGGAGGGGATCTGGCCGGCCACCTGGTTAAGCTGAGAATAAGTCGATTGGATCGCGGTTGCAAGGCTTTGGGCTGCCGAGTAGACGCTTTGCTGGGCGGCCGGTCCGGTAGGGTCTTGGGCAAGCGTGCTCCACGAATCGAAAAAATTCCCAAGTGCCTGGGAAATCCCGTTGCTGCCCGAATCCGAAGCCGCCGCCTGCACTGTGGTTAGCTCCGAGGAAAGGTTGGTGTAATAGGAATCGCTCGTATTGGCATTCATAAGCTGTTGTTCGATAAAGTTGTTGCGCGCCTCGGAAATAGAAGTAATGGAGGCTCCCGTGCCAATCCAGCCCCCGGTTGACCAAACCGACGGATCTTGGGTCTGCGCCGCTGTCTCTACCGCATACCCGGCCGTATTGGCATTTGCGATATTATTGGAACTAGTCGATAGTTCAGTCTGCGTATTAAGCAGGCAATCTTCCGCGGTGTTGAGCGTAAGGGCAAGGCCAGCCATTTTTTAGACCTCCCGTGCGAAGGTAATGCCGTTTGGAGGCCGCACACCATCGGAGTCCTTCCTACCGTTGCGGCTGTAACCCTGAGGCAGGAGAATGGCTTGCAGATCGCGCCAGTAGGATAGAGACCTTTTTAGAAAGACCCCGTTTGATGCGTTTAGCCTGCAGATTTCAGCAAGCAGAGGCTTTAAGGCGTCGGAAACCGAAAAGGACTCTGTATTGGCATCCATGGCCGATCTGAGCTTCCACCCAAATTCGCTGACTAAATACTCTTTTTTGGGAAGCAGGGCCAGCAGTTCGGTCGCTGAAAATTTTTTAAGAATTTGCTCTTCTGCCCTGAGAGCATCAAGGAGTTCGAGGGCGGCTTGAAGCAGTTCCGTATCCCAGCCCCCCTCTGGAGGAGATGCGACACCAACTCCGGGAAAAATCTCACATCGGTGGGCTAGAGATTCCATAACACTTAACTCCTTGCTTTGGAAAACCTGGCCGGGCAAAACTTGCCCAGCTTATTAATCGGCAGAATTTGCTGTTTTATTTAGAGAAATCTGGGCCGAGAGCGCTTCCTGTGCCCTGGCCAAATCAGCCGGAGACTTGCGCGCCCCCTGTGATTTGTCCATGCGGGCCATCTGGGTGTAGAGCATGTTTCCAATTCCCAGAGTATTTGACTTGCCCACAATTTTTGCCACCTGATCGTAGAACATATCCTGGTAGACTCCCTTGGCCAAATCCTGATCGTCTCCGTCCGCGGAACCCGAGCGCATGGTCTTTATCATGTAGGAAACCAATATCGATCCAAACTCCTGGCAAGTCTTTAGAAGCTGTTTTTCCCGCACTTGCGCCTTAGCGGCAGGATCGGCCTTAAGTGGAGCGCCAATAACGGATTCCATAAAAAACCCCCTTCAGACAAGATGGGTTAAATTATCTGCAATTTCGCGCTCATAGCCCCTGAGGCCTTGATTGCCTCGAGGATATTGATCAAATCGAGCGGCGTAGCTCCTATGGCGTTAAGGCCCGCCACCACCTGTCCTATTGTTACGCCCCCGCCGATTACGGCCAGATGAGCCTTTTTCTGGTGCACTTTAATGCCCGTGCGCGGCACGACCTGAGTGGTGCCGTTGCTAAAGGGCAGTGGTTGGGAAACCGTAGGGGTTTCGGTAATCTGGACCGTAAGGCTCCCATGGGCCACGGCGCAGGGAGCTATCCGGACGTTGTCGCCCATTACGATCGTTCCGGTCCTTTCGTCTATTACGACTTTGGCGACCTGGTCGGGGGTAACCTGCAACCCCTCGACCCTGGATATAAGGTCGACTGTGTAATGCTGATCCTCCGCGGGGATTTGGATCCTGATCGTTCCGGCATCCACAGCCCTTGCGGGCGCTTCGGGAATAGCCCTTGTGATCGCCGCGGCAGTTCTCTCAGCGGTTGTGAAATCCGGGTTCATCAGCACAAGGTCCAGTGTGTGCAAGCCGGCATAGTTTACAGGGACTTCCTTTTCCACTGTTGCCCCGTTGCTTATTAACCCTACGTTGGGCTGATTTTGTTGAATGCTGCTGCCGCTTGCCCCCGATGCCGAAAAGCCCCCTATGGAAAGCGGTCCCTGGGCCATGGCGTAAACTTTTCCATCCGGACCCTTTAGAGGAGTCATGACAAGGGTCCCTCCCGCAAGGCTTGTGGCGTCTCCAACCGAGGAGGCCTGAACGTCTATTCGCGAACCTATCCTTGAGAAGGCCGGCAGCCTGGCGGTTACCATTACAGCGGCGACATTCCTAAGCATCGTAACGCTTGGATTCATCTGCACGCCCATGTTGTTTAACAAGTTCTGCAGTGTGGATACTGTAAACGGCGTATTGGTGTCGTCGCCGGTATTCTTTAACCCTGCGACGAGGCCGTAGCCGACAAGGTCGTTTGAGCGATCGCCCAGAAAGTAGGCGATATCTTTGACCCTTGCCGCCCCGGCCGCACCGGACCAAAGAAGCAGCGCCACAATAGAGCCCGAAACGATTGCCGCAATACGTTTCCTGTTTATCATACGCCCTCTCTATGCTCAGAAAGGTGAAATTACGTTCCAAATCTGCTCGAGCCATCCTGGTTTCTGGTATTGATTGACCGGACCTTTTCCGAGCATGAAAATTTTTGCTTCTGCCACGTCTTGAGAAAGAATGGTATTGCTGTCGCTTATGTCCACGGGCCGGATCACGCCCTCGAGCACAATCTGCTGGAGCTGATCGTTTACCTTCGTCCAGCGCGTACCGCGAATAACCAGGTTGCCGTTGGGCAACACACCGATAACCGTGGCAGTCATATAAGCGGTCACCGTATTGGTCTGGCTGGTAGAGCCGCTTCCCTTGAAGGTTCTTGTAAAAGAAGTATTGTAAGGTCCAAAGGAGAATGCGCCACTGGGATTGGCCACCCCTGAGGCGCCGATACCAAGCCCCGAGAAGGCTATGCTGCCCTGGGATGTGGAAGCCTTACTTGTCGTTGTAGCGCCCGTATCGGTTCCAGAGGAATTTTCGCTGACAGTTATAGTTACCAGGTCCCCGACCTTGTGGGCTTTAAGGTCGGCGTAAAGCGAACCGCCCCCGGAGTTCCATAGAGAACCCGTGGGATCGAGGGAGACAGGGGGAGCCCCCGCGGCCGGGATAGGCTGCGGGCTCGACATAATGGCTGGAGGCGCAAAGCCAGGCTCAGACGCCTTTTTAGCCCCAAGGGCCCCACATCCCGAAACAAACAGAAGCAGTGACACGGCCGCTGCAAGGCCAAACAGGCCGCGTAAGAGCTTTAGGCCCATTGCCGGTGGACTCATTAAGATATGGGTCCTATGATTATCGCGAT
The DNA here is from genome assembly GCA_049976905.1 of Syntrophobacteraceae bacterium. Lineage (GTDB taxonomy): Bacteria > Desulfobacterota > Syntrophobacteria > Syntrophobacterales > Syntrophobacteraceae > SbD1. The sequence goes on along the minus strand of JBMFHI010000044.1, from coordinate 3,728 downwards.
TGTAAACCATATCGGTCCCTATCCCGACCGCAAGCAGACGGCCTCTATTGAACCGCCTTTACGGTCTGACTATCCAAAACTTTGCAATAGATCGTCTTGGTCGACGAAGTATTGGTCACAGCGAGGGTGTCCCCGATGGCGCCATCTCCATTGGCGCGCCCCTTTGCGCTCACCATGAGTCCCGGTGCCTGAAAAACTATTCTGACCGGATCGCCGTTTTTGATCACAAGCGGCTTATCCAGAACCGAAAGGGTCAAGGGCTGATGTACACCGACATTATAGAGCACGCGGTGGTTTTGGACCTGTTCGGAATGGGTCGCGTAACGATCAACGGAATCGGTAATATCCATTCTGCGCACTTCAAGGTCGGCCGTTGAAATGATATCGTTTCTTTTCAAGGGTCGGGAGGCGAAATAGACATTTTGATAGACCTCGACCTGTCCGAGTATATCGATGGTGCGCGCCATCTGCCCGTCAACGTAGAGATCGACGCTCAGGCTCACATTGCCAATAAGACGCTGGGCCGAGGTAACGGGTCTTACCGTGTAGCTGAGAGTACCGGCGGGAATTTCCGGAATTCCCGAAAGACGGATGTTTTCAATGTTTATGTCGCTGGTTTTCCAGGGCGTATTTTCCAGGATGTATTTTTTGAAAACGCTCTCAACCCATTGTTGCGTAAGGCGGGTCGAGGCCCTGGTCACGACAACCTTTGAAGGAATATCGAGTTTTACGCTCGCTGGATTTACCCCGTGAGAGTTTAGCAGGGTAATCAGAAAGGCGCGAAGCTGTGCCGGCTCAACAAACTTTTCAGACCCCACCGGGGGAGCATCCCCGATGTCCTGCGCCCCCATGATGGATTTCCATTTCTCGGACAAAGTGGAGGAATCGCAAATCTGAAGAAGCGTGACGTCACTGTCGTGAACTATGACGCTGGACATAATACGAATTTCCTTAAGGGTCTCAGGGGCACCGGGAGGCGTCGCCGCATCGTTTGTCCTTGCCGTCGCAGGCAAAAATGCAAACAGAGAAAAAACAGCCGCAAGCAGCGGAAAAATTTTCCAACGCATCTGCCCCCTCCTTCCTTGCCCAAGGCTTTCGTTACGACACGACGTTATTGGCCATCTGCAGCATTTGATCGGCCGACTTGATGACCTTGGAGTTAGCTTCATAGGCTCGCTGGCTCGTTATCATATTGACCATTTCATCGACCACATTGGTGTTGGACGCCTCAAGGTAGCCCTGAAGAATGGTGCCCGCGCCCTGCGGCCCTCCGGGTTGGGCCGTTATGACGTTGCCCGAGGATAGTGTTTGAATGTAGTAATTGTCGCCTATGGCCTGCAGACCGGCGGGGTTAGGAAACATGCAAATCTGCAGATTAGCCGTTGCCACTACGTTTCCTTGCGAATCGGTTGCCGTAAGCACCCCGGAAGGATCTATGCTGACGCTTACAGCCGTAGGCGGCAGCGTAACTTGAGGCTGCAACGCATAGCCGTCGGCATCGACTATGTTTCCGTTTTGATTTACCGAGAAGCTGCCGTCACGGGTGTAGCATTCCTCATTGCCGCGCATCACTTGAAAGAATCCGTTGCCCTGAATCGCCAGATCCAGATTGTTGCTCGTTTGCGTAAAGTTGCCCTGGGCAAACATTTTTTCAACCGAGGCCGTCCCAACGCCCATCCCGATCTGTATGCCGGCGGGCACCTTGTTGTTATTCGAATTGCTCGCACCCGGGGCCACGATGGTCTGATACATCAGATCGGCGAAATTGGCCCGGCTCTCCTTGTAGCCTGTCGTGTTGGCGTTGGCCAGGTTGTTGGCGATCGTGTCCATATTGGTTTGCTGGGCCTCCATACCTGTTGCCGCCGTCCAAAGACATCGCATCATGATTTATTCCTCCCGCCGAAGTTATCGCCCCTACCCGCTCGTTTTGGATATCAACTCGGAGTCAAGGTTAGAGCCGCTTTTCAAAGTCTTTTGATAGGATTCAAAGTTTCTGGTAACCTCAATCAAGTCGGCCATTTCCTTGACTGTGTTGAAGTTGGCATCCTCCAGGGCACCTTGGCGAACCGTGCAGTTTGCTGCCGGTTGGGGTTGCGTAGTGGGGTCCAGGGGCTCAAAATACAGGCTCCCCACCTTCTTGAGGCTCTCGGCTGGAAAGTCGACCAACTGGAGTTGGCCCACAGAGTTGCCATCGTCAAAAACCTGACCGTTGCCGGTAATTTGAAGCCCCTGTGCATCGGTTATCTTGATGGGTTTGCCGTTTTGGTCCAGTACGGGCCAACCGTCCTGAGTAACGAGCTGGTTGGAGGCGTCGACCGCCAGGTCCCCGGCCCTGGTGTAGAGGGTCCCCTGAGTGGACTGAACACTCAGAAATCCGCTTCCGGAAAGTGCAACATCGAGGTTGCTGCCGGTCTGACGGATTTGTCCCTGGGACATATCGGTTTTTTCGGATTCGCCCAGAAGAGAGCTGAAATAGAGGGTGTCCTTTTTATAACCTGCCGTATTGGAATTTGCGATGTTGTTCGCTATAATATCCAACTGTGTTTGCTCTGCCTGGGACCCGGCTGCTGCAAAATAACTTTGAAGCTTCATAGAATGACTCCTCTCGCTCTTCACTCTTTGCAACGAAGGTGCCAGCTGGACGATCTCTTAAGATGCCGGTTGGAAGCCATCTTCGACACTCTCAATTCTTTGGGTCCAGGAAAATTTTGCCGCTAGAGGCTAAACTGCATGCTTATTTTCTAACAAAAAGCTTGGACAGGAGGTTGACGGTCACGGGGTCAGCCAAGCCATACTAATTCCTGCCCTCAGGCAGAGCGGGTGTCTTTCCATGTTCACGGGCAATGACTATTTTACAATGCGTGGTTAGAGTTGAAGTTTTAGGGAATGGCACTATTCGATTCGGCCCTGCATCAATCCCTCAAAAAAAGGGGAGAAACGAGGAATGATGAACATCTATGTAGGTAATTTGTCTGCCAAGACCAGCGAGCAGGAGTTGCGCGAAGCTTTCGAAACTTTCGGCGAAGTCGATTCCGCAAAGATTATCAAGGACAACTTCACCGGTAAATCGCGAGGCTTCGGTTTTGTCGTGATGCCTAGCCAGGAACAGGCACAGGCCGCAATTGAGGGATTGAACGGAAAGGAATTCGAGGGCTCGACCCTTACGGTAAACGAGGCAAAACCGCGTGAAAACCGTGGGGGCAGACCCGGAGGCGGCGGCGGCAGAGGTCCGGGAGGCGGAGGAGGTGGCCGACCGGGCGGCGGAGGTTTTGGCGGAGGCAGGGACCGACGCGGGGGCCCCGGTGGGGGACACGGCGGTGGTGGCGGCCGACGCTCATACTAAAAGCAACTTGGACAGGATTAAAGGCCAGAAAAGAGTTTTACCCTCCTTTGAGCCTGCAATCCTGTCAAAGTTTTTTCTTCCCGTTCCACGCTAAAGATCAAAAGCCTGACAGGATTAACGGGATCTACGGGGTTAGAGCTCCTAAAGAGCTTTTGTCTCGTTTGATTCTGCAATCCTGCCAGGCTTTTCAAGACTAAGGCGCGAAATTTTTAGCGCTAAGAAGCGATTTTGCGCAGGTTGAGGATAAGTTCGATTTCTCCGACCGGCCTTTTGAGCAGTTTGGCTATCTCAGAGGCAGGCAGGCCCTTGCGAGCCAGGGTGATCACTTTCTGCTGATCGGAAGGATGGGATTTGGGCTTGGAGTTTGAAGAATTTCGGGCAGCAG
>JBMFHI010000043.1:0-29440 GCA_049976905.1 Syntrophobacteraceae bacterium | reverse complement strand
TAAGCGAAGCCGGCCGCAGAAATCTTCTGGGATGCCGTCATCCTCAAAAATGGGGCGGCCGGGGAGTCGATTGGGCCACACAGTGCATGATCGCCGAGGAGGTCGGGACGCTGGGTTACGAATTCGCATGCGTTTTCGGGGTAGGCGCAGACCTTGTCTGCGACGCAATCGTTCTTCACGGAACAGAGGAACAAAAGCAAAAATACGTGGTTCCCCTTCTTAAGGGAGAGATTTTCGCCGCCGAATGTTTGACCGAACCAAGGGGCGGATCGGACTTTTTCGGCGCTACCACTACGGCTATAGACAATGGAGATCATTTTTTGCTTACGGGCCAGAAGCGCTTTATCGTCGGCGGGGAGGGCGCGGACTATTTTCTTGTCTATGCGCGCACGGATTTGCGCCCTGAGGCAAAGCCCGAGCAGGCCCTTACCTGTTTTATCGTCGACCGGGGACCGGGGGTTGAGACCAAATATCTCTATGGACTCATGGGATGCCGCGGGGGCGGCACGGCAAGGCTGGTATTTAAAAACGCCGTGGTTCCCAGGGAAAACGTCCTGGGACAAATTAACGGGGGATACTCGGTGTTTTCGACCATGATGATCCCCGAGAGGCTGGGGACGGCGGCCATGACCATAGGGGGCGCCCGCGTGGCGCTCGATGTGGCGACAAACTATACGACGCGCCGCAAGGCTTTCGGAAAAATTATCAATCAATTCCAGGGGGTAAGCTTCCAGGTGGGGGAAGCCGCGATGCTTTTGGACGCTGCCCGCTCGATGGCCTATACCACATCGCGGGCGGTGGATAGTCCGGGGGTAAGCCGGGCGACGGTTCGCAGAATGATCTCGGAGTCAAAGAAGTTCATCACCGAGGCGTGCCAGAAGGTAGTGCACAATTCGATGCAGGTCGTTGGCGGCATCGGCTACACCAACATATTGCCCCTGGAGCGTTTGTATCGGGACGTAAGGCTTGCCTCCATCTGGACGGGAACCAGTGAAGTCATGTCGATGATCATCGCCCATGAATGGTACCGCGAATTTGCGAAAAGAAAGGAACAATCCGTTCGCAATTACGAAGCCGACGCGGCGGAGGCCGAGGCCATCGAGGAAATTGTCTACGAATAGACTGACGGCATTAAGCTTTTGGCAAGGCACAAGATAGAGGGAGGGCGAGACGGGAATTTACCGTGTGGCCCTCTTTGTTTTTCGAGCCTCCCCAGGCCATTGCGCCTCAATTCTTTTCTACTTCCTGTTATTTTGTATTCATTCGATATAAAATGGAGTTATTTCGCGGCGTGGGATAGAGCAAAAGGGATGTGAGGCCAGATGAAAAAGACGATATGGCCGGCTGCGACTACGCTGGCAGGCTTTTTAGCTTATTTCACTCTCAGGGCGTGGCCGGTGGGCCGATTTCATGAGCAGGGTTTCAGGAACCTGCTTGCATTTTGCTATGCGCTTCTGGGCATGACGGCCGTAAGAGCGTGCAGCTATCTTATTTTCGATATCCTCTATCTCAAGCGCACGGGACGGGAAGCTCCAGGCCTTCTAAAGATCATGTTTTCACTGGTCTGTTATTTGGTGCTGGTGATGCTCATTTTCGGGCTGGTGCTGCAATACGATGTGACCGGGCTGGTGGCTACCTCGGCCGCGGTTTCCGTGGTAATCGGCCTGGCCTTGCAGGATACTCTCGGTAATTTTTTCGCCGGAGTCTCCCTGCACATAGAGCAGCCCTTTAAGATCAAGGACAGCATCCGGTTCGCAAAACGCGCCGGAGAAGTGGAAACCGTCAGTTGGCGCTCCACTACGATCCGCACTCAAGACAACAGTCTTTTAACCTTTCCAAACAGCCTGCTTGCAAAGGAACCCATAGAGGTATTTCCCTACGAAGGCCTTCACCGCCATTCGGTACGTTTTTCCGCCCCCTGTTCGGTTTCTCCCCAAACGGTAATCGTTTTGGCAAGAAACGCTCTTCTCAATCTGCCCGACGTTTCCTATGAAGCCGAGCCCACGGTTGAACTGAGCGGTTTTGGCCAATCGAGCATCGACTATGTCGCCCATTTCTGGATGAAGGACTTCATGAAAGTGGAGGATGCCTGCGCCAGGCTAAAGGAAAGGTTGTGGTACGCCTTCTACCGCGAAAATATAAGCATGCCCTTCCCCACCCGGCACATACTTTTAAACAAGATCAAACCAGAGGACGGCCAATGCCAAACGGGAGGCCACTATCGGTGCGCTATCGAGGGAGTCTCCATCTTTAAGCCGCTCACATCGGTTGAAAAGGACGCGCTTCTAACTAATAGCCGCGTGCGGCTCTTTGCCCCCGGCGAGTTCATGGTGCGAAGCGGCGAGGCGGGAGATTCCATGTTTATAATCGGCCGGGGCCGGGCCGAAGTACGGATTTGCTCCAATGGGACCAGCTCGACCATAGCCGTCTTAAAAACCGGAGATTTTTTTGGAGAGATGTCTCTTTTTTCCGGGGAGCCAAGAAATGCCGATGTCGTAGCCGTTGAGGAATCCGAAGTAGTCGAGATTGGCAAATTGGGCATTGAGAAACTGCTCCACGAAAACGGTATGCTCGCCAAAGCCTTTAGCAGAACCGTTACCGAGAGGCTGGCCGCTTTGGAAGAACATGCCGGGCAGGTCCGGCGCCGCGAGGAGATAAAAGTGGAGGAGGGCAAGTTTTTGGAGCGGATAAAGCGCTTTTTTAACCTCAGTTAGCGAATCATCTGCTTTGCCGCCAAAGCAATATTCCGTGCAAAAGAGGTTTAAGGACTTATTTTGAAGAAGCACCGGACTTTATCATGTCTAACGAATTGATCGCAAAGGGGTAGAAGCTGGAAAGTTTTATTAGCCCAACACAACGAACAGGTGGAGGATCATTAATGTCCGGTTAATTTCAAAAGCGGCGGCGACTTTGTAGGGTCGGCACAGTTTCATCGTGCCCACCGAGAAGGTCGGTAAGTTAAGGCCCTGCCCCCTCTATAAAAACCGGCATAACATTTTGGGCGGAGTATCGGATCTAATCCATGAATGCCGTGCGGACAGCAGTGGTGGAGGATATGTATGACAGAGCAAAAAAACATACTAATAGCCGTGGACGGTTCTTCACACTCTCTTGACGCTCTCAATTATGTCGTGTTTCAATGCCGTGGATTGAAAACCAAAGTAAACCTTCTTAATGTGTTCCCGATGGCCTCCGATGAATTGGTTTGTCAGATCAACATGGATGGAGAGTTCAAACGGTCCATCCTGGAAAAATATTATGAATTCAACCGGCAATGCGAGCAGCTTGCCAGGGATGAAATCGAGAGGGCCAAAGATATCCTCATCGAACTTGGAATGGCGCCCCAATACATAAGCGGCGTCCCGCAGATGTGGCAGTCCGGAATAGCAAGAGATATTCTCAAAGAAGCCCGAAAAGGCTACGACGCTGTGGTTGTTGGGAGAAGAGGCATAAGCCGCATCGAGGCCTTTTTGCTTGGAAGCGTATCCTCCAAGGTAGTCCAGGCAAGCGTTGTAACTCCCGTCTGGCTGGTTGGAAGCAAATCGTTTTCCCATGAAGGGCCCCCAAGGATACTTTTGGCGGTAGACGATTCAAAAAACTCCCGAAAAGCCGTGGAATACACCGCTCAGTTTGCCGCGGGAAACGGCGCCCAGGTGAGCCTGTGTCATGTGGTAAGGCGTTTGCTCCCCGGGGCCGCTTCCGCGGCCTTGGAGATTGCGGGCGAAAAAATCGAAGAAGAGCTCTATGAAAGGATGAAATCCAAGGTCGAGGAGATGTTTGACAGCTACATTACCCTCCTGGCGAATGCGGGGGTAGCTCGCGAAAAGATCGCGACTGTTTACCGAACGGGTAGTTACAGCCGGGCCGCTGAGATCCTTAAGACAGCGCGATCGGGCGATTTTGACACCGTGGTTCTGGGCAGGCGCGGCATCTCGGCAGTGCAGGAATTCCTGATGGGAAGGGTTACAAGCAAGGTTATAAACGGGGCCAACGATCTGGCGGTTTGGATCGTGCCTTGAAAAAAGACTTTGGCCGGCAATCGGAACAAATACCCGTGAAATAGGGAGGAGAGGAAATGGACAAGCACCTGCTCAAATACTGCGTTGATGTTTTGCTCTTCATCGATCTTTGTTCCATCGCGGCCCTTGGCTTTATACTGGCCTTCGTAGTACCTCCCGGCGAACATGGAGGAGGAGGCAAATACTTCTTACTGCTGCACCGCCATGACTGGGGAGAAATCCACCTGTACCTGTCGGTTTTTCTCCTGGCGCTTTTGCTTTTTCACCTGTGGTTTAACTGGGCCTGGATAGCGGCATCTACCAAGGCGTTTGTGGGAGAAAAATGGAAAAGGTTTCTTTCCGGCCTTGCCTGCGCGTGGGTGGCTGTGCTCCTGGTCGGATGGCTGATAAAATTAATGTAGAAAAAAAACCTTCTCAGATGGAGATTTGCCACGGTTGCAATGGGTTTAGCGCCTGAAGATTTTTGCCAGTTTGCTGCGCCAACCGGAAACGATGTAGCGAATTTTTCGAAAAAAGGTTCTAACGGGTTCGTTGGGATTGGTAATTATCTTGTCGCGTTCCTGTTCGTCCAGGATCTTTTCAATGGGATTTCGATAGATTCTCATTATTGCATGACTCCCAAAAGATGTTGGGAAAAAGTTTTACAATTATATCCCGGGGAAGGCGGGCCAAATCGTTTCATTTTGGCTCTCGCGCCCCGGTCTTTTCTTTTTCCAACTCCCTGGCGGCCTGGGCCACTTTATCGCGAATAGTGCCGACTCGGAAGGGCTTTGCAATGAAGCCGAAGGCGCCTTCCAGGCTCGATTGGCTCGCCAGATCGACGGTAGCGTAGCCCGTGATGACAATGACCTTTGTGCGAGGCGACTTGCACCTGACCTTCTTTAGAATCTGCATCCCGTCCAATTCCTCCATGAGGATGTCGGTGATGAGAATATCGAACTCTTTTTCCTCCAGGCGGGCCGCGGCTTGCATAGATTTTACGAAAACTTCGACATTAAAGCCGTCCTTTTCCAGTGCGCTTTTGAGGCGCTGCCCCACAATGGGTTCGTCGTCCAAAATGAGTATTTCGAGCCGCTCTCCCACAAAACCTCCTTTGGGCTGATTTGTCGCTATTCGGCCCTCACTTCTTACTCCATTATATCAAACATACCGACATAAGGGGACATTGATCTTCCCTGCACCCGGTGTGGGCGCGGGAATGAATTGACTCAACGGCGGCCTTCATCGTCGCAAAGATGTTTTGTTCTCCGATGCGTTCATACAAATGGGTTCTTTTTATGACCGACAAGACGTTTTCATTCAAGCCGGAGAAGGAGATATCGTAGCCGGCACTGCGGACCCGCTCAACTACCAGGGAAAGTATTTCTTCTCCGGAGGAATCCATATCGTTTATGCCGTTTGCAACGATATGGATGTGTCTTAACTCGGTCTTGTTTGTCATAAGTTCAAAAATCCTGTCTTCGAGGTAGCTGGCGTTGGCGTAGAAAAGACGCCCTTCGAAGCGGATCATGGCAATGTGGCTGCATTCCTTTAGCCCGTGCTGTTTGGCGCTTCGATAGGATTTATCGGGGTACATGGCAAGAGTTGTGATTCTTGGCCGCATGCTCTTATACAAAAAAACTCCAAGAGACAGGAGCACTCCGATCATGATCCCTATTTCCAGGTGCGGAGCGGTTACAAGGGTGGCCACGAAGGTGATTATGGAAATGAGACCGTCATACCACTGAGCTTTCCAGGCGTGAACGAATCCGGAAATATTTATAAGCCCCAAAACGGCCATTATAATTACCGCGGCCAAAACCGACTGTGGCAGGTAATAAAGATAGGCGGTAAAGAAAAAAAGCACCACGCCAACGCAAACGCTTGTAAAAACGCTTGACAAGCCTGTCTTGGCCCCTGCCTCAAAATTTACCGCCGAGCGCGAAAACGACCCTGATACAGGGTAACTCCTGCTGAGGGACCCTACGATATTGGCGATACCCTGACCGATGAGTTCCTGGTTGGGATCGATTCGCTGTCCTGTAGCCGCGGCCATACCCTTGGCTATCGATATAGCTTCCATGAAACCGAGCAGTGAAATGATGGCTGCAAGGGGCAATAGCTGAAGCATGATCTTTATATCCAGCCGGGGGATCTTAAAAGCGGGCATCCCCGCCGGGATCTTTCCCACCACGGTTCCCCCTCCGATCATCTGCAACCCATTGAGGTCAAGCGGTTTGTGCCCGATACTGATCGTCCAGGCGCGCCCATCGGTCCTGGCCCCTTGAGGCTCCTGCCCCTTAAGATAAAAAGTGGTCGCAACTCCCGGAGCACTCACGCCGGAGAACAGAAAACCGCGAAGCTTCGCCCTGATTTTTGAGGACTCGGCATTCATGTCCTCCAGTCTCATGGCTACGCGCATCGACTGGTGCTTTAGGTCGAGGGTTCGTAAGCTATGAGCCCCAAAAGCCTTTTCGGCCTTTTTGATCAAAGGGGTTAGAGCTGTCCTCTGATGCTCGAGTTCCTTAATTTCGAGCAGGGCCGCGTTGTATTGCTGGACAAGCTGAGGGACATTTGCCCCCACAAGGTTGTCAATGGAGGTTTTGGCGTCATGTTCAAACCCTGTGGCCCATGAGACAATTATGCTCACCACAACGGCCACGAGCACGTTGGGGATTCTTCTGTTAAGGCGCTTTAGCCCGTACATGATGGCGAACGCCATGGCCCCCAGGGCCAGGGTCGGCCAATGGATGTGATGGTTGGCCGCCTGAATGACCCGCAGGATTGTCTCATAGTGATGGGAAGCCTCATCGACCGAGACTCCGAACAATTTGGACAGTTGAGAGGTAGCGATTATGAGAGCGCCCGCGTTGACGAAGCCGTTTACCACGGGGTGGGAGAGAAAATTTACGACCATGCCCAGCCTAAGGACTCCCAGGGCCAATTGGAAGAGTCCAACGACCAGGGCCAGGACAATGGCGTAAGCGATATAGGCGCTGCTGCCCGCAGTCGCAAGGGGGGCTAGCGCCGCACCGGTCATGAGAGAGACTACCGCCACGGGTCCGGTGGCGAGCTGATTGCTTGAACCAAACAGGGCGGCCAACAGAGGGGGAAAAAGCGAGGCATACAAACCGTAGTAGGCGGGAAGTCCAGCCAACTGCGCATAAGCCATGGATTGGGGAATCAACACAAGGGCGACGCTTAATCCCGCGAGAAAGTCGGCCTTTACCGTGCTAAGCTCCAGCTCTTTTATCCAGGCAAAGAAGGGAAATATCCTCTGCAGAAGGTTTATCCCCCTCTTTTGAGCACGTTGTGGTGAAATATCCATCTTTTGCCTCCCGGTGGCAGTCGCACACTAAAATTTTAAAGAGGGAGATTATCGTCGCCATTATCACCGGGACGGAGAGCATTGCCGGGAAAGGCAGCTCCCCAAGCTCCTCCACGTCGCAGCCAGTGTCGGGTCCCGATCTTTTCCATTCGGCCGATTTGCCGGGATTGCGCCACCGGCCAAACCTTGAGGCAAATATTTGGCAATTTGCATGCCAACGGGTATTTGGGGCGTGGATGCGGATTTGGAGCAGGCAGTTGCGGGCAGCTGTTGGGCTCTATTACTGCCAGGCTGTCACCTTTTCGGGGTCAGACACCTTTTAAAGTGTAATCGGAAGTGGTCAACTCAAAGCCTGCGGTCCAGAGTTGGGCAGGCGGTTGTCTTCCTCGCAACGGACGATGGGAAGGGATACCGTAAAAGTGGTGCCCAGGCCGGCCTGACTTTCCACATCGATTTTACCTCCATGTCTTTTTACTATCGAATAGACTACCGAAAGGCCCAACCCGGTCCCCTGCCCCACCCCCTTGGTGGTATAAAAGGGTTCGAAGATATGTTCCAGGGACTCAGGCTTAATGCCCGAACCGGTATCACGGACACGAACGGCGACATAGCCCTGTGCGCCGCAGGCCGCTTCCACTGCAATCGTGCCTCCGGCGGGCGTAGCCGCCAGGGCGTTTAGCAGCAGGTTCATAAAAACCTGCTGCAAAGTTCTAAAATTTCCATAAATCGGGGGCAGATCCTGCGCTAATTGCATCTCGAACCTTACTGCGGCAAAGTTTATCTGATTTTTCAAAAGAGCTGCGGTGCTTTGCATCAGTTCCCCGACTTGGAGGGACGAACAGTTTGCATGATCGGTACGCGAAAAATCCAGAAGATTTCTGACAATTTCGCAAGCCCTGTCGGATTGAGCGAGTATATCATCTATAAAGCCCCGCTCTTCTTCATTCATCCGATCTAAATACTGATCGAGAAAGGTCTCGGCTGTAAGCGAGATATTGTTGAGCGGATTATTGAGCTCATGGGCAATACCGGCCGTGAAGGTGCCAAGAGCGGCCATCTTCCTTGCCTGCAGCAGATGCTCCTGATTAGCCTCCAGTTCCCGGACCGTCCAGTTGTAGGCGTCGATAAATCCTTTTATCTCCTCTGTAACGGGGCCATCGTAGCCCGCGGGGCTGTAGTCGCCCCTGGCGACGTTGTGTATAGTGGTTTGAAGCTCTTTCAGGGGACGAAGCAAACCGATGGATACCAGCTTTATGACAAGGAGCATGAGCAAAAGGAAGATGGCGAAAAAAGCCACCGGCAGCACCGACACCCTGCCTATGGCCTGGCGAGTGGCCACCTGCTTTACCCGCAAAAACATCACGGCAAAATCGGTTAACTCTTTGCCCTCGCGGCGAAACCTGTCGGCATCCGCGGATGCCATGGCGCCGGTTTGATATAAACTTAATGTTTTGTGGTAACTGCCCAAAACATTGAGGAAATTCTGGGTCGTTTTTGTCCCGGTCAGCTTCCTTATGTCCGCGCGAAGGTCTTTGACCATGGAATCGATCTTTTCCAGATAGTGTTTTGCCTCCCGCATGGCTGCCCGGTCTTTGTAGAGAAGGTAATTCTTCTCATAGCGGCGCACCTCGAGCACGCTGTTTAGAAGATCGTAGTAGCGGTCCTCGATGAGAAGATGCTGCCTGAGCACCGAGATGTTCCAGAAGTTAAGGATACTCAGAGCGCAAACCGTAACGAAGGTTGCGGCAAAGGCGATAAATATCTGCCCCTTTAGCGAAAAAAAGAGCATTCGAAGGCGCGAACTCTTAAGACTCTGCAAATTTTGCATAAATCCTGTCTTCATCGTCTCTATCCCCTTTGGGATAAAAAGAGAGCAATAATCAGGCCGTTTTTCAAAGTTCGTTTTGGTGCGCTCTCTTGGGGAAAGGACGCTTTTTTCGGCCGGGATTGGTCAGCACGAATGAAACATCCCGGTTACAGTGCTGTAGCACCCCATAGAGGAGGGTCACGGTGAGGTTTAAAAAATCATCATAGCTCAGCGAAGCTGATAAAACTCCCGCCTGGCTGGAAGCAACCCTTGCTCCCGTAAGGGGCTCCCAGCAGGCGGGAACGATTTACTCCACGACAAGGATGGCTCCAGGCGCGCATTGCCTGGCTGCCTGCCTGACCTTTTCTTCCATCTGGACCGGGACGGTGTCTACGCGGACCCTTGATTGCAACTTGTCCTGATCGAAATCGAAAACCTCGGGACACACCTTATGGCAATTTTGGTCGCCCATACAAAGATCATAGTCGATTTGCACCTTCATTGGCTCTTCCTTTCCAGGGGTTGATTTCAAAACGATACGGCAAATCAAGCTCAAAACGAAAAATCCGGGTAAGAAGCGCTTACCCTTAAGCAAAGGCAATGTAATCACTGCGGTGGGAAAATGCGCCATGAGAGGGCCGGAGGCAGAACAAGCCGCGAGGTAATATGCAGACGAGGGTTTTCCAAACGAGTGCAAAAAGTCTATTATTACCGGCGAGCCCAGGTAAAGCTTGCACCTTTTCTTACTACGATTTCGTGTGCAAAAATCCTGACTTAAATTATAGTGCGTTTTCGCTTCAGATATGTCATTTTTGACCATTATGACAACAAAGACAAACTCAGCACCTTTGCCAAACAGGATCGGCTACGCGCGCGCAAGCATTGCGGACCAAAGCCTCGGCTCGCAGCTCGAGGCTTTGCAACAGGCCGGTTGCACGAAAATCTTCACCGAAGAGATGAGCCCTTCGCGGCTCGATCGACCAGCCTGGGAGCATGTCCTGGAATATGTTCAACCGGGCGACAGCATTGTTGTGACGGAACTCAGCCGCATGAGCCGCTCTTTGCTCAACCTGGTCGAAGCGGTCAAAATGCTTCAGGAGCGGGGGATAGACCTCGTGTCCCTGCGAGAAGACATTGATACAGCAACGGCTGCGGGGCGCTGCTTTCTGTCGACAATGGGGGCGATTCACCAGGTGGAGCGCGAGCTTCGGGCCGAACGAGCCGCACTCGGGCGTGCCTGCGCCAAAGCAAGGGGAAAATCGGGGGGACGACCACGCACGGACCTCTCAAGGCTTGAGGCCGCTAAAATTCTCTATGAGAATTCCGAAAAGACCGCTGCGCAGGTATGCAGGACCACCGGAGTCGGGAGGCGAACCTTCTTTGCGTACCTGGCTCAAAAAAGGAAGGAAAACGGCCCGGGCCCACAGTGAAGACGGCTTAGGAAACTACGGGAAACAACCGAAAGGAAGCGCCATGAAAACCGGCGATCAAGAAAACGCCAGCTATCAGGATGAATTCAGAGTAGTTTTCGAAAAAAGCCAGATTGGAATAATGTTCCTAAAGGACTACAGAATCCTTTACAGGTGCAACCAGCGGTTAGCCGATATCCTGGGCTACGATTGTCCGGAGGAAATGGCGGGCCTTAGCATGCGGGCGCTTCATCTTTCGCAGGAGCACTACCTCGATTATGGAGAAAAGTACTACAACCCCCTGACACGGGGAGTTCAGATACAGGTTGAATACCAACTAAGGAGAAAAGACGGGACGCCCGTATGGTGCAGCTTGTCGGGCAATGCGACCGATTTGAACAATCCTCCCGATCTCAACAAGGGGGTGATCTGGTGCGTTGACGATATTTCCCGTCGCAAGGCGGCCGAAGAGGAGATACTCGCTCAGAGGGAAACGCTTGCAAAAATGTTTGAAAGCATGCCCTATCTGGCGATGCTCGTTAACAGAGAAGGCCGTGTGACAAAAATCAACCACAAGGGAGCAACCTTTGCCGGTAGGCCCCAGGAGGAAATCCTGGGGCTTCTTCCCGGCGAGGTCTTTGCCTGCTGGAATTCTTTCGCGAACAAGGGGTGTGGGAAAAGCAGCAACTGCGGAGGTTGTCGGGTAAGCGGGACAATAGCACAGACATTTGCTACAGGTCGGGAGGTCCACGATGTGGAGGCCCGAATGCTTGTCCGAAGAGGCTCAAAAGATGTCCCCTGTGATATTTTGATAAGCACTGCTCTGCTGCGCGATGATGATTCAGAAAAAGTATTGGTTACGATCGACGACATAACGGACCGCAAGCTTGCCCAAAGAGATTTGCATGAGTCCAGGGAAAGACTTTCCCAGATTATCGACTTTCTGCCGGGTCCAACCTTCGCGATTGATCTGGAAGGTAGAGTCATAATCTGGAACAAGGCCCAGGAAAAACTATCCGGTATTAAGGCCGAAGATATTATTGGGAAAGGAAATTATGAATATTCATTGCCGTTTTACGGATATAGAAGACCAATCCTTACAGATGCGGCAATAGGACACGACGATGCAATTCTTAACCTCTATTCTTGTGTCCATAAAGATGGAGATATTCTACTGGCCGAAACAGATGCTCCGATAAGGGATGGAAAAATTCATGTTCTATCCTGTAAAGCCAGTCCCCTTTACGACAGCACCGGCAACATTATCGGAGCTATCGAATCTGTAAGGGATGTCACCGAGATCAGAAAAACGCAGGAGATGCTCAAGCAGAGCGAACAACTTTACCGAAGCGTGGTCGAAAACATGCGCGATGTTTTCTACCGCACGGACAGAAAAGGCTTTATAACCATGGTGAGCCCTTCTGCATCCGAGCTTTACGGGGCGCCCTGCGAAGAAATCATCGGCATGCACGTCAACAGCTTTTTGATGGATTTATCCGAACGTAAGAAAATGCTTGGAAAGCTCCTAAAAGAAGGCATGGTCCGTGACTATGAGCTGCTGCTTCAAAAAAAGGACGGCTCGCCCCTTTACGCCTCGTTTACCAGTATTTGCGTAAAAGACAGGCAGGGCAACGCACTCGGAATTGAAGGAGTGGTGCGCGATATAACCGATCGCAAGCGAACCGAGGAGGCTGCGAGGCTGGCCGTCGAGGAGCTGCGAACCAGCGAAAAGCGGCTTCGCAGAGCGGAACTGGTGGCCCGTATCGGCAACTTTGAGCTTACCCTGGCAAGCAATGGAGTCTATGCTTCCGAGGGCGCGAGAATCATTTACGGGATGGAAAAAGCGCCCGGGTCTATTACCGAGGTGCAAAGGATCCCCCTGCCTGAATATCGCCCTATGCTCGATAAGGCATTAAGAGAACTCATTGAAGAAGGCAAAGCCTATAATGTGGAGTTTAAGATTCGAAGGCCTTGCGATGGAAAGATCGCCGATATTCACACAGTTGCTGAATATTCGGCCCCCCAGAGGCTGGTGTACGGAATTATCCAGGACATTACCGAACGTAAGCGTATCGAAGCCTCATTGCGCGAGAGCGAGGAGCTGTTTAGAAACATCTTCGACGACCATTCCGCGGTTAAACTCATCATCGATCCCGATACGGGAAACATTCAAAATGCAAACAAAGCCGCCGCGGCCTACTATGGATGGCCCAAGGAAAAGCTGCTGCGCATGAATATCGAGGACCTCATCGCCTTTCCCGGCCAAAAGCAGGACCAGTGCGAATGCCGGCAAGCCATGCATTGTGAAGGTCGTCATTTTTTGGCCGACGGCTCCGTTCGAGACGTAGAGGTCTTTAAAAGCAGAATCGTGGTGCGTGAAAAGGTCCTCTACCACTTTATCATTCATGACATAACGGAGCGCAAGGAGGCCGAACGGCTGCTGCGTGAGAGCGAGGAAAAATATCACCGGCTCTTTGACAATATCAACGATGCCGTATTTGTTCATCTGGGAGCAACAGACGCAATCCCGGGCATTTTCATAGAGGTAAACGAGGTCGCCTGCAAGAGGTTGGGCTACACGCGCGAAGAGCTGCTGCAAATGAGCCCTGTCGACATCGACGCTCCGGAGACGCTCCCGGCGGTTCCCCATAGGATGGAGAAACTCTACCAAAACGGCCATTGGACGTGGGAGGGGGTCCATATCGCCAAGGACGGCCAGCGCATTCCCGTCGAGATCAGTAACCGGCTCTTCGACTTTCGAGGAATGAAAGGGATATTGTCCACGGCGCGGGATATCAGTGTGGCCAAGAAGGCCCAGGAAGAAAAGGAAATGCTGCAGTCCCAGCTAAACCAGGCGCAGAAGCTCGAGTCTGTGGGAAGGCTCGCGGGCGGAGTGGCCCACGACTTTAACAACATGTTGGGTGTGATCCTTGGCCATGCCGAATTAGCCATGGGACAGATTGACCAGACACACGAGCTTTTTGCCGACCTGAGCGAAATAAGGAAAGCCGCCAACCGCTCGGCGGACCTGACCAGGCAGTTGCTGGCCTTTGCCCGCAGGCAGACCATCTCCCCAAGGGTACTCAATCTAAACACGACGGTGGAAGGGATGTCCAGGATGCTGCGCCGGTTGATCGGCGAAGACATCGATCTCGTCTGGGTTCCGGCGACAAATCTTTGGCCGGTCAAGGTTGACCCCGGCCAGATCGATCAGATACTTGCCAACCTTTGCGTCAATGCCCGTGATGCGATTTCCGGAACAGGCAAGGTAACCATCGAAACAGGGACCGTCACCTTTGACAACGACTACTGCGCCAACCATCCGGATTTTTTGCCCGGCGAGTTCGTAATGCTTGCCGTTAGCGACAACGGCTGCGGGATGGTCAAGGAGATCAGGGAAAAGATCTTCGAACCCTTTTACACCACCAAAGGCATGGGTGAAGGAACCGGGCTGGGGTTGGCGACTGTATACGGCATAGTGAAGCAAAACCATGGTTTCATAAACGTCTACAGTGAACCGGGTAAAGGAACAACGTTCAAAATATATTTGCCCCGCGCCCAGGAGCAGGCCACAAAGGAGCCTGCCGCCCCTTCGGAAAAAAACCTGAGGGGAAGGGAAACCGTGCTTGTGGTAGAAGACGAGGCGCCAATACTAGCCCTTGTAAAGAATGTTTTGGAGCGCTACGGCTACCAGGTCCTCGCGGCCAAAAGTCCAACGGAAGCACTGCAGAGGGTCCCAGACCACCCCGGCCCCATCCATCTGATCATTACCGATGTAGTAATGCCGGAAATGAACGGTAAAGACCTTAGAGACAAACTCGCCCGGCTTATACCCGAGGTCAGGATCATTTTCATGTCGGGCTACACGGCAAACGTTATCGCCCATCACGGCATCCTCGACAAGGATATCGACTTTTTGCAGAAACCATTTTCCATTAAAACCTTGCTCCAGAGGGTGCGAAGCGTTCTTGACAGGTGAGAGCCTCCGCATTATCCGGACGCGATGCCGGCAAAAAACCTTGCCGGCATCCTTTGCCCAAAACTTCCCTTTTTTTGTTCACGCCCCACCTTCGGCCTCTCAAGCCGGAACCGCACTAATCGCCGCGCTGAAACCGCAATAGAAACGCTCGGAAGTCAGGGGGAATTTCTATGGATGTGTTTTTGGAATAATCATAGAAAACCTGGACGGATTCGCCTTTTGCGTACACAATGGCTTCATCGGCGGCATCCGTCAGCAAATAAATATATTGAAAGCTTTTAGTGCCGATATTATCTGTCCACAGATTCACGACAAGATCGGTCCCAAGCAAAATCGGCTTGATATAGTCGCAACTCGCATGGGCCAAAATAAATGGAAATGATTCCCTTCCTATCCTTCCAGGCATATTCTCCCGAATGAACGCGACCCTTGCCATTTCAAAATAAGTAAAAAATTCCACATTATTGACATGCCCCAAAAGGTCGATATGTTTAAATTGCACCTGGATATTGATTTTAAATGCGTCTTTCATTCTTTAATGACCCTTCCTTAAATACCAAGACCGTTATTGATTACCGAACCTCATTAATGTCTCGTTAATTTCCAAAACGGCGGCGAATTTGTAGGGTGGACACAGTTTCACCGTGCCCGCCGAGAACGGATAACTATACAAAAGAGCTTTAAAAATAAGGCTTTGCGTGAGACAAACAGACCTTAAGGCAACGCCATTGACACCCCCCCCACGCTTTGTTTCCCCTCTGCGGCGCGGGCGACAAGCTCCGCGACATCATCGAGGCTTTCAATTTTTACGGCCTGTTGCTTTAGCATCTTTGCGCCGGGTATTTGCTGCAGGTACCAGCACAGATGCTTTCGCATCTCGATTATTCCACGCCTGCCCTTTAACTCGACGGAAAGCCTCGCGTGTTCCAGGGCGATCCTTAAAACGTCACCACGCTCGGGCTTACCGTTTAGACCGCCATTTAACTGTGTAAAGATCCATGGGTTGCCAAGGGCGCCCCGTGCGATTCCAACGCCGTCGGCCCCCGTCTTTTCAAGCAGTTCGACCGCCAGGGCGCAATTTGCAGCCCCGCCGTTGGCAAGGATAACACCCTTAAAGCGCGTGCGGGCCTCGCGGGTGGTTTCTATATCGTTTGGCCCGGAAAAGCGCTGGGCATAAGTTCTGCCGTGGATCATCAGGGCCTTCAAGTCCAGATCCTCCACATGGTCGAGCAAGCTCAGAAGATCAAAACCTTTCACATCGGTCCTGGTCTTTATCGAAACCGGCAAATCGGTATTTTCGATAACCGCCGCAATGACCTCCCTTGCCAGGGCAGGATTTGTCATAAGCGCGGCCCCGGCGCCTTTTCTAAAAACCTTGGCCATTGGACAGCCAAAGTTTATGTCGATTCCATCGGGTCTGATCTGTCTGGTCACAATACGGGCGGCTATTGCAAAATGATCGGGATTATGTCCGAAGAGCTGAACGACATAGGGGCGTTCGGATTCATGGAACCGCACGATATTAAGAGTCGATTCAGCCTGGTAAGCAAAGGCCGTGGAGCTGGCAAGCTCACTATAGACCACATCGGCGCCAAGCCCCTTGCAAACTCTTCGAAAAGCGCTGTCGGTTATGCCCGACAGGGGCGCCAGGGCGAAAACGGGTTTTTTAATATTTTCCCAAAAATTATTCATTATCTGCTCTTAGGTATCTTTATCTTGGCGTCTTCGCCTGAGAAGACTCTTCGATACAAAACGTTTATCCGCGCCAACCCTCATTCCCCTCACCAAGGCTCTTGCATAAGCGGCTATGTTGGGCTATTCAAAATATCTCAACAGGGAAAGAGAAACAAACATGAGCAAAATACCCCAAAACTATTTGCCCGAAAAGCATTCATGGCCTCAGTACCTCGTCCCGGATGAATTCGCCGACACTCCGGATGCGCTAAACCTTGCGGACTATCTAATCGATCGCCACGTCAAGGCCGGAAGAGGGCAAAACACCGCAATCAAGTTTATGGATAAAGTAATAACTTATTCCCAATTGCAGAAGAAGATCAACCAGTTTGGCAACGCCTTAAAGGATGCGGGCGTGGAGCCTCAGGACAGGGTGGGAATACGTTTGACAAACACCCCGGACTCGCTTGTAACGATCTTCGCCATTGAAAAGATCGGAGCGATCCCCGTACCGACCTCCCCGCTCTGGTCGAGCGAAGAGCTCACCTTCGTGGTCAACAACGCCGTGATGAAATATTTGGTTGTAAACGCTTCCCTTATGGCCCCGGTCGAGTCGGCCAAGGCTAATTTTACCCACGCCACGAAAGTCGTGGTGATAGGAGGAGTTGCCGGGGAAGTTAAAGCCGCGGGCAACCTCGTATTCGAAGAAATGCTGGCCAAAGGCTCTCCCGAACTCGAACCCGTCCTGCTCGACCCCTTCGACATAGGCGTAATACTCTACACCTCGGGCACCACGGGACTGCCCAAAGGGTGCGTCCACTTCATCCGTCCAACCATCATTGAAACCCGCATGGTGAATAAGTATGTCTATCAGTTGAAACCCGGAGACATCTTGGGAGGTGCTGCGCCGGTCTCTTTTGCCGCAGGCTTTGGGACCTTCACACTCATCCCCTTTGAGGGCGGCGCGGGCATTTCTCTGATCCCCAAGTTTTCGCCTCCCGCCATGATGGAGCTGATTGAAAAACACAAAATAACCGTTTTGACCGGACTTCCCACCGCTTACCGAGCACTGACCAAATTCCCGGCCTTTAAAAACTTCGACATCAGCTCCGTAAGGCTCTACACCTCCGGAGGCGACGCCCTGGGGGCCGAAACGCTTCAGGACTGGACAAAACTTACCGGAAAGCCTATCTGGGAAGGGCTTGCGGGAACGGAGATGCTCCATCTCGTAACTTCAAACACCCTAAACCAAGAACCCATATCCGACTCTATCGGCAAAGCCCTTCCCGGGGTGCAGGTCCGGGTGCTCGATTTCTCCGACAGGGAGTGTAAACCCGGCGAAGTGGGCAGTATGTTTGTAAAGGGCCCCTCCGGGACCCTCTACTGGAAGCCTTATGACAACAACGACGAACTGCTGAAATCGCAGACCTCAAGCGTGGTCGACGGCTGGAACAAAATGGGGGATGCGGTCTACATGGCTGCGGACGGCAACATCTTCTTTGTCGCCCGCGAAGACGACATGATCAAGAGTTCGGGCTACAAGATCGCCCCGGCCGAAATCGAGCAAGCCATGGCAAAACATCCTGCGATAGCCGACGTGGGGGTTGTGGGCCTGCCCGATCCCGAAAAAGGTCAGGTTGTAAAAGCCGTAGTGGAGTTAAAACCCGGATTTTCAGGCTCCGAGGAACTAAGCGAGCAGATCAGGACATTTCTTAAAGATCACTTAGCCATCTACAAGTTTCCAAGGATCGTGCAGTATATCGACAAGCTGCCGCGAACCCCCACCGGCAAACTTGTACGCAGGCTGCTCAGGTAGTCGGGCCTCATGAGATTTATTAGGTGTGCCGGCTCCAAAGCAGCCGGTTTTCTTAGCCCCATCGCCTTCCGCGAGGGCTTGGAGCCAAAGGTTACCCAACGTTTTCCAGGAGTTTCACACTGCATTTTCGCTAATCCTGTCCGAAAGCCTCGAACAGCCCGGCTGTTTCGATGGCCCCTTCGGCTGAGCAAACCACGGGGGACTTTCATGAGAACCACTTTGGCCATTGTTTGCCTTTTTGCCTTCCTCGCACTCGTTTCCTGCTCCCAGAGCAAAAGCGGCCAACGGCCCGGGATCAATCGTGTTCCCATAAAAACGGGAAAGGTCCAAAAAACTCAAGAGCGCCAATTGGTGGTTGTAAGCGGTACGGTCACATCTCCGGGCCGGCCGACCGAAGTCACTTTTCTTGTTTCGGGCAAGGTGACCGAGGTTTTAACAAACGAGGGCGACTACGTCAAAAAGGGTCAACTTCTGGCGGCAATCGACCCGACCGACTACACCCTGGCATTCCAGGGAGCAGAGGCCAAGACCAGACAGGCCATGGTGGAACTAAACCGCGCAAAAGCCGAATATGCCAGGATGAAATTTCTCTACGACACCAGGAGCCTTGCGGAAAACGACTTTGAAAAGTTCAAGGCGGTCTTTTTGAGCGACAAGCAGGTGGTCGCTCAGGCCGCGGCCAATGAAAAATACGCCCGAAAGCGGCTGACAGACGCCTCTCTTCATGCGCCCGTCGCCGGTTTTATCTCCAGGCGCCCCATCCAGCCGGGAGATACCGTTAGCCCGACACGGCCGGCCTTTCAGATAGTGAACCTGGACCCCATCGAGGTTAGCGTCGGAGTCCCCGAAACCGACGTCCACCTGGTAAAGGTCGGCCAAAAGGCAAGGATCACCATTCCGGCTCTTCCCGGCAAATCTTTTGAAGGAAAAGTCAGAGTCGTAAACGTCTCGGCCGATCCTACCACGCGCACCTACCTCGCGCGCATCGAAGTCGCCAATCCCGACCGCATCCTTCGGGTGGGAATGGTTGCCCAGGCAAGCATCGAGGCAGACCGGACGCTCACTCTCATGACCCTGCCGGCCGATACCATCCTGCAAGACTCGCAGGGAGCTACCATCGTTTATATCTACTATCCAAAACAGAACCGCGCTTATGCCAAACGGGTTGAAACCGGTTCTGCTTACGGCCGGGAAATCGAGATCAAAAGCGGCCTTTCAGGCGACGAGAACATAGTTTTCGCCGGACAGGATAAGCTTTGGGACGGCGCTCCGGTTGCCCTGGCAGGCAAAACCGGGCAGCCGGGAGAAACAAAGGTGGGCCAATGAACCCCGCAAGGTTTTCTCTTCGCTACCCCGCGGTTGCCCTGATCCTTACCGCCATGGCCGTGGCCGTTGGAATTTACGCCTTTCTCTATATGCCTCGAACCGAAGATCCCACGGTAACCATCCGCACCGGCCTCGTTATAGCCCTTTATCCCGGAGCGACCTCCGAGCAGGTCGAAAAACAGGTGACAAGGACCCTTGAAAAACACATCTTTAAATTTGCCGAGGTAAGAAAGGCAAAAACCTTTTCCACCAGCCGCCCGGGTCTTACCATAATCAACGTCGAACTCGAGGATTACGTTAAAAACGCAGATGTTGTGTGGTCAAAGATCCGTAACGAAATGATCGAGGTAAGCGCCAAAAAGGAGTTGCCCGAAGGCGTTCTTGGCCCCATCGTGGACTCGGATTTCGGCGACACGGTGGCGCTTCTCATCGCCATTCACGGCAAACGCTATGGATACCGCGAACTGCGAGACTATCTCGACACAATCGAGGACCAGCTACGAACGATTCCCGAGGTGGGAAAGCTTGCCGCCTACGGCGAACAGGGCGAACAGATCCGGATAACGGGCGACCTCGATCGCATGTCGCAGTATTTTGTCGATCCCCGCAGTATCATACAGGCTCTGAGGCAGCGCAACATTATCCATAGTTCCGGCCATTTCGAGGCCAGCCAGGCAAAAATCCCCCTTCGCACAACCGGACTTTTTAACTCGGTCGACGAGATCGGAAACGTGCTGGTAAAAATCTCGCCAACCACCGGACAGCCCCTCTATATTCGCGACTTCGCAAAGGTCGAACGGCGCTACCAGGACCCAACGTTTCTTACCCGCTATGACGGCAAGCCCTGCCTCATGCTTTCCGTGGAGATGCAAAGAGGCAAAAACATTGTCGAACTGGGCGAAAACATCGAGCAGGTATTTGGCCGCCTTGGCTCCCTGCTGCCCCCCGATGTTAAACTCGATCTGGTTGCCAATCAGCCCAGGGTGGTAAAAAAACTCATAACCCATCTTAGCCATGAATTCCTGATCGCCATCATCTCGGTAGTGCTCGTAACGATAATACTTTTGCCCATACGTGTTGCGGCGATCGCGGCCCTTGCCATTCCCATCACGCTGAGCATTACCCTTGGGGTTATGAACGCCCTGGGCATTACCCTTAACCAGGTCTCCATAGCCGCGCTTATTGTCGTGCTGGGCATCGTAGTCGACGACGCCATTGTAATCGCCGATAATTACGTGGATCTTCTGGACCGTAAATTCTCCAGGGCCGAAGCCGCCAAACGGTGTGTCTCCGAAGTTATCCTGCCGGTCTTTGCCGCTACGGCAACCATTATCTTTTCTTTTCTGCCCCTTCTCATACTTTCGGGATCCGCGGGCGAATTCATCGAATCCCTTCCTAAAACCGCCTCCATAGCCCTCACGGTCTCCTTTATAGTGGCTATAATGATAACCCCGATTTTCTGCAATTTTTTCATCAAAAACGGCCTCCAAGACTCAGAGGGGCAAAAGGAGTCCAAAAGGGGGCAAAAATTCAGCGTCCTCAATTACATCCAGTCGCTCTACAATGTTGCAATCGTCTTTTTCATGCGCTACAAGGTCCTGGCCATGGCCGCCGGAGTAGGCGCGCTGATGGCCGCCGCCCTTCTTTTCCACTTCGTGCCGCAGCAATTTTTCCCCTCGGCTGAGCGCAACCAGTTCGTAATAGACGTCTGGATGCCCCAGGGCTCGCGCATTGAAGCCACTCTGGCGGTAATGCGCCGCATAGAGGACAGCCTTAAAAAAACCATAGGGATAACGCATTTTGCAAGCTTTGTGGGCCAAAGCGCTCCGAGGTTCTATTACAACGTGGACCCGCAGCAGCCCGATGGCGCATACGGACAGTTCATCGTAGACACCACCTCGGAGAAACAAACCCCGCTCTTGATTGAAAAACTGCGCAAAGCCCTCCCGGTAAAAGCCCCCGAAGCCCTGGTGATTGTAAAGGAACTCCAGCAGGGCATGCCGCTTTCAGCCCCCGTGGAAGTGCGGATCATCGGGAACAATATCTGCGAACTAAAACGGCTGGGCGCCAGGGTGGAAAGAATGCTCCTCGAGGTCCCCTATTCCCTCTACGTCCACAGCGACACTTTTAACGATTCTCCCTTGGTCGATGTACGGGTAAACGAGGAACTGGCCAACAGGCTGGGTATTACCAGCGCGTCCCTGTCGGCGCTTTTAGCCGGAGGCTTGGACGGCCTTCCGGTTAGCACCTTCTGGGAGGGCAAACGGGCAGTAACCATGGTGCTGCGCCTCAACCACGCCTTCCGCTCCTCTTTTGCCAAAGTGCGGGATACCTATGTATATTCACCCGTGACGGGTGCCAGCGTGCCGCTTCGAGCCGTTTCCAGCCTCAAGGCCCAATGGCAGCCAAGCAGGATAGTGCGCCGCAACGGAGTAAGGACCCTCACCGTTCAAGCCTTCGTTAAGGACGGCCATTATGGCTCGCAGCTTCTGGGCGCCGTAGAGTCCCAAATTGAAAGCCTGCCGCTTCCCCCCGGATACAGGATCGAATACGGCGGGGAAATTTCAAACCAAAATGAAGTGTTTCCCCAGATGCTTTTGGCTCTAGGCATCAGCATCGTTGCAATCTTTCTTACCCTGCTTTTGCAATTTAGAAGCATTTCCGAGGCGCTGATAGTCATGGCTTCCATTCCTCTGGCCCTTCCCGGTGCCGTCCTGGGACTTATAATCACACACAATGCCTTTGGCTTTACAGCTTTTATGGGCTTTATAAGCCTTTGCGGCATAGTGGTTCGAAACGCGATTATCCTGGTCGATTATGTCAATGAAAAGATGCGCGAGGGCCATGGCCTGGAGCTTGCCGCAACCCAGGCAGGCGAGCGGCGTCTTCGCCCCATATTTCTTACAACCATGGCCGCGGCTGTTGGCGTTTTGCCCATGATTCTTTCCGGATCGAGCCTGTGGAGTCCTCTGGCAAGTGTGATCGCAATCGGGCTGGTTTGTTCGATGTTTATGACTTTACTCGTGGTTCCCGTGCTCTTCGTTTTTGTCAAGTCGCACAGGATAAAACCATCCTCTTTTGCAGCGGCCACGGGAGCGCTCATGGCGACTCTCCTTCTCCTGGCGGTCCCCGCCCACGCGCAAACCAAAAATCTCAGTTTGCCCGAGGCAGTCGATCTTGCCGTAAAGGGCAACTCCGCTCTCAAAATCGCCCGCTTTAAAATCGTTGAAAAACAAAGAAAGCTCTCTTCGATAGCGGCAAACAATCTCCCGCAGGTCTCCAATTATTCTTGGTACATGGGCGTTTCGAACTCCCAGGTTGCAGCCATTCCCGTTCCCGGCATCGGAGTGATTCCAATTGGAGAGCCAGGCGGAGGCAAAAATACTACATCGTTTTTCCTAAACGGAACGGTCCTTGCCCAGCCCATAACCCAGCTCCTTAAAATTCACGAGGCAACCGGCATGGCAAGATCCGACCAGATGGCAGCCGAAGCCAATGAAAAGCAAGCCAAAAATGATGTAATCTTTGGAGTTCACCAGCTCTACTACGGCCTTCTCGTTGCTGAGGCAAGAAAGCAAGCCGCCCTGGCCGGACTTAGCGCCGCGCGGGAAGGCTTGCGTGAGGCTAAAAACGGGCTCCTCTCCCGAAATCTTTTAGAAGTGGGTGTAACCGAGGCGCAAACGGCCGTATTGAAAAGCCGGCAATCGCTTCTTGCGGCAAATATCCAAATCCAGGATTTCAACGCCCAGCTGGACGAACTTCTAGGTCTGCCCCTGGATACCCGGCTGGTACTCTCCGAACCCTACCCTTCCAGGGAGCCTGTCAAAAGCCGCGATTATTACCTGCAGCTGGCGCTTTTAAAAAACCCGCGGATCAGGGCTGCCATGGCCATGGCGGCAAAGGCCGGCGGCGGGGTAACCGCGGCGAGGGAAGATTATATCCCCGATGTAACTCTTTTTGCCGCCAATGTGTACCAGCAGGGAGCCTCCTTTCTTACCAGCGATGAGGGTATATTCGGCGCGATGATGTCCTGGAACGTCTGGGATTGGGGCAAAAGAAAAGACGTTGTCGGTGAGCGGGGCGCGCAGCTCGCGGAGGCCCGGGAAAACGTCCACAGGTTAAACCGGGAAGTAACCGTCAATCTGGACAAGGCATATAGAGCCCTTGAAAATCAAAAAAGCATCATCGAGTTGGCCGCCGAGGCTCTGGCGCTTCAAAAGGAAAAAATGCGCCTTGTCACAAACCAGCTAAAGACGGCCACCATCAGCTACGCCAAATACGACAAGGCTGTCGCGGATTTAAAAAAGGCCCGCTCCGACGATCTGGAAGCCCGCCTGGGCTACGCTCTGGCCGTGGCGCAGTTAAACAGGATCGCCGGAACCTTGGCCCCCTGAAAATTTCCGGCTTTACCCCCCCCTGTGGGCAAATCCGTTTTGCCCTCAGTAAGCTCTATGAGCCCGGGCCTGCTTCTTCACGCGCGATGTCTAGCCGTTTTATCTTGCGCCTCAAAGTGTTTTTGTCTATCCCCAGTTCGCGCGCGGTAGCCATTCGCCGCCACCCGTTTCGCTCAAGGGCGTTAAGAATCGTGTTGCGCTCGAAATCGACCAGGGTAAGGCCCCCGGAGTAAACGGGCGGACAGGATTCGCCCTGGAGGTATTCGGGCAGGCATTGGGGCTCAATAAGCCCCTGCCGGCACAAAATAAAAGCATACTCTATCGCGTTTTCAAGCTCCCGAATATTTCCCGGCCAGTCATGGCGCATGAAGACAGCGAGGACTTCCTGGCTCAGCCCGGCTACCTCTTTATTGCGCATACGGTTTAGCCGCTCGATAAAATGAGCGGCAAGAAGCGGTATGTCTTCCTTGCGCTGAGAAAGGGGCGGCAATTCGAGTTTTACGACATTTATGCGATAATAGAGATCTTTTCGAAAAAGACCCTCATCGACCAACTGGGAGAGATCCCTGTTTGACGCGGTGACGATCCTTGCATCGGTTTTGACCGTCTTTGAAGAGCCAAGGGGCTCATAGGTGCGCTCTTCAAGCACCCGCAACAGCCGCACCTGCATGGCGAGGGAAATATCGCCGATTTCATCGAGAAAAAGCGTTCCCCCCTCCGCCATTGCAAACCTCCCGATGCGCGTTCGTTTTGCGTCGGTGAAGGCGCCGGCCACATGGCCGAAAAGTTCGGATTCCAGCAACGTGTCGGGAAGAGCGCCGCAGTTTACGGCAATGAAGGGCTTTGCCGCCCTGGAGCTAAGACTGTGGATGGCCCGGCTTACCAGTTCCTTGCCCGTACCGCTCTCTCCATGAATCAACACGGTGCTCTCGCTTTGGGCTACTTCCGGGAGAATGGAAAAAAGCCGAATCATTGCGGGAGACTTTGAAATGATATCCTTGAAACTATATTGCCGATCGATTTCCTTCCGCAAGGACTCGACGATGCTCAAATCCCGAAAACTTTCCACCCCGCCGATTATTTTACCCGAGTCATCTTTTAGCAAAGCGCTGCTAACGCTAATGGGAACTTCCTTACCATCGGCTCGAAGAATCAAAACCGGGCGATTTACCACCTGTTTTTTTGTCTCCATCGTCGATTTTAACGCGCAAACCGATTCGCAGATGTTTGCCCGAAAAACTTCGCAGCAGGGCCGTCCTAGGGCCTCATCGGCCGAGACCCCCGTGATCTCCTCGGCCGCGTGGTTAAAAAAGGTGATCCGCCAGTCGGAGTCCACGGTAAAGACCCCATCCGCAATGCTGTTCAATATGATTTCGGTCTGAGGCGATATGGCGGATTGCAATATATCCTTATTCCTGGCC
Organism: Syntrophobacteraceae bacterium; assembly: GCA_049976905.1. Classification (GTDB taxonomy): domain Bacteria; phylum Desulfobacterota; class Syntrophobacteria; order Syntrophobacterales; family Syntrophobacteraceae; genus SbD1. The sequence continues at coordinate 4,288 of JBMFHI010000043.1, read as the reverse complement.
ATAATGACTTTTCCGTTCCGATGTGTCGCAACCCGCAAGTGTCCGGGTTTACCTTTTTTTTGTCGCGGCCAAAAAAACCGCTGCCCAAGATGGAAAAACAGCACTTACTCTTAAAGCGCGGGAATCCTGCCCGCCTTTCCCACCGCGATTTCGTGAAGCGGCACTATAAGATCGGCCATCTCACGGATTTTCTTTGCCGATTCATAAGCTGCGATCGCATCGGTATGCACGCCGGAAGGAACACTGGGGGCATTGGCCGGAAAGTTTTGCGCGTTGCAGCAAAAACCGGTGATAACGGCCTTTCCCGCCGAAGTCCGCACCGCAACAGACTGACCTCCCGGAGTGTGTCCCGGAGAAAAAATCAAATCGATTCCATCCATGAGCCCGGTATCCCCCTCCACCAGTTCGACATTCAAACCGTCGAGAATATCGGAATAATAGCGGTGATCGATTGGATGAGGGTTAAGAAAAAAATCGTATTCAGCCTTTTGCACTATTATTTTCGCCCGCGTGCATTTCGGATCGTTTTCGCAGTGATCGTTGTGCAAATGGGTATGAATGATGATGTCGACATCTTCGGGCTTAAGCCCGTGGTCGCCTAGGGCCTCTTCGAATTCCTGGATCTTTAGCCCGGTCTCACGCCCGACATGCTCAGGCACCACAAACTGCTCCAGACCCGTATCGACCAGTATGACTTCCTGCGCCCCTTTTATCAGAAATGAGTAAATCGGAAGCCAGATCCGCTTGCCGTATCCCCGCAGATAGGTCATAATCCCCTGATCGGTCTCGTTTACTCCTATCACCATAGGGTAAATGACATATTCTCTCATCTCCGCATCCTTTCACCGCATCCATTTAACCGGCAAAAAACCCTTGCGGGTCCCCAACCTTAACCGCCGCCTTTTCCTCGATTCGCAGGGCAAGGCCCCTGGCCAGTACATTTGCCACTTTCCCCCTTGCCGATTCGAGGATCCTTCCAAAAGTCTGGCGGGAAATTCCCATCTTTTCAGCAGCCTTCTCGTGATAAAGCCTCTCAAGATCCGCCAGTCGAATAGCTTCGAACTCGTCCAGGGATAAAACCACCTCCTCCAGGGAAGAAGTCGGCACACCCGCGGGCTTAAAAATCCTGCAACAGGGTTCCCTGTCTATTCTACAGCAACATTTCGGCCGAGCCATGCTTCTACCTCGTGGCTTAATTATGAGCATATGCCCATAATTTTTCAAACGAAAAATCAGCCCCCCTATTTGCTCTCAGTTCTCCAATCAAAAAGTTGGGTCACAAGGCCATGTGTCAGCCTGGGAAAGCTTGTTTATTTCTTTTCTCCGCGGCCCTATCTTATTTTTAAATGGAGAGATTGCCATGACAAACGACATGCGAAAAATGGTCCGGCTAAACCCGCATATACCAATTACAAGACTCTCGCCCGAAAAAAGGGTGGGGCTTGTCGTCGTACTGACCGGTTATGGAAAAGGCAAAACCACATCGGCCATGGGGATGGTGTTTCGCGCCTGCGGACACGGGATGAAGGTCTGCGTAATCCAGTTTATGAAGGGCGATATCTTTACCGGCGAATGGGAGGCTGTAAAGAAGTTAGACTGCGCTGTAGAGATAGTGTCAACCGGCATGGGCTTTTGCGGCATCCAGGGCAACCCTTACCCTAAAACCTCGCACCGGGAGGCGGCGCAAAGAGGTCTTGAACTGGCCAGGCAGCGTATCGGTTCAAACTCCTACGATCTCATAGTTCTCGATGAGATAAATAACGCGATCCATCTAAACCTGGTTGACCTCGAACAGGTGATCGAGCTTATCCGCACAAAACCCGCCCTTCTCCATCTTGTTCTTACAGGCCGGGACGCGGAGCCCGAGATCATCTCTCTGGCCGATACGGTCAGCGAGGTAAGGGAGATCTCCCACGCCTATCGAAAAGGCATAGAACCGCAGCCCGGCATTGATTTTTAGAGGAAGAAAGGATCAGTCACCTTTCCTCTTATTGTTTGCCAGCTCAACGGAAAAGTCTAGAAGCGCCGAACTTTCGCGGTAAGCCTTGGCACAGAAATCCCCAAGGTGATCCGCGCTTTTTTTGAAATCCTCTATGATCCCTTCAAGGTTTTCGGATTTATAGAACTCTTCATAGACTTGCAGACTTTCCTTTAATTCGGAAAAGACCTGTCCGGTATTGGGATTCATCTGGGTAATGGCTGCGTAGAGTTCGGGATTTTGAGCAAAAATCCTGCCAACCAGATTCATCTCGATGCGGTAGCTCGGACTTGTGTATTCCATGGTTTCGTGGATGTCTATCCCAAGCTTTCTAAGGGTCCTTCCCATGAGCATGGTCGTCAGGTGAAAGAGCACCTGAATGATGCTCATCATCCGGTCGTGTTCCTCGGGGCTGCACTCCTTTACCCGCATGCCGCTGGAAGTAAAAAGCCCCCGAAGCCACTGCCAATGCTCGGGGGAAATACGCACAGGGCAGGCGGCAAGTGTCTGACCGCAAAAACTCGACACCCGCCCTCCGAACATAGGGTGAAGGCCCACAACGCTTGCCGGAGATCGAAGCATTTCCTTGACCGTTGCAACCTTGAGACTGGTAAGATCCATAAGGAGCTGCCCTGGACGGGCAAGGGGGACAAGCTGCCTGATGATTTCCACCGACTTGTGAAGAGGCACGGCAAAAAGGACTATATCGCACCGGCCCATAGCGTCCTCGGGACTGAGAACCGTCTGCAGGTCCACAACATCAACCTTGAAGCCCAGGGAGCTGAAAAACCTTGCAAAAAGGCTCCCCATTTCGCCCTCTCCGCCTATTACTCCAACCAGAGACTGGTTGTTCCACTGGGGGCCGCAATTTTGCAAGCCGGGAAAACAAGAAGACTCCATGCTCCATTCCTCGTGCAATGAACCCACGCAAAAAAATCGCAAAAGGCCAGCTCCGCCCGACCTCTTAGATAGATCTCCCAACCGCTTCGGCAACCCGCCGGCATTCCTTAATCAGGGTGATAAAGTCATCTGGCCTTAGAGACTGAGGACCATCGCTCAATGCTTCCTCGGGACGCACGTGGACTTCGATCATCAGACCGTCGGCTCCGGCTGCGATCGCGGCTTTGGAGACCGCGGGCACAAGATCCACCCTGCCGACCGCGTGGCTTGGGTCGACTATCACGGGAAGGTGGGTAAGTTTTTTAAGAAGCGGCACGGCGCTGATATCCAGGGTGTTGCGGGTCTCGGTTTCAAAGGTACGGATTCCCCGCTCGCAGAGGATAACATTTTCGTTTCCCTGCGCCATAATGTATTCGGCAGACATCAGGAATTCCTTAATCGTTGCGCACAGGCCGCGTTTTAGGATAACCGGCTTATCTATGTTTCCCACTTCGGTAAGAAGTCTGAAATTTTGCATATTTCGGGTGCCGATCTGGATTATATCGGCATATTTGTAAAAAAGCACGATGTCGCGCGGGTCCATGAGTTCGGTAACTATCTTCATACCGGTCTTTTCACGGACTCCGGCTAAAAACTTCAAACCTTTTTCACCCCAGCCCTGGAAAGCATAAGGAGAGGTTCGCGGCTTAAAAGCTCCACCGCGCAAAAAACGCACCCCCGCAGGCTCCACGGACTCGGCTATCTCCTCTAAAATCTCACGGCTTTCCACCGCGCACGGCCCCGCGATAATCTGGATCTGAGAGCCGCCAATCTTCAGGCCGTCAATATCGACCACGGTGTTGTCAGGTTTAAACTCCCGGCTCACCAGCTTGTAGGGCTTAAGAATGGGAAGCACTTTCTCCACTCCGGGGAAAGACTCCATGGGGATCTCGGCCAATACCCGCTCATCTCCGATCGCTCCGATGATGGTCCTCTGCTCGCCTTTGGAGATATGGGCCCTAAGGCTCATATCCTCCAGACGCCGCACTATTCTTGCCACATCGTCTTCCTGACAATCCGGTCTCATTACAATGATCATGATTTTTACCCCCCTTGCGTACCCTGGTTTAAAAGGTCCCTAAATGGGTGAAAATAAAATTGCGCAGCCAACACTCCTGCCCCAATAAAAAAAGCCGTGGGCGCTTCAGGCGCTCACGGCTTTTAGAAAGGCAATCTAATTTTTCAGTTTCCGAGCATACCTGAAGCGGTCCCTCCAAGGGGATAACAATAAAACCAATAATAATAAAGCCCGCTGTTCATACGCTCTCCACTTGGCGACAAGTTAGACTTTCTTGCAAACGGTTGTCAAGAAAAATCTTAAGGATACGCGCGGCAACCGACTAAAGCCATTCGCATTTGCCCTGCAAAGCC
>JBMFHI010000042.1:0-30050 GCA_049976905.1 Syntrophobacteraceae bacterium | reverse complement strand
CGCATTTTCCGCACCTCCTCCAGCAGCTTTGTTCGATTCATCGGCCCCCTCCTTCAGAGGCCTATCTATACCGGACAATTCACGTGCTACAAGTGCGGACATTTTATTTGCTCGCTACATTAGTTTTGGAAAACACTGGTAAATTCCGCCGAAGTAAAGTAGAATGGGAAAATAGGTGATTTTGTACCGGGAGTTAGCCCTCGCGCATGTCCCTTTTGCGCCATTCGTGGGACTTGAGTGTAGGAGAAGCTCCCGTCAATGTGAATTCCAGGTAAAGCCGGACCGAATTCAAAAACGGGACAGGCCGGGCAACCGGTCCTTGCTCTCTATCTCAGGGAAGGTTTAATATGGCGGAGAGAAAAAAAATCGTTATAGCCGAAGATCATACAATCCTGCGCGAGGGATTGAGAATGCTTCTTTCCTCCAATCCGGCCTTCGAGGTGGTAGGCGAAGCCCAGGACGGCCTGGAAGCAATCCGTCTGGTGGATTCTATGAAACCCGACCTGATATTGATGGACCTTTCCATGCCCAGGATGAATGGGGGAGGGGCGATTCCGGAAATAAAAAAACAAAGCCCTTCGACAAAAATACTCGTTCTGACTGTTCACAAAACCGAAGAGCACATCCTGAGCGCTCTAAAGACCGGCGCCGATGGCTATATTCTAAAGGACGCAACCCACAGTGAATTGATGCTGGCCATAGACAATGTTTTCTCCGGCAAAAGTTATCTCAGCCCGGGCATTTCAGAAAAGGTTATCGAGGGCTATCTTGAAGGCAAAAAGAACGTTAAGTCCTCCAGTACCTGGGATAGTCTTACGCAACGCGAACGTGAGATTTTAAAAATGATCGCTGAAGGCTACAGAAACAAGGATATCGCCAATTATTTGTGTATAAGCGCTAAAACTGTTGAAAAACACCGAGCAAACCTTATGAAAAAACTCGATCTTCACAGCGCATCCTCGCTTACGGCTTTTGCCATGGAAAAAGGGCTTATAGCGAAGTAATCGTATAATTTGAGCTCACAAACGCATGGAATGCCATGTACAGAAGACACTTCGGCCTGAAAAGAGCTCCTTTTTCGATTGCCCCCGATCCGCGCTACCTCTACATGAGTCAACAGCACAAGGAGGCCTTTGCGCACCTGCTCTACGGAATAAAGAGCCAGGGAGGCTTCGTACTTCTTACCGGAGAAATCGGCGCGGGCAAAACCACCGTTTGCAGGCGCATCCTCGAAACACTTAGCAAAAATATCGTCGTCGCCTATATCATAAACCCTACGGTTTCTGCCGGGGAGTTGCTGGCTGCGATTTGCGACGAATTCTCCATCGACTACCGGCGAAAAGCAAGCACCAAGGAGTTGGTCGATCGCATAAATGCCTTTTTGCTTGAATTAAACGCGATGCGAAAAAAGGCCCTCCTCATAATCGACGAGGCCCAAAACCTAAGAGATGAGGTGCTTGAGCAAATCCGGCTGTTGACCAATCTTGAGACCAACGAGCGAAAACTTCTCCAGATTATTCTAATCGGTCAACCGGAGCTACGTGAAAAGCTCGGGCAGCCGGAGCTAAAGCAATTGTCTCAGCGAATCGTTGCTCGTTGCCATATCGAAGCACTCTCAAAACCCGAAGTCATTGGCTACGTAAATCACCGGATCGCGGTAGCGCGCGCCGCAAGAGCAGGGACGGCCCGCAGTCGGCGAGCGCCGGGGCGCAGGGAAGACTCTGAAGCAAAGAGCCTGGAAGAGGGTAAAGCGCTGAGTTCGCCCAAAGCCGGACACAAACCGGGATTTTTCCTTAAAATCGTTTCTGCCGTTTCTAAAAAAAATGCTGTGGAAGCCGGCGAACACGCTCTTTTTTCCAAAAGCGCCCTAAACAGCCTCTATGATTTGAGCGGGGGCATTCCCCGGTTGATCAACCTGATTTGCGATCGCTCTTTGCTTGGCGCTTTTGTTCAACAAAAACAAATCGTTGATAGAAAAACCCTCGTGAAGGCGGCCCAAGAGGTGCTTGGAAGCCCTCCACGCAATGCCGAACGGAAATGGAAAATTGGGCTTTCGGCAGCCGCTCTTGTTTGCCTCTGGCTCTTGTTCCTCTACGTTTTCTCTAATGGCTTTACTCCGGTTGGCAAGTGCGGCCTTTTTAAGGCAAAGACGCAAGCAACTCGCATAGCCGGCTCCAACGTGTCTTCTGTAGCGGTTAGGCCGGCGCAGGCAAAGCTGACGGGGTCGATCGAGCACCGAAGGTAAAACGCTCTTTTCAGCCCTGAGCCGGAGGCCTTTAATAAGGCGCATCGAATTTAAGCTTCAGACGGGTTTTCAATATGTCCTACATTCTCGATGCACTCAAAAAATCCGAACAGGCGCGTGGGGGACGCACAACGCGAAAAGAGTTCGAAGAACTCCCTGAATCCCCTGCCCTAAACTCCATGCGGCCGCAAAGCTCACGACGCTGGCTCTATTGCATAGCCTTCATTGTCTTTGCAAATATCTCAGTCTTAATTTTTCGCGCCGCGCCCCGGCGCAGGGCAGCCATTGGTGAGGATGCGCACAAGGTGCGGACCACCCGTTCCGATGCGGGCGCAGCTTCCAAAAACCGCATGGAAGCCGGAGACGGCAAAAAAATCGCTCGCTCGGATCTAAAATCGTCCGCTCACGCGGCCTGCAAGCCTGCAGAGGCAGCTAAAATTAGCCGGGCCCACAACAGGACGCATCCGCAGGAGAAAACCCGCTCTTTAGAGCCCGTCGCTCCACTGCCGGCGCCAAAAAACAGGGGCGCTAAGTTGGCTGCGGCACACAAGCCAGTAGAACCCGTTGGAGGCCTTGGCGCAAGGAAGGCTCAGACTGCAAATTCTTTAAACAGCCGCAAGGCCAGGCAAACCGAACTCGATTCCAAGGTCGCCTATTTCGAGGCCTTGCTTGCAAAGCAGGCCGAGGAGGCCCAAAAATCAGCACCTCCGGCTCTAAACAGAGAGGACCGTGCTGATGCCGGCGGTTCTACCGAACCCGCTATAACAAATACGCCGGGGCCCGGGGTGTACACTATGAACCGGCTTCCGCTCACAATACGTCAGTCCCTGCCAGATCTTTCGGTTTCAATGCTCGTATTCTCCACTCAGCTCTCGGAGAGGTTCATCTACGTAAATGGATTTAAAAGGCATGAAGGAGACGAAATTTCCCGGGGCCTCAAGCTCGAACGTATCACCCGGGAAGGCGCCATATTTAACTACATGGGGCGCCGCTTTTATAAAAGTGTGATTGGAGACTGAATGCTCGGGAGCTCAGGGCTGTCCACAATGGCGTTGACTTAAGGTCTGTTTGGCTCACGCGAAATCGCGAAGACGCGAAAAGCAAACCCGTAAAAAGCGCCATTTCGGACTGGTCTTCGAGGGCTAATTCAGGCCTGGAGCGCTCAGGTGAATTCGAACACATTGCGTATTGTGTTTCTTTCGTCTCCTTTTTTTCGCGTCTTCGTGTGAGCCTGAATCAACAAGATTGAGGGCTCTCCACTCCCTTTATGTTGGCGTGGAGTTCCCTGGTTTTTTCCAGCCTCGCCAGATCGCGGTCCTTGCCGATCCGGTCGAGTTCCTCCTGGATCGGGGCCAGGGAAGGATCGTCAAATGCTTTGCCTTCGCGGTGCGCATCGATTAGCTGCCGGTAACAGGAGATCATCCTTTCGACAAGGCCTGCCGCATATTCTCTGCCTTGCGCCTTGAGCGTGTGAAGACCAAGATCCATGTAATCCCAAAGTTCTTTTCCGTTTATGACAAAGGCTACGTTTGGATGATGCCTGATGCGGGTATTCATTTCCTCTATCTTCTGCTCTTTTACCGCACGCTGCCTCAAAACCTTCTGCCGCTGCTCCTCGGTTAGCAGGCAAAGCCGGAAGCAACTCCCGCTTCGATCCGGCCAGCCTTCGTATTCAACTATTTCGTTTCGATCTTCATCCCGGTAGGTCCGCTTTATATAACTGTCGCTTATCAATTCATGAAACGCGCAGTTTCCAACTCCGCCCACGCAGCGGTTGCCGTGTATAAGGACCTCGGTTGAAAGTCCCAAAAGGTCGGCCGAGTTTTTAAATGTCTTGAGTTTGGCGGGAGTATCGATTTCGGTGGAGGCAACGATCTGACTTGCACCCAACTCTTTATATAGCTCCATTTGCGCCGCAGTCTGTATATTGCACCCCACACTCGCGTGAATGGTAAGTCCTGGGAGCCTCTCCCTCACAAGTTCCATCACCCCGGCGGTTTTTACTATTATGCCCTCCGCGCCCTTGGAAGCATATTTTTCGATCTTCTGCAAAAGCAGATTCCACTTTTCGGGCGGAATCTCCGCGTTTAGGGCGATCCGGATTTTCCCCCCGAATTGTCTGCCGATTTCGATGGCCTCGCAGATCTGGGAATCTTCGAGTTCCCAGGCGCATTTCCTTCTACTAAAGCCCTTGGAGCCCACGTATACGGCTTGAGCGCCCGCGGCGAAAGCCTTTTGCACCATCGCCAAACTGCCTCCCGGCGCCAACAGTTCGTTCATTCCACGTCCTTTTTCTTTTGAGTAACTAATCCGGAAGAGCTCTTGTAATCGTTAACGCATGGACTTCCGATGCTCCTGCCTTTGTTTTAAGAACCTTCGCGCATTCACTGAGTGTAGTGCCCGTAGTGAAGACATCGTCTATTAGAAGAACCCGGCGGCCTCGCACAGAGCTTCCCTCCAAAATTTCAAAGGCTCCCCTTACGTTTTTAAGCCTTTCGCCGCGCTTTAAGCTCACTTGCGGTATCGTCAGGTTTTTCCTGGCAAGTACGCCCAAAAAAGCAGGCCTCTTAATCCTTCGCCCCAGTTCTCGCGCCAATATGCCCGCCTGGTTAAAACCTCTTTGACCGAGGCGTTGAGGATGAAGCGGCACAGGCACGATGAGATCGGGTGCAGGCAGCCCCCAGGCTAAATAAGCAGTTTCGAGAAGTTCGGCAAGGCAGGGTGCCCATTTTAGCTGCCCGCCGAATTTGAACTGGTGAACGCGCGTTCGAACCGCCCCCGTATGAATTACCGCGGACCTTGCGGAATCGAAATCAAAACTTCTCTCGAGGCAATCGCCGCAGTGGTGGTCGGGCGAGGCTGAAGCATTGAGAAAAGGTCGCCCGCATCCCGGACACAGAGGAGGGGATATGCGGGGGAGATTTTCCCAGCACGGCCCGCACCAGGACATGTTCGGCAGAGTCGCCATTTTTTGGCAGTGAGCGCAACTGCGCGGAAGACACAAATCCGCGATGGCCGAACAACCAAATTTTACCCCCTTGCCCATGGAGGCGAGCAGGGACCAAATGGCGGCGCAACTCTGCCCGCCCGCTCTTTTGAGAAAATAGCTTTTACGCTTTCCCTGCTCCTCTGGTGGCTCTCTCGTCGCCGCTCCTATCTACTTCTCCATCGCAAGCTCTATTAGTTTGTCGAGAAGTTCTGAAAATCCGATGCCCGCGCTTGCCGCGGCCTGGGGGAAAAGGCTCGTAGCGGTCATGCCCGGAATAGTGTTGGTTTCGAGAATGTAGAAATCGGCTCCGGCCAAAATCATGTCGGTGCGGCTGTAGCCCCGGCAGTGGAGCGCGTTGTGAGCCCGTCTGGCAAGATCTTGAGCTATCTGTGCAAGATCGCTAGAAATTCTTGCCGGACAGATTTCCCTGGTGGCTCCCGGGGTGTATTTGGCCTCGTAATCGAAGAACTCGTAGCGCTGGTCCGGGCAGATTTCGACCAGTGGCAGGGCTAAAAGCTCATCGTTTCCAAGGATTCCGGCGGTTAATTCAATCCCCTTTATATATTTTTCCACCAAACAGCGTTTGTCGAAATTCCAGGCCTTCTCCAGGGCTTTTTCAAGTTCCTGCTTTTCCTTTACGATCGTTAAACCAATGCTTGAGCCTTCGTGTTCGGGCTTTATAACGACCGGCAGTCCCAACTGGGCTGGAATCTCGGTTATCGGAGGCGGGTTCGATCGGTCTGCGACCATAAAAGGCGCGGTAGGTAATCCCGCCTGAACATAGAGTTGCTTGCTAAGTATCTTGTTCATGGCGATGGCGCTTCCCAGAACCCCGCTGCCCTGGTAGGGTATCCCAAGGGATTCGAGCATTCCCTGAATGGTGCCGTCCTCGCCCATCCGGCCGTGAAGAATGATGAGGGCCGCATCGATAGTACCGGCGTCTTTTGCCAGAAGCGGAAGGTCCGATGCCGGATCGTAGCGTACAATGTTGTATTTGGATTTATCGAGCGCTTCAAAAACCTGATCGCCGCTCGCAAGGGAAACATCGCGTTCAGCCGATTTGCCTCCCGCAAGTAAAGCCACCGTAAGCCTTCTATTTTCCATTGTTCCCTGATACTCCCCGCGTTGTCTCTAAAAGTGCAATCCCCATGATTTGAACGTCATTGGGCGTTATGGTTAAGTGGGAGAAAATGTTACGTTCGAGCGCAGAGTAAAGGTCGAGCTTTTCGTGCAGCATCGCGGCCTGGACAGTAGATTTTGCATAGCGCTCGATCAGGTCTGCGAAGCGTTCCCGAATCGTTACGACCTTGTCGTGTTTAACTCTTTTGTCGGCATAGTTAACGACGAGAGATTCGCAAATAGGACCATCGGTTTGAGAAATGTCCAGATAAATGTGCTCGGCGACAATGCGGACCACCGACTCGGCTACGCTTGCCGAAAGCATCCTTGCGCCAAGTTCGGCATGATTTTCGCCCGTTTCCAGGCCCGCCATTTTGCCAATGTCATGCAGAAGGGCCGCCGCTTCCACAATGCCCATATCCAGCCGGCAGCTGTTGCCGTTAAGGCCCCCCGCGATAAACAGGGCCACTTCGGTTACAAGAAGGCTATGCCTGAGAATGTGCGAAGGCATGGCATGCCGGGTAAGTATCTCAAGACATTTGTCGCGGGTGGGAACTTCCATTTTATCTATGCGTTCCTGTAAGCTCACTGCGATTTCGCGGCTTTAAAAAGTTCAATGGGCTAAAATTAGGTATAATTTTAAAATAATCAGTCCCAATATATTTGCAGCAATACCTGCCAGGACGTCATCCAACATGATCCCGATTCCTCCGCGGATCTTGCGGTCGACAAAACCTATGGGCCAGGGTTTGGCTATGTCGAATATCCGGAAGAGCAAAAAACCTGTAAAAATCGATAATAAACTTACCGGATGACCCACCATGGCGACGAGGTATCCACACAGTTCATCGATTACAACTTCTTGAGGGTCGCTTCTTCCCGCTTTCATTTCGGCCACCCCGGACAGATACCAACCCGCCAGAAACAGAGCTAAAACAAGGGCCGACTGAATCCAGGCGGAAAGGTGCCCGATTAGCAGAAAGCAGGGGATACCGGCGACAAGAGTCGCTACCGTGCCCGGGGCTACGGAAGATTTGCCCAGTCCAAAAAGGGAGGCCAGTCTGGAATGAATCGAGGAAGTTTGCTCCATAGGACGATGGCTCAGGTCTTTTCGATGATTTCTATTTCGACTTGGGACGGACATTTCCTAAGTATTTCAAGAAATCTCTCCACGGGTATTTCGCCCCTGGGTTTCTGGGGAGTAAGAGCCAGGGCGAAAATTCCGCAGATGTGAATGTCTATGCCCAGCCGGGGCGGTATGTATTCGAAGCAAACAGAGTCTTGGGCCTCCGAGAAACAAAATTCTATATATACGGGGTTGCCCCTGTCGGTTGTGAAAAATCCCTGCCCCTCATTGGCAAAGGACCCCGTCCTGTTCCTTGTGGTTTCAAAACCCTTTTGATTTTGAGCGACCATGTCGAATTCCTCCCTGCTCCGGCCGCTCACACTGCCCGGCGTCAGCCGATAGCGTGCAAGGTAGCGCAACGACTCGATTACGGGAGGTTTTATGTACACTTTAAAGCGTTCGCCAACCTCTGGATAAATCCTTAGGATATTTTCCACATCAGTCCGCACCTCTGCTGGAAGCTGAAGCATGATTGCATGGAAATCGGACAAAAGAGGTTTTAAGACTTGCTCCACCATAGCGGCGGGAACTATACCCAGCAGCATTTGCTTTCGAAAAGCCGACAGCAAAATGTCGGGAAATTTTTCAAATAAAAAGTCGGGATTCACATCGCTCTCCCATGGGACAAAACCACATTGGCCAAAAACCGCTCGTCAAGGGCTCAGGGCTGTTTGCAAAAGGCTGCCATTACCTGAACGAGTATGCACCTTCTGTGATCGGCCAAAAGGCACCTATTGACATGTTCAAGCCTGTTTTCCATGTTGAACTGCCGCTTGAGCTTTATGGCGAATTCCCTGCGGTCTTCGCCCTGGAGCCACCCAAACAGGGTCTTTTCCCATTTGCCTTCCTCGAATCCTGGGAATCTGGATTCTTCGTCTATAATAGTTCCCTCAATGGTGCAATCCAACAATTGCCTGAATTTTTTCCTGAAATACTCAAGGCCCTTCGAACACACGTCCCGTTCGGTCTTAACGATTTCCAAGGCAAGGTAGATAAACCAGATCATCGATCGCAAGCGCATTGTCCTGTCCTGGTCCGGACGCATTTCGGGCTTTGCCCGCGAAAACATATGCAGAAAGCACAGAATGTCCTTTTCATCCGCGGCTTTGGTCCGGTAAAAAAGGCACTGAATGAGTATTTTCAGGGCTTCATTTTGATGAGGAATGAGTATGTCGTCTCTATCCGCGCGGCATTGGATTCCATAGGAATCTTCAAGGATAACCTCAACGGTCTCCACATCCCGAAAAATCGTGAAATGCTCGGAGGTAATTTGTCCCGCCATCCGCTCCAGGGCAAAATTTATGAGGAACAAACGCACCGTATCCGGGGTGTTGCCGTGCTGCGAGGTCAACTCCAACAGCTTTTCGATCAGGATATCGCGGGAGTTGCTAAGAATCTCCGCCATCGGAGCAAAAGAGGGCACCGAAGACCAGGCATAGATATGGCTGTCGATTGTATTATTTATACGGCTAATGCGGTTGGACATAAACATGCTCACGCTATCCAGCCTTTTTTAAGGAAAGGATGAATGAGGCCGCCAGGGGTTAACACCCTTAAGAACACGCAATCACAAAAGATCACATTGATTAGAAAGCTTATTATTGGATTGCTATCCTATAGCAATCAAAAATTCCAGGCAAGCGATAAATCTGAAGACCAAATTTGTTGTGCCAGCCAAAAGCAAAACGATAAACCGACTAGAGGCGCAGAGCCCGGACCGGGCAAAACTAAGGCTTTTCTGCCATATGCTGGAGCTCGCGTAGCGCCGGCATCTACAAAATTTGGAAAGGATTTCCCTCAGTTTCTATTTGTCTTTGCTTGCCACGCACTCGAGTGCCGGCCTGTAGGAGGTCAGCAGGTCAAAGGCCTCCGCTACGGGCCTGAAGGTCACAGAACCGTTATGGATGTTGAGTCCGTTTAACAACGCCGGCTCGCTTAAACAGGCCTTCTCAAGACCCATATCGGCCAGCAGCAGCCCGTATTTGCCCGTGCGGTTGTTTAGGGCGAAAGTCGAGGTTCTGGCATAGGCCCCGGGCATATTGGCCACGCAGTAATGAACCACCCCGTCGATTACATAGACCGGATCCATGTGAGTCGTTGGTCGAGAGGTCTCAACACAGCCACCCTGGTCGATGGCAACGTCTACGATTACCGATCCGGACTTCATGATGCCAAGGTGTTCGCGCTTTATCACCTTGGGGGCCCTGGCGCCCGTAACCAGTACGGCGCCGATTACAATGTCGGCTTCTCTTAAGGCCTTATCGAGGGTGTAGGCGTCGGCGAAAATAGGAGAGACGTTTGCGGGCAAAACGTTTCCGAGGTGTTCGAGGGTGTCGAGATTAATATCTAGTAGACTCACTCTTGCGCCCAATCCGGCGGCAACCTTGGCCGCGTTGCTCCCAACCGTGCCCCCGCCGATGATAAGAACGTTTGCCGGAGCGACCCCGGGAACCCCAGTTGGAAGCAGACCTCTACCGCCAAATATTTTTCCCAGATAGAAGGCGCCCATGAGAGGGGCCATTCTTCCTGCCACCTCGCTCATCGGTTTTAGCAGGGGCAAAGAGCCGTCTTTTTCCTGGACCGTTTCATAGGCAAGTGCCGATATTTTTTTTTCCAGGCAGGCCCGAGTGAGCTTTTCGTTCGCCGCGAAGTGGAAATAGGTGTAGATGAGCTGGCCGGCCCTCATGAAATCATATTCCTGCGCAAGAGGCTCCTTTACCTTGACGATCATCTCCGAGCTTTGCCACACCTCCTGGGCCGAGTCGCAAAGCAGCGCGCCGGCGTGCTCGTAATGCTCATCGGCTATCCCCGATCCCAGACCGGCCCCTCTTTCGACGCGCACCTTGTGGCCCTTATGCACGTAAGCCTTTACCGTGGCGGGAATAAGTCCGACCCGAAACTCCTGGCTCTTGATTTCCTTGGGACAGCCGATTCTCATGGTGGAAACCTCCTGGTAGAAAATTCGTCTTTTTTTCTTATTATACATGCAATGGGTCCAAAATACCCCGCGTTGTTCAAGGAAGGAACCGATTTTTGACTATGCAAACTTCCATTGACCAATCTGGATAAAACTGCTAAAAGAGCGCTTTTACCCGTTAGGGCTCCTTGCTCCTTCCCTGGTGAAGGGGCTAGTTTAAGCCGAAAGGAGATTAAATGCGAAAATACGAGACTTTTTTTATTATCGACCCCGAACTGCCTGAGGAAACAAACTCGGTGCTGGATGCCAAAATCCAGTCGATCGTCACATCCAATGGCGGTGAGGTTCTCACCTATGTGCCGTGGGGCAAAAGAAAGCTTGCCTACGCTATTGGCAAGCGCACACGCGGCCTCTACGTTCTGATGGAATACGCCGGCGGCTCTCAGCTCGTTGCCGAACTGGAACGTAACCTTCGAATCGATGAACGCATCCTCAAGTTCATAACTGTTCTGCTCGATGAACGTTTCGACCCGGAGAAGGAAAAAGAGCGCCAGGCAGCTCAGGCGGCCGCGCTCTATACCGAAGAGGAAGAGGCCGGAGCAAAGCTTGGCGGCGATCAGGAAGAACTGAGCGAGGATGCCGAAGGTTTTGAGGAAGAAAGCCAGGAAGAGGAATAAGATTCTAAACCTTTACGATATGGAAAGAGAGCCCAATTATGAATAACGTCAGGCGTAAAAGGCGCACATTCGCGCGGCGAAAGATCTGCCGTTTCTGTGTGGATTCCGACCTGAAGATTGATTATAAGGATGCCAAGACACTTCGCTATTTTGTAACGGAGCGTGGCAAGATAGTTCCAAGAAGAATATCGGGCAATTGCGCCAAGCACCAGAGAGAGTTGACGCTTGCCATTAAAAGAGCGCGTCAGATCGCTCTTCTGCCTTACACCGTAACGCACATGCTATAGTAGTGAAACGCTGCTTGAAATGAATGAGATCCGAGAAGATTTGCCCTTCCGGCCTCCGGGCGGCAATATAAAAGAATTCCTTATTTTGACCGGGCTAACGGTTGCTCTTTTTCTCTCGGGTCTTTTTATGATCTTTACCCCGGCGCCATCGGCTCTGGCGGTTTTGAGGCGGGTCGGCTCCAAAGCATGGGCCGTGCCCGCCTGCTCGGCTTTTTTAGGCGTGGCTATTTTCTCTACGCTTAGCCTTCCCGAGTTGGGACCCTATCTGCTGCTGATCGCGATGGGATCTCTCATTGGGTACGGATGTGTCCGGGGATGGACCGCTGAGAAGACCGTGGGGTTGTCAAGCCTTCTGGTGATCGGGGTGACAGCCTTTTTTGTCCTCATTGCCTATATACAGACAAAAGGACAGATGGTTCACCTCATGGAGCAGTATATCCGGGGTGCAATCACGCAGGTTATGAAGCAGTTTAGCGCCGGGAGTCCTGCCAAGAACGAAGAATTAAAGAAAAGCCTGCTTGAGATGGTCCCGCAGGTGGTTGCCCTGTTGCCGGGAATGTTCGTATCCTGCACCTTGCTCATCTCCTGGCTGAATTTGCTCATCTGCCGCAGGTATTGCGGCGCCGGCGCGCCCCAGCTTTGCCGGGAGCAGGATCTGTCTTTGTGGAAGAGTCCCGAACACCTCGTGTGGGCTGCAATCGTGAGCGGATTCCTTCTCCTTGTGCCATGGAACGCGCTCAGCCTGGTTGGAAGCAATCTCATACGCGTAGTCGGAACGATCTATTTTTTCCAGGGGATCGCCATAGTCGCCTTCTATTTTCAAAGATCGAAAATACCGCTTTTCGTAAAAGCACTGATGTACGGTCTGCTTTTTATGACCGATGGCACTCGAATTGGTGTTGCGGCCCTGGGGCTCTTTGACGTATGGTTCGATTTTCGAAAGCTTAACAAGCAGGCGTGAGCTTGCTTTAGCATCGGCTTATTTGTAAGATTAATGGGCCCTGAGGCTCATCGTGGAGGAGTTGCGAGATGAAAGTGATTTTAACCGAAACAGTCGAGCCGATCGGGCAGATCGGCGATCTGGTCAATGTGGCGCCGGGATATGCCCGCAATTTTCTTTTCCCTAAAAGCCTTGCCATGGAAGCGACCGGGAAAAATGTTCGCGAACTGGAGCACAAAAAACGCCTCTTAGCGCAAAAGCGTGAAATACAGCGCCAGGAGATGCTCTCTTTTGCCGAAAAACTCAATGCCGTTACGGTCTCAATGCGCCGCAAGGTCTCCGAGGATGACAAGCTCTATGGTTCGGTAAACGCAACCGATGTCGGTAAATCCCTCGAAGAGCTGGGATTTAACTTGGAACGGAAAAGCATTTTGCTCGAGCAACCCATTAAACAGCTCGGCGAACATAGCGTGGTTTTGCGTGTAGGCCCGGAGGTCACCGCAACCATTCGCGTGGTGATCGAAAAAGAAGAGTAGTTTTATGGAGGATCTCTCAGCTGAACTGCGCAAAATTCCTCCC
Organism: Syntrophobacteraceae bacterium; assembly: GCA_049976905.1. Taxonomy (GTDB): domain Bacteria; phylum Desulfobacterota; class Syntrophobacteria; order Syntrophobacterales; family Syntrophobacteraceae; genus SbD1. The sequence goes on along the minus strand of JBMFHI010000042.1, from coordinate 17,171 downwards.
CAGCAGATCGAAGCCGAACAATCTCTGCTGGGGGGAATTATGGTGGATAGCTCCGGTTTGCCCGCGGCTTTGGAGATCTTAAAGGGCGACGAATTCTACAAGGAATCCCACAGGATAATCTTTACCGCTTTTCAAGATCTGTTCGAAAAAAACGAACCCATTGATGTTCTTACCGTTACGAACCTGCTAGATAATCGAAAACAGCTCGAAAGCGTTGGCGGGGCTTCCTATCTCGCAGCTCTAATCGATGCGATGCCCACGTCCTCAAACGTTGGGGCCTATGCAAAAATCGTTAGCGAAAAGGCCGTACTTCGCAAGCTCATCCAGACTGCAAACGAAATCTTATCCTTTGCCTACGGCGGCGGTAAAAACTCGGAGGAAGTCCTGGACTCCGCCGAAGCCGCCATCTTCAAAGTCGCCGAGCGCAGGATAAGAAATTCCTATTTCCCCCTAAAGGAAGTCATCAAGAAAAACATTGAGTCCATCGAGCGCTACCAGGAGTACCGGGAATCGGTTACAGGGGTTACAAGCGGTTACAGGGACCTCGATAAGCTCACTGCGGGTTTTCAAAAATCCGACCTCATCATACTGGCTGCCAGACCCAGCATGGGTAAGACCGCCCTTGGCCTGTGCATTACCCGTAACGCGGCAATGGAAGGCGGTGTTCCAGTGGGATTTTTTTCTCTGGAAATGAGCAAGGAACAGCTTGCCATGCGTCTTCTTTGCTCTGAGGCAAGGGTTGATTCCCACAAGATCCGCACCGGTTTTCTTAGCAGGCAGGAATGCGGTAAATTGCTCCAGGCCGCGGGGCTCTACATGGACGTACCGATCTATATCGACGACACCCCGGGCATTTCGACACTGGAGTTAAGAGCCAAGGCCCGCAGGATGATGTCCGACCAGGGCCTGGGGCTTATCGTGGTCGATTACCTGCAGCTTATGAGGGGCAGAAGCGTTGAAAGAAGGGAACAGGAGATATCCGAAATCTCCCGCTCGCTTAAAGGTCTGGCCAAGGAACTCGATATTCCGGTTATAGCCCTTGCACAGCTTAATCGAAAGGTTGAAGAGCGCACCGATAAAAGACCCATGCTTAGCGATCTGCGCGAATCCGGCGCCATAGAGCAGGACGCCGACGTCATAGCTTTCATCTACCGTGATGAGGTTTACACGAAGGCGGCGTGCAAGGAACCTGGGATTGCGGAGATTATTATCGGAAAGCAGAGAAACGGGCCTGCCGGTGAAACCGTAAAGCTTGCCTATATAAATACCTACACGCGTTTTGAAAATCTTGCCCAGGCCGAATAGTGCGGTTTGGCTCCAATATGTGGGGACAATTCTTACATTATGGGAAAAGTTGTCGTAACGGAGGTTAGCCTACGAAAGTAATTGGAAACCTCACCGGGCTAAAGCCTGGGATGCGTCGAAGTCTGGATGCGCTTTCCCGCAGAAAAATTCCCGCCCACCAGGTGATTTCACCCGAACTTTCCCGTGACCTTGCCCACCTTTCAAATGAATCCGGTCGGCAGATAGGACTTCTCATTGGCCGGGATGGGGCAGTCGAAACCGTGCTCGTTGGCGGTCCGCGCTCTCTCTATATTCCCGACCTGCCCAAGAACAGGGCTGGTAGAAAGCGGTTGCGCGGACTCCGTCTTGTTCATACACACCTGGAAGCCGAGCCCCTTACCCAGGAAGATCTTATGGATCTCGTCTTCCTGAGGCTCGATTGCATAGCCGCCATCGAGGTCGATCGAAACGGGGGCGCCGTTCAGCTCGATGTTGCCCATATTCTGCCTTCGACCCAAAAGGGTGCAAACGGCTGGCAACTGCTTGCCCCCATGCCCTGTTATGACCCCCATCTCGATTTCCCAGCCCTTGTTCGCTCGATCGAAGACCAGCTCGAAGGCAACCTCGCCTCCAATTGGTCGGACAAAGAGGCCCGGGAGAGGGCAATACTTGTGAGTGTGGCGGACTCTGACAGGGAATCGGCAAAAATGTCGATGGCCGAACTAATCGAGCTTGCCGGTGCCGCGGGAATTAGCGCGGCCGATACCGTAATCCAGATAAGACGGCGGAAAAACCCGAAGTATTTCATCGGTCGGGGCAAATTGAGCGAGATCGTCCTTAGAGCCCTTCAGTGCGGGGTGGATTTACTCATATTCGACCAGGAGCTAAACCCCTCGCAAGTGCGCGCGATTACCGATACCACAGAACTGCGGGTAGTAGACAGAACTCAGTTGATACTCGATATTTTCGCGCAGCGCGCGCAAAGCAGGGAAGGCAAGATTCAGGTGGAGATGGCGCAGCTAAAATACCTTCTGCCAAGGCTTGGCGTAAAAGACGACGCTCTATCCCGGCTGACCGGAGGCATAGGTGCCAGAGGCCCTGGTGAGACGACCCTGGAGATAAACAGGCGCCGTATCAAAGACCGCATAGCCCAACTCGAAGACAGCCTGAAAAGTCTTCGCAAACGCCGAAATCTCAGGCGAACCCGTAGGACAAGAAAAGAGATACCGGTAATTTCCATCGTCGGATATACCAACGCGGGTAAATCGACTCTTCTAAACGCCCTTACCCACAGCTCGGTATTCGTCCAGGACAAGCTGTTTGCAACACTTGATCCCGTTAGCCGCAGGCTCCGGTTTCCAAAAGACTTCGAGGTTATTATAACCGATACGGTCGGCTTCATAAAAAATCTGCCAAAGGATCTTATCGAAGCTTTTGCGGCAACACTCGAGGAGTTGCAGGAGGCCGATCTTTTGCTCCACGTCGTCGATATCGGCAACCCCAGGTTCGAAGATCAGATCGAGGCCGTGCAAAGCACCCTTTCGCAACTCGATCTCGACAAAAAACCGACGCTAATGGTTTTTAACAAGATCGACACGGTTGATGCCGATTTTGTCGAGCAGAAAAAAAGAAAGCATCAAGGAATAACCGTTTCAGCCGTTAACCCGCGTACGCTCCATCCTCTCATTGCAGCCATGGAGGAGCGCATTGCGGGTTTTTTGCAAAGGGAAGCGGGACTGGTTCAATAGCGCCGGCTTTAACGCAAAGCCTTCTGCCCCCCGTGGACAAGAACGCATCGGCTGACTGTTCTACTGCGATAAATCCCAGCCCTTGGCCTCAGCCAGTATTTTCTTTGCCCTGGCCACGTCTTTGCCAATTTGCACTATCAACTCCTCGGGGCCGGAAAAGCGCTTTTCTTCCCGGAGCCGCTCGATGAACCTGATGGTAATGGTCTTGCCGTAGATGTCCTGGTTAAAATCGAATAGATGGGTTTCCAGGGCCAGTTTGGTATTTCCAAAAGTGGGGTTTACCCCAAGGTTTGCCGCACCCCCGTATCTTTTGCCCTCCACTTGGGCTTCGACCACGTAAACTCCCTTGGGCGGGCACGCCATGATAGGCATTCGGATATTTGCCGTCGGAAAGCCAAGGCGAATGCCTCGCCTTTGGCCGGTAATCACTTCTCCGCTCACCTCGAAGAACCTGCCAAGAAGCTTATTGGCATCCCGTATCTGCCCCTGCGCGATCATCTGGCGGATAGCCGTGCTGCTTACCACGGTATCGCTTACCTTTATCCCGGAGACCGTCTCGACTTCGAAGCCGTATTCGGCGCCAAGTTGCCTGAGAAAGGCGATATCTCCTTCACGGGAATGTCCGAAGCGGTAGTCGTAGCCGACGATGACCGCTTTGGCCCCGATGTTTTCAACCAGTGCGATCTGGACAAACTCTCGGGCCGACATTCGCGAGAAAAGATGATTAAACGGTATGACAATGGTGGCATCGATGCCGCAGTCTGCAATAAGCTCCATCTTTAGCCTGTGGTTGGTGATGAAGGCAGGGGCGTTTTGAGGAGAAACCACCTCCAGAGGATGAGGATCGAAGGTTACCACCGCAGACTGGCCTTCGAGCTTGCCCGCCCACTGCCTTACCTTTTCAAAAAGAGCCTTGTGGCCCCTGTGAACTCCGTCGAAGTTTCCGATTGTAATGGCTGCTCGTTTTAGCCGGCCCCGAACGGCCTGAATTCCGTGAAACACTTCCATTAGTTTTAGATGTCCTTGCGGAAAGGTAATTGAAACGCCTTGACAGGCAAAGACTTTTAAAATACAATAGTCCTCATAATAATTCAACAATTTTGCCGAAGTGGCGGAACTGGTAGACGCGCTAGGTTCAGGGTCTAGTGGCCGTACGGCTGTCGGGGTTCGAGTCCCCGCTTCGGCACTCAGTAAAATCAAGGACTTAGCGTAAAAAGCGTTAAGTCCTTTTGTTTTGCTCAATTTCCCTGTCCACCCCCTGTCCACGGATGCAGATTAAAATAAAAGCCGGGCAGGTGGAATTTACGAAATATCGCTAAAATGGTTATGAGCGGGCGCGTTTCAGCCGCATTAAGTCCCGGTGATGAGCCTTGCGGTGGTTCACCGAACAAGCCAAACAGCGAACTTGCCGGTTGCTTCCAGGCATAAACCAGCCCAAACAGTCACGGCATTTTTTCGGCCAGCCTTTTTCCAGGGTGTACGGACTTTTTACGGATAGTAGTGTATGCAGAGCCGCCCCAGGACTTGCTTTACAGGTTCGAAATGGCGCTGTTTTTGGTTCGTACGCTGGCACATTTTCCCGGACAAACGGTACTTTTGAGAGTGCAAATTCCGTATTCTACCCAATCGAAGTACTTGCAATCGTTCATTATTTAAAGTCCTAACGAGTCGCAGGAACGGGAATATTTAACAGGGTTTTTATGGCTCCGATGCTTTTCCAGGCCTCGAGCTTGTCGCAGCAATCGGAGCAATGTCTTCCTGCGCCCCATGGCGATGCGCAGGCAAAGCACGATTGACGCGCCTCGATACCGTCTAAATCGTCGTTTCCGGGCTTGCCCGTGTATTCTCCCATCCGTTTCATCATTCGCCCTCGTATCGCTTTAAATCTGCCGCATGTCCTTAATAACGAGATACCTTCAACGCGCTTGCCTGTTGTTTTGCAGGTCGCCCTCATGCCGGTGGCCTCATAAAATCAGCAATAGGAGCATTTCCTATTGCCCTGCTCGTCCGGGTAAGTCGTGTTGGTCGTTTGCAACTCTTCGGTTTTTTGTAATAGTTGGCGTTGCTCTGTCGGGGTGCGTGGTGAGCATGGGTTTGGACGGGTTAGGCACTTGCCATTGCTGCTGGTTTCATCGTCCGGAGCGTCTGTGTTTTTTGAAAATACGCTATTCGGAGTACTGCAAAAGGTGCAAAAGCGATTTCAGTTCCCAACCGACCCGTTTTAATTCATCAGTCGGGAAGAAACGCCGTCCTTTCCGAATGTGGCCCAGGAAAAGCCGGTCAGGAAGGTTCCGGCCTTGTCGAACGGGTTCATGACGCCCGCTCTATCCTCTGGAAACTCGACTAAATATACAAAATCTGCTTATGCAGCCCTTTTATGGCCTTTTGGTTCTGGAATGGTAAAGCCCTCCTGTTCTGCCGTCTCAAGCCAAAGCGCCATAGCCGATTTAGTCTCTCTTAAGGCATCCTCGTAAGTCGCCCCCCAAGCTGAACACCCTTTAAGCTCTTCGGCAACACCGATATAAGCGTTATCTTCGTCACTCCAAAAGATTGTGATAGTATATTTGTCTTTCATTCGACACGCTCCTTGAATTCACCGAAAATTTCTATTGCCTGCTTAACCTGGTATGCCTTGGCTTTCCCGTTCTTGTCAGGCTGAAAGTTGAGAAGTTCTCCTTTAGGATGGACAAATATGTGATGACTTCCTTTGACTCGATGCCATGAAAATCCATAATCGGCCAACCATGGTCCGATATCGTCAAAGTCTACATCGTGTGGATTGTTCGTGATTTCTAGGTCTCTTTTATCCCTTCGGCTCATTCGGTATCCCTTAACCGTATTATCTTTAATGTTGACAATGATAGGATTAACAGCGGTGTCTGACGATGCGCCTGACTTTATGAAAGCTTTGCACTTTATAAATATCGTTTCGTTTTTCGGGGTTTCTCGTGAGGTAATAACGCTTCTTGATCCTTTACTGGCGGGTATCTCTGTTGATGTCAAAGTAATGAAGGAACCAGAGCCCGCCTTGAGAATCTTGGGAATTTTATAATTACCTGCCGGACCGGACTCTCCAGCTCTGGCACCAACCTCCTTGACTAAGCGATCAAGCGCCTTTCTTGAGTCATGTATGATTGATTGCGAGTCAGAAGCGAGCGCATGGCGTGGGCTAATAAGAAACTTTGATCTCAATTTTTCGATTCTGGTCGCAGTAAAAGTAGCCCCTAGATCAAGAGTTCTCCCCATCCCATCAAAAAATGCGCTAAATCGGCTTTTAGGTTCGGACATAATCGGCCTCCACCAACCCGAGCTGTCAGGATTCGAACTCCTTTCACTGCTTCCGAGAAGAAACTAACTCGGTTACTTGTAGCAGGCAAGACTATCGTTGTAAATCTTGAAGCAGGGAGTGAGGCAGGGAGCCGAGATAAGCGGTTCCGTACAGCTGCCGGGCGTAAAACTTTGGGTACATCCAAGTAAAATGTCAGCCGAAAATGGAAGATCTCGCAGAGGTCTGCAAAACCTTGCGAAAGCTTGCGGTGGGGTTGCGGATTTTTGCTGCGAGGACGCAACGTTGAAAATCCGAGCGGGGATAATCATGGTTTCGCAAGCCTTGAATGCATCTCCGCATCGGCAAACCGAAGGGAAATATTAGGATTCGGTATAAAATCCGAGTCCCTTTTTTCGTCCTAAAGTGCCCCTTAGTCAAGGAACTGGTCAAGATTTCAGAAAAGAAGGCAGTTGGATAAGACCTGATTTTTAAAGGCCAGAAAAGGATAGAATTGGAAGAATTGTATCAAACCCCAAATGGGGCGGATGCTTGCGCGGTGATTCTCAACGGATCGTCCTTGTCATGGATATTCCTCCCATTCGCTTTAATCCCTTCCAACCCTCAGAGGCTACAAAACGTACGGCTTCTGCTGGAACTTCCTGATGTTTCAAGGTGTTGTTATCCTTATCATGACTGGAACTAAATGCTTCATTTCCAAAGGGGTTTTGTCCTTGCAAATCGCCATCTACGCCAGGGTGTTCACCGCCGATTAATCGGCGGAGCGACAGCTGCGGGAACTTCGGTCCTACGCGCGGGTGCGCGACTGGCAGATCATATGCGAAATGCTGGAAGCCGCCGGAGGTTCCGGCTAAGCGCTCTGAGCGGGAGAACATACTCCGCATGGGTTCTCTCTGCCGGCTTGACGCAATTTTGTCCTTATCCCCAGGGGTCCTGTGTTGGCCCACTTCCTGGCGGCCGCCGGCCGGGTTTGAACGGGAGTTCACTTGAGAGCGTGTGCGATCCGGATTGGCCAGCGCTAAGGCGAAAGGTAAATCGTAAAGAAAGGTCTGTTGCTTTTAAACCAGGGGAAAACCTGTCGGGAAGCTGTCCGACAGACCGGCGTGAGCGTCTCGACTCTTATTCGAGCGAGGCGGGAAAAGAAAAAACTTCAGACAAAAGTGTAAGATAATCCCAATAGTTGCGTGTCGTTTTGCCGCTGGTCGCACAAATATCGAAGTTACCCCAGTATCTCACGCACCTTGGAGGCCAAGGCCTTCATGGAGTAGGGCTTTTGTAAAAAGTTCACCCCATCCTCCAATATCCCTCGGTGCGCGATCACATCGGCGGTATATCCCGAGGCGAACAGGCATTTAAGACCCGGGTTGGCCTCGCAAATCAAAATCGCCATTTCCCTGCCGTTCATTTCGGGCATAACGACATCGGTGATAAGCAACTGAATGCGGCCCGCATTTTCTTTAGCCAGCAAAAGGCCCTCACGGGGGGAGCTTGCCGTGATAACCGTGTAGCCCAGATGTTCCAGCATCGCCCTGGCCATCTCCAAAATCAAAGCGTCGTCTTCGACCAGCAGTACCGTCTCGCCCATGCCCTTTTGAATCGTATCCACCGGTCTGGTCGTCGTAGACTTCGCTTCGGCTCCAAATTTGGGAAAGTATATCTTGAAGGTGCTTCCCGACCCGGGTTCGCTGTAAACATTGATGTAGCCGTTGTTTTGTTTCACAATTCCGTATACTGTCGAAAGGCCCAGGCCTGTTCCCTTTCCCGGTTCCTTGGTGGTGTAGAACGGCTCGAAGATGTGCTCGATGAGTTGTGCATCCATGCCGCAGCCGCTGTCGCTTACCGCGAGCATCACGTACTCTCCGGCCCTCAGTTCGAGGTGCGCGTCGCAATAGGTCTGATCGAATACAATATTTTTTGTCTCGACCGTCACTTTGCCCACTCCGTCAATGGCGTCTCGCGCATTGACGCAAAGGTTTGCCAGGATCTGGTCGATTTGCGACGGGTCGATTTTAACCGACCACAGATCCTCTCCCGGCCGCCACTCGCTCTCGATATTCTCCCCGATTAGCCGTCCCAGCATCTTGAGCATGCCTCCCACCGTGTCGTTTAAGTTCAAGACCCTGGGCTGAGCGGTCTGTTTGCGCGCGAAGGCCAGAAGTTGTCGGATAATGTCCGCCGATCTATAAGCGGCCTGTTCGATCGTTTCCAGGGAGGCGTAGATCGTTTCGGTCGGTGCGCATTGGGTCATCGCCAGTTGCGCATGTCCAAGGATCACTCCCAGCATATTGTTGGAATCGTGCGCCACGCCGCCGGCCAGCGTGCCTACGGCCTCCATCTTTTGCGCCTGAAGCAGTTGCGCCTGCAGGTGGGCATTCTCCGCCTCCGCTCTTTTTAGTTCCGTTACATCCCGGATCACTTCGATGGCCCCGGTGCTTCTGCCGGAACTGTCATAGAGCGGCGCGGCCACACTCCACAGGTAAGCACCGCAGCCGTTATTTAACCCCGGGATGTAGCTTTCCGCGGAAACGCTCTCACCCGACCTCGCGATGTTGCTGAAAAATTTCTCGCACGCCTCATCGGAAGCCTTGAGGATATCTACAAGCATGGGGCGGCGTTCTCCATAAAATGGAACGGCATATTCGTAGTTTCCTTTTCCCAGCAACGCTTCTCTTTTAACTCCCGTCATGGCTTCGGCAGCGCGGTTCCAGGCCGCGACGCGCCGATCGGTATCGATGACGAAGGTCGCATCCGGCAGGAAATCGATGATAGCGAGCAGAAATTGCCGCTCCGAGCGCAGCGCCTCTTCGGCCCGAATCGACTCGGTAATGTCGGTGCCGATGCTTAGCACTTCGATCAGGTTTCCCGACTCATCGAGGACCGCCTTGTTTGTCCAGGCAATCCACACTCTGCTGCCGTCGCGGAGCACGTTTTCGTTAATATTTTGCTCAAAGCTGACAGGGTCGTCTGTGATGTTTCGCATGAGAGGACGAAGGTCCCTACCGCTGGTGTCCGTGGGAGGCACTATGGTTTCCATAACGTTACTGCCCAGGAGTTCGTGCTCCTCATAGCCGAAAAACCGCAATCCGAATTCGTTTACAAACGTAATGACCGCGTCCCGGTTCCAACGCAAGATGATGCTGTTGGCGTGTTCTACTAATTCGCGATACTTTCGTTCGCTCTCCCGCAAGGCATCTTCAGCTTGCTTGCGCTCGGCGACCTCCCGCAGGGCCACCTCATAGAGACGCGCGTTGGCGAATGCCACCGCGACCTGGTGAGTCAGGGTGGCCAGCAAGTCGGCCTGTGCTTTGAAGTCCCGCTCCGTCTTGGAAGCCAGCCCGATGACACCGATGACACCGTCGTTTCCAATAAGCGGGAGTGCGCACAAAGAATGGATTCCCGCCAACTTGCACTCGTCCCAGGTGCAGCGCTCGTCCGAGTGTATCTCGCATGCGTAGAGCGCCTTACCCTGCTGGGCAGCCAAACCGCAAATGCACTCGCCCAACCGGTGGGGAACCATCCTCAATTCCTGCCGAGCCGAGGACGGCTCGATATCCAGCACGGTCAAATCTTCGCCATCGAGCCGGAAGATGAACGCAAGATCGGCCTTAACGGCCTCCAGCATCCCTTTTAAAGCTGCATTGGCCGTCTGCTCAAGCGATAAAGAGGCATTGACCGCAAGCCCCAGGTTATGAAGCGCATCCAACTCTCGCGCATGCTGCTCCGAGACTGCCTCCGCCCGTCGCTGTTCGGTGATATCTTCCACAACCCCTTCCACCAGAAACGGTTCCCCCTCTTCATCCAGGACCGGCCGGGCGTTTACTCTCACCCATACGCGCTCTCCATCCTTTCGGTATAGTTCGGCCTCAAGCCGCGTGAAACTTTCTCGGTTTTTCATCTTGTGGAAAAATTCCGAGCAGAGCTCGGGACTGACGCAAAACTCCTTGCTGATGTTTGTAACCCCCTCAGCAAGCTCACCGGGGGAGCCATATCCCAGTATCCGCGCGAGAGAAGGATTGACGCTCGCAAAACGACCATCGAAGGTAGCCTGAAATATGCCCTCTACAGCGTTTTCGAAAATGCCCTTGTATTTTTGTTCGGCTTGCCGCAATTGCTCCATTTGCGCCACAATCCTGTCCCCCATCGTGGCGAGAACCGCTACTAACGGCTGAAACTCCCTGTAAGGCATGGGACGATGAGAGACCTTGTAGCGGCCCTGCGCATAATCTCCAACGATCTGTCCGAGCTGCTCAAGGGGCCTGTTTAAAAGGACTCGCAACAAAAATCCCGTGGCTGCTACCAATACCAGTATGGCCACGCTAAGACAGCCGATTACCGACAAGAGCAGCCGCCGGTTGGCTCGCTTAACAAAGGCCTGCGAGAGTGCAAAATTTACGTAGCCGATCCTCCTGCCCTGATGGAAAATCTCGCTCTGGCGCCGCACTACCGGACCATCCGTGGGATGCGAGAAATCGAAATAAACCTCTCCCGAATCGTCTGTGATCTGTAAATGCTCGATGAGTTCATTTTGGGCCAGGGCCAGGCCGATACGGCTCACATTTTGTTTGTCCCTATCCCAAAGGGATATTTCAAGCACGCCCGGAAGAAAACCTATCACATCGTCCGCTTTATGGTTGAGTTCGGTCATTGCCTTGCGGGAAAGTGTAAGGTAGACCAGGGACACAGTGACAGTGGAGACGGCAATCACTGTCGCGATAAGAGATGCGGTAAGCGCCCGGCAGATAGAGCGGTTTGCGGCGGCGAATGATGCGTCAGGATGCGGTCCCGGCATACAGGCTCCTTCCGCTCTGGAGGAAAACGGCAGACTACGGCTCGCAAGCAGGCAAGCTTTACTTACCCTGCAATCATACTCTTTAATGGAATTTGGCCTTGATTACAATGACGATCAGATGATGCAAAATAAATGCCTCCTTCTGCCGCCTGCGCTCCAATAAACTTCTCCTATTCCGGAAGCAATATTCTCCTGATTGTCCCGGCCCTGGGTCCCTGGGGTAGAATCGTGTAATGCGATCTTATCGCGGATTCTGTGTCAATAGTCTGACTCTTTTGCTCCACTCCTGGGCGCTCATCTGGATCGGGTCCCAGGGGCTGCTCAAAGGCGGCGTATAGCTCAAATCGAGGTCGTTTAAATCCTCGATGCTCATACCGTTATGAATTGCCGAGGCGAAAACATCGACCCGCTTGGATACCTCCGAATTTCGGTGCCCAAGCACCTGGGCACCCAGCAAACGGTGACTGCTCCGTTCACCCGTAATGCGGATCCATAATTTGTGGGCTCCCGGGTAATAGGCCTTATGGTCCCACGCTTCGGTTTCCACCGTTAGCGGCTCAAGGCCCACGGCCAGCGCTTCGCAGTTGCGCAGCCCGGTTCGCCCCGCAACGAGGTCGAATATCTTTACGGCCTGCGTCCCAAGAGAACCCTGGAATTCCCGCTCTCCTCCCAGTGCGTTTTCCCCCGCTATGCGCCCCTGTTTGTGCGCAATCGTGCCAAGCGGCATATAAGTGTTTTGTGCCAGCAACCGGTGACGGGTTTCCACGCAGTCTCCGGCGGCGAATATGTCCTCTACGTTGGTCCGCATCCGGCTATCGACTTTGATGGCTCCCTTTAACCCCGTTTCGATGCCCGCGCTTAGAGCCAGCTCATTTCGGGGGCGGGCTCCCACCGCTACGAGGACCATTTCGGAGGTTGTCGAAAACCCCCCAGACCCCAACACCCTGAGTTGGTCTTGCGATTGGACGATACTCGTAACGGTCACTCCGGTGTTAACGCTCACCCCGTGGCTTCCAAGCTCGGTCTCGACTCTTTGGCCGATCTCCTTGTCAACCGTTGTCAGTACACAATCGGCAAATTCTACAACCGTTACGGCTATTCCCCGATGCGTAAGCGCATCGGCCATCTCCATTCCGATGTATCCAGCGCCCACGATCGTGGCCGATCTGGGCTGTCTCTCGCTTAAAAAACGATGCAGGATAAAGGCGTCGTCCATCCAGCGGAGCAGAAAAACACCCCGCAGATCCATTCCCTCTACCCGGGGCCGGATCGATTCGGCTCCAGTGCCCAGGATGAGCCGGTCATAGCCAAGCCTGCGCAAGTCCCCCTCCGGGCTTTGAACCGTCACTTCCTTTTGTGCCGCATCGATGGACAGGGCTGTATGTTCCAGCAGGAGATGAACGCCTTCGTTTTCGATATCCCGCGCGCTCCTGTGGGCCAAGGTCTGCCAATCGGCCACTTCGCCGCTGAGATAAAAGGGCAGGCCGCAAATGCTAAAATTTGGGTACTTGTCAGCGACCACAACCGTCACTTCGCTGGTCGGGGAAAGTTCCCTGGCGCGAAGCGCGGCGCTGATCCCCGCGTCGCTGCCTCCGATGATCAGAAGTCTTCTCACGCTCTTCTCCTTTACGATACCCGCCAAAAGCCGAATTCCTAACCGATCCCGGCCGGCCGTTTCCCTTACCTGCGCCTATTTGGCCAGCCAGTTTGCAACTTCGGTTTTCGAAGGAACCTTTCCCAGCGATTTCACCTTGCCGTCGATAACCACCCCGGGCGTGGCGAAAACGCCGTAGTCGGCAATCCTTGCAATATCGCTTATTACTTCCACGCTAGCCTCCTTGCCCGTTTCCACCAAAACCTTCTTGATAACGGCTTCCGTTTCATGACATTTCTTGCATCCTGGTCCCAATACCTTGATCTCCATCTTTTTCCCTTTTTAATGGTGACCTGGCTCGCTATCCCGCACTCCTCCTAGATCAGCGCATTGAATAGATATCCCACGATGATACAGCCAACGGCTACGACCGCCGTGAAAACTAAAATCAGCCTCGGCTTCAAAACCTTACGCAAAATTACCGTCTCCGGAAACGAAATCGCTATGACTGCCATCATAAAGGCCAGAGTGGTCCCCAACGCTGCGCCCTTTTCGACCAGTGCCGACACTATGGGGATTATACCCGCGGCGTTGCTATAAAAGGGAATGGCGATAATTACGGCCACGGGAACCGACCACCATACCCCTTTGCCCATGATCGAGGCCAAAGCTCCCATGGGCACATAGCCGTGAATTCCAGCCCCGACAGCAATGCCTAAAAGGACATATATCCATACCTTGCCTACTATTTCGCGTACCGCGTCTAGACCAAACCGGACGCGATCCGCAATGGTCGTATGTTCCTCCTGGAACGTGGTGTTCTCGCTTGCCTGGATTTGCAAAACCCAATCTTCGAGGTAATTCTCCATTTTAAGCTTGCCTATAGTCCAGCCCGCGACCATGGCGATCACAAGGCCCGTACTCATGTAGATGGCGGCGATTTTCCAGCCGAACAGCCCGAAGAGCAAAACCAGCGCAACCTCGTTTACCATCGGGGAAGATATGAGGAAAGAAAAAGTAACCCCCAGAGGGATCGAGGCCGTAACAAAGCCAATGAAAAGCGGGCAGGCCGAACAGGAACAAAATGGAGTCACAACGCCAAGCAGGGCGGCAAGGACATTGCCAAGGCTTTCACGCTTTCCGGCAAGAATTTTACGCGTTTTCTCCGGAGTAAAAAAGGAGCGAATAACGCCAACGCCGAAAACTATCAGAAGCAGGAGCATAAGAACCTTGGGCCCCTCGAAAACGTAGAATTCCACGGCGCTTCTAAGATGTCCAATGTTTGCCGCGGACAGATTATGCCCGGACAGGTAATGGGCAAAGTGGCTGGCCACCCAACCCGCAAAGGGCTCAAGACGCTCATAGATGAGCCACCAGGCAACAAGCATGGGAATGCCTGCCAGGAGGTACTTGAGAGTCATTATCCTCTCTTGCCGGTCCTGCGCCGCATTGACTGCCATCGCAGCACCAACGCCCTCATCACACGCACAGCTTTTGCCATCCAGGGTTTTCATTTCTCGCTCCTTCCAGTTATTCTCGCGTCCAAAGGATGCGCCAACAGTTTAAATCCAAAAACCGCCTTTATAGTCACTAGCGTCCTCCTAAAGTATGTGTTATTTGGCCAAATAGGAAACAATATCGCAAAAAAAAATAGGCTATTCCCCAGATGCCCCCTTAACCTGATCGCGGGCTACGATCTGTTCCTCTAGTCTCCGACCCAGAAAATCGTTTAAACAACCAATAAAGCCCGCCACACATTGCATGCGTAGAGAGTAGTAGATCTTGACACCTCTGCGTTCATCGGCGATGATTCCGGCTTCCTTTAAAATAGTCAGGTGCTTGGAAACCGTTGAGATGTCCGATCCAACGATCTCTTGAAGTTCGCAGACACACCGTTCGCCCGCAAAAAGGTTCTCGATCATCTTAAGCCTGCTCGGATGTCCCAGGGCTTTGAATACTTTCGCCCGAAATTCCAAATAATAGGTTTTACCGTCCATACGCTTCCCTCTTATTTTGATATTTGGCATAATAGCCAATGATTTGGGCGAAGTCAATACTTTTTTCTATTTATTGCATGGGTCCCGTGGACACAACGGGATAAAAAACCAGGGGAGGCCTTCCTAAGGTCGTTGCGCGTCGGCTTCAAACTGTAATAAAAAGCCGACTGTTGCATGCAGGATCAAAGAGGTTGGATAGGGGAGGGTGCTGTCAATTATCAGGTGCCGGCAATGCTAACGCTTACGGAACCGGATCTGGGGTGGACACAACCAGTGTTATGCCCACCCTTTCTGGTATGGCGGGGTTTTTGGAGAAACGAACTATCTTTTCATAGCTCAAGCCTTATGTAGCGACGCGGTCGCCCGAGCCCCCCTATCTATCCCGTGCCGTTAATGGTCTTGGCAGCTGCACGAACAGCCACATCCTCCCACCGGAATATCGGCTTCCATCCTGAAACCCGAACCTACGACATTGGATACATAATCTACGGTTATGTCCTTTGTTCTTTCGTGAAGCTTTTTATCAATAATCATGGTGAAACCGTTTATCTGGTATACGTCATCGGTTGCTTTCGCTTCGTCTAGAACCAGTGCCAGGGATTGCCCCGCGCAGCCTCCGGTTTGGAGAAAAATTCGAATCGGGGTGATAGCCTTGTCTTTGAAATGGTCTTTCAAGACGTCCTCTGCCTTTTCCGATAAGTAAATCATTTAGATAAATCTCCTCTCGCTTTGTCTGTTGACTGTGCTCGCAATTGCGCACAGCTGCAAATAAATTGCGCGGTGATTATGCTCAAGCCCCTTGAGCGTTAGCCTCGCGCCGCGCTGCGGCGTGGGCCTGCGGCTCGTTTCCCTTAAAGGACGCTCCAAGCTCTCGTATCCGGTCGGTAAAATCCTTGCAGCACTGGGCAAACTGGGGGCCCATGGCCGACGAATTGTAGAACATCTCGACTCTTTGCGGATTAACGCCGAAGCTTTTCACCAGCTTTTTCGCCTGCGCCACCCGCCTGGTTGCTCTCTGATTGCCCGAGATGTAATGGCAATCCCCCAGGAGGCAGCCGGAGACGAAAACTCCGTCCGCCCCCTCCTCTATAGCTCTTAGAAGGGATATGACATCAACTCTGCCGGTGCAGGGCACCTTGATGATCTTAACGTTTGTGGGGTATTGAAGCCGCATGGAGCCGGCAAGGTCTGCTGCCGCATAGGAACACCACTGGCAGCAAAAACATATTATGACAGGCTCAAATGTATCTTCCACGACAGATTCGACTCCCTGTGTGTTAAACATAATTGGCGATTCGCGACATTAACCTGCCATCAGGGCGTGTATGCTCGTATGGACCTGGCAGTCTTCATAATGGCTTAGCTGAATCGCTCTGGCCGGGCATTCCGACACGCAGGTCCCGCAACCCTGGCAAAGAGCCTCGTTGATTTCCGAGACCCGCATTTCATTTATTCTAGGGATCTTGTAGGGACAGACCCGTACGCACACAAGACAGCCTGCGCACCTTTCGCTGTCTACATGGGCTACTGCCCCGCCCACGCTGAGCGTTTTCCCGGCTAGAAACGAGCCTGCCCTGGAAGCCGCTCCAAGGGCCTGGGTGATGCTTTCGCTTATGAGCTTGGGGGAATGGGCCGTGCCGCAAAGGAAAATGCCTTCAGAGGCGAAGTCCACGGGGCGCAGTTTGGCATGGGCTTCCATAAAAAAACCGTAAGCGTTTCGGGGGACCTTGATGAGCGAGGCAAGCTTGTCCGTGTCGTTTGGAAGGGTCGCGGCGCTTAGGACCACGGCGTCGGCCGCAACCATTACCGGCCGCTGCAAAATAGGGTCGCGGAATACTACCGCTGCTCCTTCCCCGTCCGTTCTAACCTCGGGTTCCTTGTTCATATCGAACCTCGCAAACACCACTCCTTTTCGCCTGGCTTCCATGTAGAAATCCTCCAGCATGGAGTACATTCTCATATCCCGGTAGAGGATGTAGACGTTTATTTCGGGATTGATCTCCTTTAGCCGAAGGGCATGTTTTACTGCACTCTGACAGCAGATGCGGCTGCAGTTGGGGTTCTGCCCGTTTCGCGAGCCTACGCACTGGATCATTACAACCTGTTTCCAGTTGCGCGGGTCTTTCCCTGATGGTGGGTTCTCGATTATTTCGTCCAGTTCGAGCTGAGTAATGATACGCTCATTGGTGGAATAACCGTATTCAACCGGTTTATACTCATGCGCTCCGGTAGCGAGGATGGCAACGCCATGCTCGATAGTGCGCCGCGCCTTATCGGGCCCCACTTCAATGGTGGACGTGAAGTTTCCCTTGTAGCCCTGAAACGAGGTCAGCGCAGCATCCGTAAAGACCTCGATGTTTTTGTTTCCCCGGACCCGTTCGACAAGCTCTTCGATGTAAGGTCGCACTTGCGCGCCTTCTATGGTGTGCGAGACCTTTACGGCCAGACCGCCGATCCTCTTTTCCTTTTCTAC
>JBMFHI010000041.1:0-31204 GCA_049976905.1 Syntrophobacteraceae bacterium | reverse complement strand
GGCGCTAACCGGGGTTGGACCGGCCATGGCGTCGGGGAGCCAGATATAGAGAGGTATCTGAGCCGACTTGGCGGTGCACCCAAGGAAAAACAACAGGCAAACGATGGTTATAAGGTGGGGCGAAAGCAGGCGCGCATGAGAGAATACATCGGAAAACTTAAGCGACCAGAAGCCGTGGGCGCCAAGGTGGGTAAGAAGAACAAGCATACCCACGGCGAAAAAGAAATCGCCCACCCTGTTGGTTACAAAAGCCTTCTTTCCGGCCACGGCATTGGCCAGATCGGAAAACCAGAAAGAAATGAGCAGGTACGAACAAAGCCCCACGCCTTCCCAGCCAAGAAACATGAGCAGGAAGTTATCGGCCAGGACCAGGTTGATCATTGAAAACATAAAAAGGTTAAGATAGGTAAAGAACCGGAAATAGCTTTCGTCATGGCTCATGTACCCAATCGAATAGACATGAATCAAAAACCCGACACCGGTCACGAACATGCACATAAACATCGACAGAGGATCGATCTGGTAGCCGATATTTACATGAAAAACCCCCGAGGAGATCCAGGTAAACCATGTGAAATCGTAGAGCCGTTTATCCGCCGGCAACCCCAGGAGCTTAACAAACAGCCCCAGCGTGACAAGAAAGGAAAGCCCGACCGCGCCGCAGGCGATCCAATGGACAAGGCTTTTGTTTTTTTCAACGATCCTTCGGCCAAGCAGGCCGTTAATAAGAACGCCCACCAGGGGAAATATCGGGATAAGCCATACCAGATCAAACTTCATCGCACGCCTCGATCTACCATTTCAACAGGTTGAATTTGTCAATATTGATAGAGCCTGTCTTCCTGTACAACAGCACGAAAATCGAAAGCCCTATGGCAGCCTCAGCACCCGCCACAGCCATAATGCACATGACCATGAAAAGGCCTTCGGCCGACTGATTGGCGCGAGAAAAGGTCACGAAGGCCAAATTGACCGCGCCAAGCATGATCTCCACGCACAAAAAGACGACAATGGCATCCTTTCGGCAAATGACCCCAAAGGCGCCGAGTGCAAAAAGGATTGCGGACAGTGCAAGATAGACGCTCTGGTAATCGTTCATTGAGCTATTCCCTCATACTCGGATGTAAAAACCTTGCGCAAAGCCACATACTACGGCATCTTCGGCCAAGTTACCCGCGGCCGCTAGAAGCCTTCCCCGGTCCTGCCATCAATCTTTTCGGGCCAGGAAGACAGCCCCTACCACCGCGGCGGTAAGCAGCACGCTAACCAGCTCGAAGGCGGCAAGGCCCTGAACAAAAATATAGTTTGCAAGCAAATTTATCTCGCCGAACTGAGCCAGCGCATGAGGCCCCATGGAGCCCTTGAGGGCCAGAGGGCTAAGCCCCACGCCACCAAGTCCCAGCAAACCGACCAAAAAGAGAAAGGAAAGGACAAAGCGGCCTGAAAGAAGGCTTTTACGCAGGGAGTCTTCGCCTGAGA
Source organism: Syntrophobacteraceae bacterium (assembly GCA_049976905.1). Classification (GTDB taxonomy): domain Bacteria; phylum Desulfobacterota; class Syntrophobacteria; order Syntrophobacterales; family Syntrophobacteraceae; genus SbD1. The sequence continues at coordinate 29,725 of JBMFHI010000041.1, read as the reverse complement.
CTCTTTGATTTAGCATCATGATGGCGTAAATGATAAACATCATGATGGCGCCCGCGTAGACGATCACCTGCAGGGCGGCGATGAACTGGCTGCTTAGCAGAAGGAAAAGAACGGCCAGGGCCAGGCAGTTTCCGACCATCCAAAGCGCGCTGTGGACGGTGTTTCTCGATAGAATCACAAAAAGCGCGCATGCCAGCGCCGCGCCCCCGCAGGTGATTATCCCTAAGAGTTCCATTTCTCTCCAGTCGTCTTCAATAGCGAGATGTCGAAAAGAAAATCCTTACGGTTGTAGTTGACGTACTCATATACTTTGGTGAGGCTAATGGCGGACTTGGGACAGGCGTCCTGGCAAAACCCGCAGAAAATGCAGCGAAGCTCGTCAACTTCGAATTTTTCGGGATGCCTGGTTCCCCCTTCCTCTTCACGGGCAAGGATCGTTATGGCCTGCGAGGGACAAACAGCAGCGCATAGACCGCAGGCAACACATTTCAATTCACCCTGCTCGTCAACGTTTAGCTTGTGAAGGCCTCGCCACCTTTGGCTTCTAACGGTTTTCTGATCGGGATATTGAATGGTGATGGGTTTTTTAAAGAAATTGCCCAGGGTAAATTGCAAGCCCTTCAAAATGGGCTTTACGTAATTTCCCTTTTCACCCCTGTTTTTGCTTACAACTATAATATCGGACTTTTCCATTGGAGCTCCTGACATCTTAACCCAACAGGGCCACGACCACGCCCGTTGCGATAACATTGGCCAGGGCAACCGGCAGCAGGAATTTCCATTCGAGCTTCATCACCTTGTCGTAGCGAAGGCGTGGAATAGTGGCCCTGATCCAAATACACACAAAAATAACAGTGAAGGTCTTTACAAAAAACCACACAAGTCCGGGCAGAAACAACCCGTGCCACCCACCGAGGAAAAGGGTAGTAACAAGGGAGGCGAAGACAAAGAGGTGGGTGTATTCGGCAAGAAAGAAAAGCGAAAACTTCATGCTGCTGTATTCGATGTTGTAGCCGCAGCAAAGCTCGGATTCGGCTTCGGGCATATCAAAGGGAGTACGGTTTAGCTCTGCTATGCCGCTTATCATAAACACGAGAAAGGCTATTGGCTCCCTGAAGATGTTCCAATCCCACAGATGTTTCTGGGCAGCCACCATATCCACCAGACTAAAGGAGCCGGTCACCATAATTATGCTAAGGACGGCAAAGGCCAGGGAGAGCTCATAGCTGATGATCATGGCCGAAGCCCTTAGCCCGCCCATATAGCCGTACTTGTTTCCCGAAGACCACCCGCCAAGGATCGTTCCATAGGAGCCGATGGTGGCAAGGCCGAGGATAAAAAGAATGCCTATGGAAGGATTGGCCAGGTAGAGATCTATCCTTTTGCCAAAGATAGTGATCGCGGGGCCAAAAGGGATAACGGCAAGCAACATAACCGCAAAGGAAATGGATATGACCGGCGCCATGAGAAAAACGGCTCTGTCGGCGTTATCCGGGACCACTTCTTCTTTAAAAAAATTTTTAACAGCGTCGGCCAGAGGCTGAAGCAGCCCATGGTAGCCAACCCTCATGGGGCCGTATCGTAGCTGGAAATGGCCGAGGGCCTTCCTTTCGATCCAGGTGGTATAAGCGACAAAAAACAGGCATACCCCAAAGATTACAAGCATTTTGATAATGGGAATGATGAACAGATCAGTCATCGGTCGCACTCCGTTAGGCAGCTCTATCTAATTAGACGGCGCATGTTTTTTACCGGTCTATTTCGCCAAGCACAACATCGAGGCTACCGATAATGGCTATGGCGTCGGCAACCATGTGCCCCACCAACAGGCGAGGCAGCGCGCTTGCAAGGTAAAAGCAGGACGAGCGAATTTTTAGCCTGTAGGGCTGCTCGCTGCCGTCGCCAACCAGGTAGAACCCCAGTTCCCCTTTAGCGCCCTCAACCGCAGAATACAACTCTCCGCTTGGAACCGGAGTGCCTTTGGCATTTACCATAAAGCGGCGAATGAGCGCGCTTATATCCGTTTGCACTTCAGGCTGGCTGGGGCTTGCCACCAGAGGATTATCCGTCATGACCGGCCCGGAGGGAAGGTTTTCAATCGCCTGGGCGATAATGCCGATCGACTGTTTGAATTCTTCCATTCTTACCAGGTAGCGGTCGTAGACATCACCGTTTTCCCCGATGGGGATCTTAAAGTCAAAATCGTCATAGCTGGAATAGGGGAAGGCCTTGCGCACATCGTAGGCAACACCCGAGCCCCTCAGACTTGGACCGGTAAGTCCATGATTTATCGCTTCCTGGGCCGAGATCTTACCGATGTTCATAGTCCGGGTGGTCCAGATCTTATTGTCGGTCAAAAGCTGGTGGTAGCCTTCGAGAGCCTTGGGAAACCAGGCGACGAATTTTCGCACCTTCGCGATGAAATCGTCCGTAGCCTCGTAGGCCACGCCGCCGATGCGGATAAAAGAAGGCGTCAGCCGGTAGCCGGCGATCTCTTCGTTCATCGCCATGATCATCTCTCTATCCCGAAAGGCATAGAAGATGACCGTCATGGCGCCGATATCGAGGGCATGAGTACCCAGCCAGAGATGGTGGCCCATGATCCGGGCAAGCTCGGCCATAATGACCCTCAAATACTGGGCTCTTTTGGGCACCTCGATGCCCAGCAGCTTTTCAACGGCAACGCAATAGCCCAAGTTGTTGGCCGATGCCGCAGAGTAGTCGAGCCTGTCGGTAAGCGGAAGTATCTGCTGGTAGGTCCTGCTTTCGCAGATTTTTTCGATCCCTCTGTGAAGATATCCGATAACGGGGGTCGCATTTACAATAGTTTCGCCGTCAAGCTCCAGGACTACCCTCAAAACGCCGTGAGTAGCCGGATGATGGGGCCCCATATTCAGGGTTACGGTTTTACTCTCGCTCATGATTTTCCATGCCTGACTATTTTGCTGCGTGGTCCCGGTTAGAAGTAATCTCTTATGGTCTCGGTATCGAAAGGCTTATCGAAGTCCTTGCCCTCAAGGGGAAAGTCCTTTCTTAGCGGATGACCCTCAAAATTTTCCCACATGAGAATTCGGCGTAGATCGGGATGCCCCGAAAAACCAATGCCCAAAAGGTCAAAGACTTCCCTTTCACCCCAGTTGGCCGAATTCCATATACCGCTAACGCTTGGGACTTCCTGGTCTTGAGCGACCTCAACCTTGACCGCCAGACGGGAAAAATCCTCCATGGCCATCAGAAGGTAGATCACATCGAAGCGCACGGGTCTTGGCATGCGGTCGATACCCACAACATCGCTTAGCATATCGAAGCCCAGCGCTCGCAGGGTTTTCATGACCTGAGGCAAAGACTCAAGCGAAACGGTTATTTCGGCCATCCCATGACGGTCGGCCCTCTTTAGCCCTAAATCAGGGCATTGCCTGGACAGGGCGGTTAACGCTTTTTCAATTTCCATCGTTTATTTTCCTGTCGCAATTTCGAGCATGCCGGGTTTGAAATCGCGGCGCTGATCCAATCTTTCGGTCCTGATCTTTTCCTGGATTTTCATAAGACCAGCCAGAACCGCTTCGGGGCGAGGCGGACACCCGGGGATGTAGACATCGACCGGAATTATCTGATCGGCGCCCTGGACCACCGCATAGCTTTTGAATACCCCGCCGCATGAGGCGCAAGCCCCCATTGCGATCACCCACTTGGGGTCGGCCATCTGATCGTAGATGCGCTTGACCATTACGGACATCTTCTTAGTAAGAGTGCCGGCAATGATTATGAGATCGGATTGCCTCGGGGAGGGACGAAAGACTTCGGAGCCAAAACGGGAGATATCGAAATCGGCCAGAGTGCTGGCAATCATTTCGAGCGCGCAGCAGGCAAGACCGAAGGTACAAGGCCACACCGAATTACTTCTGCCCCAGTTAACCAGCTTGTTGAGGCTGGTAACCAGCACATTATCGCCAATGAGTTGATTTTCTAATCCCATTCCAAAGCTCCCTTTTTCCAGACATACACGTAGCTGACTACGAGAATCAGCAGAAAGATCAGCATTTCGGCAAGCCCGAAGGCACCCAGCCTTCGGTAGTAGACCGCCCAGGGATAAAGAAAGACGCATTCGAGATCGAAGATGAGAAAAAGAAGGGCGGTAACGTAGAATTTCACCGGCGTCTGCGCATACTGAGCGCCTTCGCTTGGAATACCACACTCATAGGATTGCGTTTTAACCTTAAAGGGCCTGGCAGGCCCCAGCAGGTGGGACAGGAAAACCGTTCCGGCGCCAAAGAGCAAGGCAAGAATAATCATATAGAGAATGGGTAAATAAACAGCCAGCATAGAGGCCCTCCACAGTGATCCGCGGTTTACGCCGGCAACGGTTGCCAATGAGGCCTTGTCGATCCGGATGGTTCTTCCCCTTTTCTAGACGTGCCACGCCCCTTAACCAGGAAAAAAAAGTCTTATCCTTTCCCTGATTCGGGCGCTCCGCAAGGGGGGCCGGCCAGACACAACCACGCCGCCGAACTCGATTGGATACGCAATCTCTTGTATTTTATCCGTGGGATTACCCCAGTACAAACCATCCACCAAGAGTATGGGGATTAATAAGCCATTGCGAGGGATATGACAACCCTTTTTTCTGTATCCGAACAAGTAAAAAAGAGATGCGCGGAGAATAAATTGCTCCTGCTGCCCGGGCCTGGAGGGCCTCAATTTTGTTGATTGAGGCTCACGCAAAGGCGCAAGGCGCGAAAAAAAGGAGATGAAAGAAACACAATACGCAATGTGTCCGAATTCAGCTGAGCGCTCCAGGCCTGAATTAGCCCTAGTAGACCAGTCCGAAATGGCGCTTTTTACGGATTCAATTTTCGCTGCTTCGCGCCTTTGCGTGAGACAAGCAGAGCTTAAGGCGACGCCATTGCTGGAGGGCCTGGCCCCGGTATCAAAGCAAAAGTCGTATGCCCAGGATCAGCAGTCCGACTACCGCGATCCTTTTAACCATGAGAGGGCTCAGCTTCTTTGCGATCTTGGCGCCTATAAAGCCGGCCAGCACGGCGCCGGGAAACATCGCCAGAAAGAGTATCGGGTCGAGGTGTCCGAACTGAAAGTGGCGAACGCTTCCCATAACGGTGTTAAAAAAGATCGCCAGAAGGGAACTGCCAACGACCAGGTACATCGGAAGCCCAAGGGCCACCGTCAGGAGCGGGACCATGAAAGGTCCGCCACCAAAGCCAAACATTGACCCCATTACAGCGATCAAAAAACCACCGATGCATCCCACAAACAAATTGACATTAAACGACTCACCCCAAAATCTGACTTCCATATCGATTCTCCCCTAAAACATGCGAAAGGCTTATTTCGGAAATTATGCGGTCCTGGCCACGGCGTTCTTCCTGGCAGCGGCCTCTTGAGCCTTCTTTTGGAACTGCTGGAGAATCGCCTTTTCTTTTTTGTTTTTGGCCACGTAGGAGGGAGTGGTCTGCCACGCCATAAGGGCGGCGAGAAATATCAGAATTATTCCAAAAATGAATTTGAACTGGGATAGAGTGATAAGTTCGGTTAGTTCCGGGCCGATGAAGCCTCCTAAGAGCATGGCGGCTCCGATTGCAATGCCTAGCTTCCAATTAATGAATTTGATTTTGGAATAGTTGTAAATGCCGCTCGCCTGAGAGAAAAGCACGGTCGGCATGACGGTGCCGGCGACGACCGCGGGCGGCAGGGGCCATATAAGAAGGAGGAGCGGGTTGAGAATAAAGCCTCCTCCGGCGCCCATCAATACGCCGAAGGTACAGACGGCAAAGGAGAGGAGGAAGGGCCAGACGAGATTCATTGTCGACCCGGCGTGGGTCAGGTAGACGTAGGGCAAAGTTATATGGTTTTCAAACGTTACGGTGTTACTGGCGACGGCCTGGCTGCCTGCCGCGGCCCGAACGCGGTAGGCGCCGTCGGGGGCGCCCGGGGGAACGATTATCGTGGCGCTGAAGGAGCCGTCGGGCTTTATCGTGACATCGGGGGCGAAGACAACGCCGGCGCTCCTGAACCTTGTTTTTATAAGCTGCATCGCCCGCAAAGCGTTTTCACCGGGGCTCATGGCCGAAAGCTGTGCCCCGCGCGAGCCGATAATGCCGCCAAGCAGGCTTACCTGATACCGGTCGATAGGGATCGCGGCCGGGGCTTTGAAAACTCCCAACGCTCCGCAGTTTTTGAGCGCCTTCGCGCAACTCCAGCTTTTCCCCAGTGCCTCCACTGCTTTTAGTGCGGCCAGCTTGTTCACCGGGATCAGAATTGTGTAATAGGCGGGCATCTGTTTAGTCATGTAAAGGATGTAGGGCGTCTTGCCGGTTTTTTTGTCTTTTTTGGTGTCGAAATAGTCGGTTCGCACAGTCCGGTTGCTCCAGACTTCGACGTAAACGGGCTCTGCCTCGGGCGCAACACCCCTTAAATGGATTATGCCGTGATTGTGAAGAGAAGTCTTATCCAGACTGATTCGCACCGAGCCGGCCGAGGTTTGCCCAGGCGTCGTTACCACGGTGCCGGTTCGGCCGGCCGGTGGAGGCGGGACTTGCGGCCTGGCGGCAACCGAATTGACGCCGGGAAAGAGCATCCAAACGCCCATCACGGCCCCGAGTAGAACAATTTTTCTTTTCATTCCTTCCTCCCGGTAAAAAGTTGGTTTATAAATGGCAAAGCAATGCGCCTCAGCACAAAAGAGCCCCACGCTCGAAGGGGGCCATGAACCAAAGATTTTAATCGCCGGCGCTGGATTTGCAGTTTTCGAACTAAACGGTCGAGCAGGTCGGCGCGGTAGAGAGCAACTACTATGCCACATTATTGCCCTGGCCTGTTTGCGGCAGTTAAGCGCCTGGCATCCTTGCAGCCCGCAACATCCCCGGGACATGTCAGGAAACAACGAAGCGCTAAGGGCGCTGGAGGTTCCACCGCCCTGTCTTTTACCGCGGCAAGCCTGGTCTATCTGTTTTTGCCCGCCCAAGCGGCGATTGCCACCCAGACCCATGGCGCTCCGGAGGGACTCTACGTCCACCAGATGGCCCATTTTCTTTTCATGTTTTCCCTGGGGGTTTTAATTTATTGGCTAAGACAACATTCTCTGATTGAGGAGCCCGGATGGCGCTATGTGCAATATGCGGCCTTTTTCTTGATTCTCTGGAACTTGGATGCCGCTCTGGCGCATTACCTGGATGGGCGCTCGGACCTTTTCAAACTCGACAATGAGGACTCATGGAGCGCCCGGTTCTATTTGCTTCATGGTTCGGGCAAGTTGCTGCCGCTTTATTATTGCGCCAAACTCGATCACCTGTTCTGCGTTCCCGGGATCCTTTTTTTGTATGCAGGTCTTCGCCGACTCTTAAAGCAGGTATGATCCTCCGCCATGAGCTATCCTGTCTACCCGATATGGGTTTCGGATCTTGTGGGCTCGATGCTCATGATCGTGTTTTCCTTCCTGTGCGTCCGGCTCGCCAAAAAGCTAAGGGATCAGGACCGCACCAACGTCGTATGGCTCTATCTGGTTTCGATCTGTTACGTTTTGGCGGCCTTCGCCGTTTCAGCCTCCGTGGGCCATATTGTAAAACGCATACTTTTGGCTCTTGACTACGACTACGCGTGGAGGGTTTTGAGCCCTTACAGCGGCGCCATCAATACGCTTTCATTTGTCTTTGCGGCCTCGGTAACCCTTTTTTTCGGTCCCGTGTGGAAGATCTATCAGCAGATATCAAGGGACAAACAAGCCCTTCAGCAAGCGCACGAGCAACTCCTATTCATGAATCAAAACCTGGAGGACCTCGTGGTGGAACGTACCCGCGAGCTTGCCTTCTCAGAGCGCAAGCACCGGCGCATATTTGAAGTATCCCGCGACATGATAGCGGTGGTTCGTGAGGACGGGGCGCTTATGACCCTCAATCCTTCAGGTATGGAGATGCTCGGCCTCTCCAAGGCCGAGGTCTCTATAGAGAATTGTTTTTTTCAGGATGCTTTCGAAACGCCCGGGGATTGGACTTGCTTGAAGCAGGCCCTTAAGCAGCGGGGGTATGTCGCCGATAGGGAGGTCCTGATGAAACGCACCGATAAGAGCTGTTTTAACGCGCTCATCAGCGGCAGCGTGGAGGACAGGACCAATGGGAAGGCAGAAATTTATCATTTCCTCGTTAAGGACATTTCACGGAGGAAAGCGATGGAGCAACAGATCCTCCAGGCGGACAAGCTGGCTTCCATAGGGCAGTTGGCCGCCGGGATCGCTCATGAAATCAACAACCCTCTGGGCATCATACTGGGCTATACGCAACTGCTCATTCGCTCTGAAAAGGAGGGCTCCCAGAATTGCGAGGACCTGCGGGTCATCGAGAAACACTCTCGGGCATGCAAGACCATAGTGGAAAACCTTTTAAGCTTTTCCCGAAGGGCGCAGACAAAAAAGAGCGCGTGCCGGATTAACGACATCATGGACGAAGTGATAAGCGTGGTGCGGCATCATTTTGAATTGGAGAAGATCGTTATCGAAAAGGAATTCGACCCGCGAATGCCGGGCATAGCGATAGATGAGGCAAAAATGAAACAAGTGTTCATGAACCTTATCATGAATGCGAGGCAGGCGATGAAAGTGGGAACGGTGCGGATCCAAACGCTCCATGACCAGACCTGCCAAAGGGCGATGGTGCGAGTGATCGATCAGGGGATGGGGATAGAGGAGAGGCACTTAAGCCGCATTTTCGATCCGTTTTTCACCACGAAGCCCACCGGGGAAGGGACAGGACTGGGTCTTTCCGTGAGTTACGGCATCGTGAAGGACCACGGGGGCGAACTGCTGGTTGAGAGCGAGGTCGGCAAGGGTTCTATATTTACCGTTATACTCCCGGCGCGGGGAAGGACAGAGAGTGCAAGCTGAAAACGGGAATGGCGGTCGAGTGGTCGATACGCTATTGATTGTCGACGATGAGGAAGACATGGTGCGGCTTCTAAAGCGCGCCCTGGTGCCGGAGCTTGGCTGTGAAGTGAGGACGGCCCTTTCCGGGGAAGAGGCCCTGGCTGTTTTGGAAAAAGAGTCCGTCGGGCTCGTCCTGCTGGATATGAAAATGCCGGGGATGGACGGGTTGGAGGTGCTCGAGCGCATTCGCCGCGATCATCCCTGGCTGACAGTTGTCATGATGACGGCTCATAGCTCCATCGAACTTGCAGTGGAGGCCATCAAAATGGGCGCCTACGATTTCATAGCCAAGCCTTTCGACCATGAGGCCCTGGTCTGGCATCTGACCAAGGGTTTGGAGAGGAGTCGATTGCTGCGCGAAAATATGGCGCTCCAGCGGCGCGTGCAGCATACGCAGGCTTTCGGGAGCATTGTGGGCAAAAGCGAAAAAATGCAAAGGGTCTTTAAAGCCGTTCAAATGGTGGCCAAGACGGACGTAACGGTCCTTATCACCGGGGAGTCCGGGACGGGCAAGGACCTTCTTGGCAGGGCCATTCACGATTTGAGCGACCGACAGGGTGAGCAATTCGTAGTGGTAAACTGCCCCGCCGTTCCGGAAAATATATTGGAAAGCGAGCTTTTCGGCTATAGAAAGGGTGCCTTCACCCACGCGGTGCAAAACAAGATCGGGCTCTTCCAGGAGGCTCACCGAGGGACCATTTTCCTGGACGAAATCGGAGACATCAGCACGACCATCCAGACCAAGTTGCTGCGGGTCCTTCAAACAAAAGAGATCAAACCCCTGGGGGATACCAAGTCCATTCACGTGGACGTTCGCCTGGTCGCCTCGACCAACAGGAATCTCGCGGAGAAGATTGCAAGAGGGGAGTTTCGCGAGGACCTCTTCTACCGGTTGAACGTTTTGCCAATCGAGTTGCCACCTCTACGGGAAAGACGCGAAGACATCTTTGTTCTGGCGCATCACTTCCTCGAAAAACACTGCCGTGAGCTAAAACGGCCCCTCAAAAAGATTTCCCCGGGGCTCATGGAGCTTTTGCTTCGCTGGCCGTGGGTAGGCAACGTGCGCGAACTCGAAAACGTCCTCATGCGCGGAATTCTCCTTGCGCCCGGAGACCAGGTCGATGTGGAGCACGTGGGGCTTAAGGAAAAACTCTCAGAGAGGCCCTGCCTTGTCGAACATGCCGATCAACTCCCGGAGTACCGGATGGCAAAGGACGAAGTTCTCAGAAAGTTTCATGAAGGCTATCTCGAAAAGCTCCTGTCTGCGACTCAAGGCAATGTGACTCGTGCCGCGCATCTTTGTGGGCTGGAACGCCAGGGGCTTCAGCAGGTCATGCGCCGCTACGGCATCGAGGCGCAGAGGTATAGAGGAAATATTACGCCCGTGAGCAGTGAGTAGCGTAAAATAGTTAATCTCCACCCGTTGTGTCCTGCCTTTTTTAGGGTGCAATATATTATTGCACTGCAATTTATCTATGGCGTCTAATCTGATTCGCAGCCACCACTCCCCTACTCCTTGAGCAAGTCCTCCCGTTGGCCGGCTCGCTCCTTTGCGGAGTGTCCAGGCCGATTGTAATGAGTTCGATCCGTTAGGATATTGGGCTGCTGCGTGCTGGCATGGATATTGCCAAAACCTGTCCCAATCCATTTGAGAGAAAACAAAGGGAAGCAGGCACCGTTGGGGCGTTGGAGGGCAAAGCGCAAGCATGTCGTCTGATGGAGCGCAATACCGGTGTGCTTTAAGGAAAACGGGAGACAGCAATTCCCGTTGGGCGCCAAGGGACAGATGATTTCCGCTGTTTGTGTTCAGGCGGCCCCAGGATAGTGTACCTTTTCACAAGTGTCCGGCAAACTAGTAAAAAAAAATAGGGATGCCGGTTCACTTTCTTTCGGACTATCCCAACGGGAATTGCTGAGTGGGGCGAAAGATTATTTATCCAAGTTTCAACTTTTACCAATGGAGGAATGAATGCGGTTTTCTGAAAAGGGGTTGCGGTATGTTCTATTATGCGGGTTGCTTATCTTATTGGCATTTGTTTGGTCGACCGCCTCAAGTCAGGCCGGGGAGCCGACAACGCCAAATGTATCCTCTCAGGATAGCCAGCCAACGGATACGAGTTCTCCAGCAGAGGCCCCCGCGGCTCCGAACTTAGCGTCCCAAACGACCACGAACACGCAAGCCGATAATTGTGCAACACAGTATACCGCGCCTTCGCCGGTTGTTCCACTGGGTATTTTCGGGGGGACTTTGCCCGGGCAAGGCCACCTGATCGGGGGCGTGGTGGGCGCTTACGGGCTAAACGCCGGGGGCATGATAGGCGATACGCCGGTCACCTCCAGGTGGGCCGTGCAAAATGTCTATTCGACTTATACTCCCAAGGGAGTCGGAGTTCCCCATGTTCTTCGCAACGATCCGGAGGATGTCAAAATATGGTCGGAGGCCGCGGGGCTCACTTACGGAGTGACCAATAACTTCGCACTGTCGCTGGCAAGCCAATATTTTGAAAAACAACAAGATGTCAATGTATTTAAAGGCATGAGCGGGACAACCCTGGAGGGAGTAAGTCAAACTCACTCCAGTGGGATTGGCGACACCTTTCTAACAGGTCTTTATCATATCTATGGCGACCCGATTAACAGTATAAACGCGAGCTTCGGCATGTCCCTGCCAACCGGCAGCACAACGATTGACGCCGTGTCCTTTAGCAACTCCGGCGTTCCCACCGACAAAAGGGGCGTCTACACCTTGCAGCTTGGGAGCGGAACGTTTGACGCCATGCCCGGCATTACCTACCTGGCGGTTTTAAATCAATGGACGTGGGGACTTTCTTACCGCGCCCGTCTACCGCTTGATACAAACAACCAGGGTTATCGGTACGGCGATTATAATGAGTTCGATGCATGGACCGGTTACAAATTGTTGCCGGGGATCGGCACGACCCTGCGCATCCTTGGGTCTCTTCAAGGACATATCCATGGCTACGACCCGCAAATTCTTGGCTACGGACCCTGTTCAAATCCACTTTGGTATGGCAACGACCATATAGATTTGCTTCCGGGAGTTGACGTCAGCGGGCGCTTTATCGGTCTTCCCAGGTTAACGTTTTACACTGAGGGGGACGTGCCTCTCTATCAAAACTTTAGCGGTCTGCATACTGCGAAATGTTACGCTGTGGCTATGGGGTTGAAGTATAAGTTTTTCTAACGCGGTCCCAGGTTGGAGGGAGCGCTGGTTGCGCCCCCTCCATTTAGCGACCATGAATCATTGCGCTGCACTTTATTTATTGCAGTTTCATGCGCCAGTCGGAAGCATTGGGGCAGAAGCATTAGTTAACTTTTCATGAGGCCTCCTTTCCGGAAAAATACTAAAAGCCCGTAGCGTCCGCACGACGACCTCGTCTGGCGGCTCCATTGCCTGCTGGTATGGATATTGCCTGAAACAGGTCCGAATTCCTTTCGGTCAAAGGAGGGGGAATGGGACTCGTTGTTGTGTTGGACGATGAACTGGACGCATGCCGTCTGGTGCAACGCATTATCAGTGGGATGGGACACGAGGTCCATGCCTTTACGGATCATAAGGAGGCGTTAAAGTGGATCCGGGGCCACAAACCGGATCTGGCCCTTATAGACACCAAGCTCCATGGAGCATGCGGAGTGAACGTTCTTCGGTCCATCCTGCAGATGCGCCTTTCGACCAAGGTCATTATGATCACGGGATACCCATCCGAGGAAACAGTGGAAGAAGCAATGAAGATCGGGGTGGAAGATTATTTAGCCAAGCCCCTTGAGATTGCCGACCTGGAAGAACGGGTGAACAGGGCGCTCATAAAGCAGTCGCTGGAAGGTTAGACTGAGGGGGCAACCAGACCTCTTGCGGGATTTTTCCAGGCGATGATGGAATGACCGGCATTGTGAATTAAGATACAAGACTGGGTGTGTAAAGAGAACTCAATCTAGACCACTTTGCGGGTTTCATTGGATTGTAGGATTGTTTGGCTCCGAAGGGAGAGGTGATGGCTGATTCGTCGATAAAGAAAGTTTTTAGTGTTTGCTCCGGTTGCACTGTCCGCTGCCCGATCGAGGTTGAGGTTGAAAACGGGGAACTCAGGCATATCTGGGGCAACCCTCATTTGATGGGTGGACGGGGCCTTTGCGCCAGGGGGGCGGCGCAAAAGGCGACATATAGTGATACCGAGCGGGTCCAGCATCCCATGATACGCGAGGGCGAGCGCGGTTGCGGCAGGTGGAGGAAGGTGGGGTGGGAGGAAGCGTTGGACTATGTTGCGGAAAGACTTAAAGGGATAATTGAAAAATACGGAGGGCAAAGCGTTGTGCTGGGCGACAGGGGTGGGCCGTTTACGGACCTGCACAAGGCTTTTATCAAGGCATTGGGCTCCCCCAACTATTTCAACCACCATGCCTCGTGTTCGAGCAGCGCACACAATGCGCACAACGCCATTGCAGGCCAGCGTAGAAACACGGTGGCCTACGACTGGAAGAATTGCAAATATTGTGTTCTCTATGCCCGCAATATAGTGGAATCGTTAGCCACCAAGGAAGCCAAGGATTTTATCGACGCGCGCGACAACGGGATGAAAGTCGTTTATACCGATGTCCGATGGACCTATACGGCCTCCAAGGCGGACCGCTTTTTCCTGCTGCGGCCAGGGGCCGATTATGCCTTTAACCTGGCGCTGATCAATGTCATTGTGAAGGAAAAGCTCTACGACAAGGAGTTTGTCAATAATTGGGTCGTTGGGATGAAGGAAATGGCGGCCTTCATCGAGCCTTATACTCCAGAATGGGCGCAGGTGGAAACGGGCGTTTGCGCGGAAGAGATAGAGAAAGTAGCGCACGAACTGGCCGAGGCAGCTCCTTCGGTCATAATAAACCAGGGCTGGATGACCGCGCGTGGCGAAGACGACTATTATTTCCGGCGCTCCCTATACATTCTCAACGGGCTGCTCGGTGTCTACGAGTCCAAGGGCGGGATTCTTTTTAATAAGAACGAAACGCATTGCGGCTATAAGCCCCTCAGGAAGTTCGCCGACCTGCCTCCCGCGGTCGACAAACGACGCTTCGACGGGGTCGGTTGGAAATACAAGCATCTTTCGGCGGACTATGGTTTGGCGCAGATGTTGCCCTACGCGATCCTAAACGAGGATCCCTATCCGGTGAAGGCGTTTATTTGCTACCGCTTCGATCCGCTCTCCGGCTTTCCCGATCCCGAGGCATTCAAGGCGGGGCTCATGAAGCTTGACCTGCTGGTGTCGGTGGATATCAACTACAGTCATACGGCGTGGGTTTCGGACGTGATACTTCCCGAAGCGCTGTTTGTGGAAAGAACGGACCCGGTGATAGTCAAGGGCGGGCCCAGGCCGGCGCTGTGGCTGCGCCGGCAGGCGGTTGAGCCCCGCTATGACAGCAAACCGGCGTGGTGGCTCTTTAAGCAATTGGCCGAGCGGCTGGGAGTGGGCCGGTACTTCCCCTATGAGACGGCCGAGGAAATGATAGAGTGGCAATTAAAGGACATGGGGCTTTCGCTTTCGGATTTTGATGAGAAAGGTTATGTCGCTCTTAGCGAAGAACCGATCTTGTTCGACCGAAAACAAGCGCTTCCGTTCAAGACCCCTTCCAAGAAATTTGAAATGGTTTCAAGTATGCTCGAAGACAATGGGATAGCCTCATTTCCTCCTTACAAAAGCCTTCCGGCGCCACCTGAGGGTCAGTACCGATTAATTTCGGGAAAGGTCGCGGTGCATACCCAGGGCACAAGCGTAAACAATATTTACCTCAATGAACTCCAGTCGGAAAACAGGCTGTGGATAAACAGCGGGGAGGCGGAAAAGCTTGGCCTCAAAGCTGGAGACGCGGTGGAGGTCTCCAATGGAGAGGTCGTAGAACGAGGCAAGCTCGCCGTCACTGAGTTTATTCATCCCGAAGTGGTATACACTCTGCACGGATTCGGTCGGCAGGTCCCTTTGCAAACCAGGGCCTACAAGAAGGGCATGCGGGATAACTCCCTCATGAAAGGGCTTTTGAAAGTGGCTGTCGGTGGAAACTGTCCGATCACGGATTGTTTCGTAAAGGTCCGGAAGGTTTGCTAAGACGAATAGGCGAAGGATTAAGTTCCATGAGCAGCTACTACATTTTTCAGGATCAGAACAGATGCATCGGGTGCATGGCCTGCGAGGTCCATTGCAAGACCGAAAATAACGTGCCGGTGGGTCCTGGCCTGTGCAAGATCGTCGCAGTCGGTCCAAGAGCGGTAAAGGGCGTTGCGAGGATCAATTTCGTATTCATGCCCTGCTTTCACTGTGAAGTTCCGTGGTGTGTTTCGGCCTGCCCGACGGGTGCCATGCGCAAGCGTGAAAAAGACGGCGTTGTGTTTGTGGAAGCCTCCCAGTGTATTGGTTGCAAGGCCTGTGTAACAGCCTGCCCATGGGGGGCCCCTCAATGGGACGGGGCCGCGGGGCGGGTGATAAAGTGCGACTTGTGCAAGGACAGGCTCGATGAGGGTTTGGCGCCCGCCTGCGTCACCGGGTGTACGACCGGGGCGCTCAAGTTGATCTCGCCCGGTGAATCGGCCAGTTTGAAGCGGGCCGTATCCGCAAAGGCGATAGTGGAGCAGAGGTTCAGGCTTTAGGCTTGAACCCGTGAGGTTGCTATTTATTTCGATGTCGACGCCGGCTCCAGATGCCGGCGTTTCGGGAGGTGAGCATGACCGGCAGGCCTCTTTTTTCTCCAGGGCCGGGAGCAGATGCAGAGCGCAAAATCTATGGCCCCGACGGCTTAAAGAGGGAATCTTCGGCGCCATGCCAGTTGCACTGTCCCGCTGGAATCGATATTCCTTCGTATGTGGCTTTGACAGGCCAGGGGCGATACGATGAGGCGGTAGATGTCATAAGGCGTGATAATCCATTTCCCTGGGTATGCGGTTTGATCTGTCCCAACCCCTGCGAGGCATGGTGTCAGCGGCGCCATCTCGATAAGGCGCTTGCGATAAAGGATCTCAAAGGTCTGGCCGCACGGATGGCGTTTGAAAAGCGGGGCGGCTACTCTAACCCGGTGCCTCAAAACAGGTATGCCGAAAAGGTCGCCGTGGTGGGCGCGGGCCCCGCAGGGCTTTCCGCAGCCTATTTTCTGGCCGGGCAAGGCTATAGCGTGACTGTTTTCGAGGCGATGCAGGCGCCGGGAGGCTTGCTGGCCACAGGAATTCCCGAATATCGTCTGCCGCGCCACATTGTAAGCCAGGAGATAGAAGCAATCAAAGGGATGGGCGTTGAAATCATTGTCAACACTCCGGTTGGAACCGATCTCACGCTGGATCGGCTTAGAAAAGAGGGCTACAGAGCGTTTTTCCTGGGTATGGGCGCCTGGGAAAGCGTGCGCCTGGGTATCGAAGGCGAGGAACAATTCCCACAGGTCATCAGCGTGCTTGATTTCTTAAAGGATGTTTCCTTCGGCTTGAAAATCAAGCCGGCCAACAGGGTGGCCGTGATTGGCGGCGGCAATGCGGCTATAGACGCCGCGCGGACCCTGGTGCGCCTGGGGGCCGAGTCGGTGAGCATAGTTTATCGCAGGACCCGCTCTGAAATGCCGGCTCATTTGGAGGAGGTCATCCAGGCGGCGGAAGAAGGAATCCACGTCCACCAGTTGACCATACCTATAAGGATCGGCGGCGCTTACGGCAAGGTCGACTACCTCGAGTGCGCGATGGCGTCTCTGGGCGAGCCCGACGATACCGGGCGGCGCAGACCTGTCCCGGTGCCCGACTCGCAATACCGAATGCCGGTTGGCGCGGTCATAGAAGCAATCGGGCAAAGAACCGCCGTGGGGCAATACCCGGGGCTGGGCGGACTGGAACTCTCCAAATGGGGAAATGTTCAGATCCGCGGGTACACCCAGCAGACCTCAGTCGAGGATGTGTTTGCCGGGGGCGACGCCGTGACCGGTCCGGCGACCGTAATTCAGGCGATTGCATCCGGCAAAAGGGCGGCGGCGGGAATCCACGCCTACTTGAGGGGCCTGCCCGCTCCCAGGCAGACCGCGCCTCGCCCGCGCCGCATGATCGAGCCCATTCGAATGGACTACCAGGCTAAGGCCTTCATTCAGCGCCAGGAAATCCCGCTGATCGATCTTGACCGCAGAATGCATACCTTTGACCGGGTCGAACTGGGCCTCGATGAGATCGCGGCCAAACAGGAAGCCGCCAGATGCATGCGCTGCGATATTTGCGAGCGGTGTGGAAAATGTGAACAGGTTTGCTCGGAAAGGCTGGGGGCCTCAGCCATCTCCTTTTATCATTCGGGTGAAAGTTCTCTTATTCTCAAAGACTATGTCCACGGGCTGCCTCACTGCATAGGCTGCGGGGCTTGTGTCAACATCTGCCCGACAGGAGCCCTGCAGATGGAAGAGCAGGGCAATTTGCGCCTGCTTCTCATGTGCGGGACCATAGTAAACAAGGTCAAAATGGAGCAGTGTGAACGGTGCGGCGCGTTCCATGCCTCTGCGGTAATGATCCGTCACCTGGAGAATCTGCTGGAGGTCCCCGAGGAGCTTTTCGACCAGAAGCTTTGCGCCGACTGCAAGCGGGTCGTGCGGGCGTCAAAGATGGTGGGAGAGCCCGTGGACATTTAATGGGCATTTAGACCTTTGGCCAGGATCGGTTTGCCTGCGGAAAGGTCGCGAGGCTCGCATCATCTTCCACACGCAACGTCTCGGCGTTTCGATCGATCCTTCTCATGAGGCCGCGTAAAACTTTAGTATAGAAGGACGGTTTTGGCAGCGCTCTGCCAGAACGACGATGTCGACTGGCGAAACGCCCTTGAAAATTTTGACGGCATCCTTAGTTTGGGAAGATTAAGGTTTTGAAACAGGTCTGAGTCGCTACACTCCAAGGCTATTTTTAGCTTTTCCGGGGGGGGGCCAATAATAGCCGAATTAGTACTGAAGTCAAATCACTCTTAAAAACACAATAGGAGAAAGCAAATGAGCAACCAGAACTCAGTCGTTGGAATATACAACACCCACACCGAGGCCGAAGCCGCGGTCAAAGAACTTCAGAAATCGGGCTTTGACATGAAGCAACTCTCCGTGGTGGGGAAGGACTATCACACCGAGGAAAATGTCGTCGGGTTCTACAACGCAGGGGACCGGATGAAGTTCTGGGGAAAACTCGGGGCCTTTTGGGGAGGCATGTGGGGACTTCTGTTCGGCGCGTTCTTCATGGTCATTCCCGGAGTGGGCCAACTGGTGGTGCTGGGTCCCCTGGCCTCGATAATTGTGGGTGCTCTGGAGGCCGCCGTTGTGACCGGAGGGCTGAGCGCTCTGGGCGCTGGGCTCTATAGCCTCGGAATCCCCAAGGACAGCATCGTCAAATACGAGACCGCCCTGAAGTCGGATAAGTTCCTGGTCATAGCCCACGGCTCGGCCGCAGACGTCGCCAAGGCCAAGTCGATCATGGAATCCACGGCCAAGGAAGATCTCGTGGCGCACCAATAGTTACCAGGGGGTTGGTATTCTCTTGTTGACTTTCTGTAACCCGAGGCAGACGGCAAAGGGAAATCTACTAAAACGGCATTCGGCAGTCGCCTCGCGGCCTCTTTCTTTTGTTGGCAAAGACTCTAGTCTCCCAGAGTTCGTTTTTATTTATAGGGAAGGTATCATCCAATTGGGGATCAAACCATGACTTCGACCATCGCAGCGAACAACCGCAGTGGTCTGACCACTGCCGAGGCGCAGGCGCGGCTGTCGCAATTTGGCCCGAACGCGGTCGTTGAGGATAAAGCCCATCCGGTGCGACAGTTCATCAAGCGTTTTTGGGCGCCCATTCCGTGGCTTCTGGAAGCTACGATCATCATCCAGCTCTTCCTTGGTGAGGCCGTGGAAGCGTCTTTGATCGCCGGGTTACTCGTTTTGAACGCGGTGTTGAGTTTTATGCAGGAAGGTCAGGCGCAGAAGGCCCTGTCGCTCTTGCGTCAGCAACTGCGAGTGGAGGCGCGGGTACGTCGCGATGGCGCCTGGACCACACTGCCCGCCGAGGACCTGGTGCCCGGAGATATCATTCATCTGCGCCAGGGCAGCATTGTGCCGGCTGACGTGAAGATTTTGGAAGGGTCACTTCTCGTGGACCAATCCGCTCTCACAGGCGAGTCGACCAACGTGTCCGTTGAATCCGGCAAGGCAGCGTACGCAGGATCGATGGTACGCGGCAGCGAGGCCACCGGCGAAGTCACGGCCACCGGCGCGCGCACTTTTTTCGGAAAGACCGCCGAACTGGTCCGCACTGCGGGATCGGCCAACCGGCAGGAACACGAGATTACGGGTGTAGCAAAGAACCTCTTCGTGGTAAACGGTGCGATGATGGCGATTGTAGCGGGCTACGCGTACCATGCCGGGATGTTGTTCGGCCATATTTTACCCCTGCTGTTGACCATTTTGCTCGCATCAATTCCAGTAGCTTTGCCCGCTACCTTCTCTTTTGCCGCCGCGCTTGGCTCGGTGGAGTTATCAAGGCACGGCGTGCTCATCACGAGGCTTAGCGCCTTGCACGACATCGCCTCCATGACGGTGTTGTGCTGCGACAAAACCGGGACGCTTACTCGCAACGAAGCCACAGTGAATGCGCTCTGGGCAGCTCCAGGCTTTTCGGAAAACGAGCTTTTGCGCGCGGCAGCACTTGCGAGCGACCCTGCCGGGCAAGACCCGGTGGATGGAGCTGCCGTCAAGGCGGCCACCGATCGCGGTTTTCGCGATGACGAGTTGGAGCGGATCGAGTTCAAGCCCTTCGACCCGGCTACGAAGCGGTCTGAGGCTGTGTATCGCAGTGACAGCGGATTGAGGCGCTATCTCAAGGGAGCGCCCGCTGTTGTGGCAAAGTTGACCGGCGTCGCTGAATCTGTCTGGCAGCCACAGGAGGAAGCTATTGTCACGCGCGGGCAAAGAGTGCTCGCCGTAGCGGCAGGAGATGAGCGAGAATTGCGTCTGGTGGGACTGCTGGGCTTCGAAGATGCCGTGAGGGACGATTCGAAGACCGTGGTGGGTGCGATCCGCGACTTAGGCGTGCGCACGGTGATGGTGACGGGCGATAACGCGCTCACGGCGCGGAGCGTGGCTGAGCAAGTGGGTATCCCGGATATGGTGTGCTCGAGCGAGAAACTGCACGGAACCCCCGGGGACGAAGTGCTGGAGTGCCGCGTGTTCGCCGGTGTGTTTCCGGAAGACAAAATTAAGCTGGTGCGCGCATTGCAGCGTTTGGGTGAAGTGGTCGGCATGAGCGGGGACGGCGTAAACGATGCTCCCGCGCTTCGTCAGGCGGAAGCAGGCCTGGCGGTATCCAATGCTACGGATGTAGCCAAGGGCGCCGCAGCCATGGTGCTGACTCGCCCGGGATTAAGCGCGGTTGTGCCGGCGATTGAAACGAGCCGACGTGTTTTCCAGCGTATCATCACCTATACGCTCAGTATGCTGATCAAAAAAATTGAGATAATGGCGCTGCTGGTCATCGGGTTTCTGCTTACGGGGGAAAACCCGCTCACGCCTTTGCTGATGGTGCTGATCCTGTTTCTCAGTGATTTCCTAACCATGTCAATCTCTACGGACCGGATGGGATTTTCTCGCAGGCCCAACCGATGGAACACACGGGGCATTCTGCTCGCCTCTATCGTGATCGCTGTGTGCAAACTGGCTTTCTCTCTGGGTGTCTTCGCATACGGCCACTACGTGCTCAGGTTCCCTACACGCACTCTACAGACTCTGACCTTTGCCACCTTGATTTTCAGCACACAGGCTGCCATATTTTTTCTGCGTGAGCGAGGACATTTCTGGAAGTCGCGGCCGAGCCTTTTCCTCATCGGCAGTTCGGTTTTTGGCATGGGCGCCACCGCGATTCTCACACTGCGTGGCATTTTTATGCCGGCGATCAGTCCTTCGGTCTTGCTCGCCACAGTAACAGCAGGGATAGTCTATTTCGCCTGCCTCGACTGGCTGAAGATTTGGCTTTTCGCATGGTTGGCTCTACGGTGATTCGACTGTTTGTTCCGCGTTTGACCAGCCGGAAGACCCTTTCACCACAAGTTTGGAGAACGCGCGAAGGCAGTGACACCGCGTAATCGGGATCACTGCTGTGCGGTAAAATTTGAATCGGCAGCCACAACCGTATGATTTCTAAAGCTCTTTTGAATAATTTCCCGTTTTCGATTTGGATTTGGCAGCGTTGTCCGCACGGCATTCATGGATTAGAGCCGATGCTCGGACCAAAATGTTATGCCGGTTTTTGTAGAGTGGACAGGGCCTTATCTTGCCTACCTTCTCGGTGGGCACGGTGAAACTGTGATCACCCTTCACATTATCCCTTACGGCCGATTCGACCTGGATATGGACGCTCGGATTCCCCTTGAGCAGGCTGCTTGAGCCTGGTTTGTTACAGTTGGCGGCTGGCAGCGCGGATGTTGGGCCCTCCCCCTTTTTGGCACAAAAAGCAGCTTTCCTTTTATTGGAGAGTATTTGGTTCTTCGGCATCGGGCAGACAAACTATACCAAAATGGTGTGGGTGAAGATCTTTTATTGCCGCCACCATCTCATCGAGTCTGCGGGGTTTTATGATAAAAGAGTCTGCCCCGAGGCGTAACCAGCGGTCTTCATGTTCCCTGATTTTTGTCGATGTCAAAAGCATCAGGGGAATTTTTCGCAGTCCCTTATGGCCCTTTATCTCCATTAATGTTTCCAGCCCGTCCTTTACCGGCATCACCAGACCAAGCAAAATAAGGTCCGGGGCTGGTGAAGCCTCGGGCGATTCATACCTGCCCCTGTGCAGCAGATAGTCCATGGCATCCTGACCGTTTACCGCCCAGCGCAGATCGACGTTGGCCCGAGCATCCTCGAAAGCCTTCTCCACCAGCGCATAATCGTTATGATCGTCATCGGCCACCATTACCACCAGCGGGGCGTCTGCCCAAACGGGTGTCCAACTGTCCTTGCCACGCATACACGACGGCCACAATTTCTGAAGATTCATGCTTAGCCCCCCATTTGAAAAATCCTGGGTTGAATCGGCCATCCACAGCCCCTTTGGCGCTGTCGCGGGCCTCGAGGGCAATCAGCGCGCCGGGCAACCCCAAGGCTGTTGGGACTCAACAGCTCTTCGGCCAGCAGGGTGAGGATGGACTCTACTGCAACTGGTCCTATTATAGGTGAGCAGCAAGGCAAGGTAAGGTAGTAAAAAGGCCCAGATCCTTTGGATTTCCATTGTATTTGGACTCCAAATAACGATTAGGCCTCTTTTAGGCGGGCTACATTCTTGACAAACGATTTTTGAGTGATTATCGGTTAAAAAGTTGCTTTTAAGCCTGGTTCCAGCCGGTTAAGAAAGGTATTTTTCCAGCTCCAGGCCTTCACACTGTATCAGGCATATCCCAAAACCGGCGATCCACCCCCGCAGTTCCTTTATTTCAGCTTATCGCCACGCTTGGATTCTTTTTTTGAGGCTCGTGCTCCAAGCATGCCCCTATGGAATTAACCCCGGAGAATTGGTGCCACAAAAACGGCCCCGGGCAAGGGGCATCCTGAAAAGGAAACAGTCATGGCACGCGGATTTTCCTGTTTTATGCTCTTTTTAATTTTTTTGCTGGCAGCAGGCGCAAGCCGGATTCCAGCTATCGAATATGGCTATACGGTTTGGTCTGGTTCCAAGGAGCAGGACAAAAAGGAGGTCCCAAAAGATTATCTTGCCCGCGGTTTCTCTAAAAGCCTATCGGTGGAAAAAGGCTGCACGAGCATATCAGTTCCATCCGATAGTCTTTTTAAGCCTCATTCACAAAGGATCAATCCCGGTAACTGGGAGGTCTCGATAGCCTCCCTGACCCAAATGTGTAAAAGATATCCTCATGCCGATCTGATAGTTTCGGTGTATACGGACTGCCTGCATTCGGAGGAACAAAATCTGGCGCTATCGGAATTGCAGGCCTGGACGATAAAGCAGGCTCTGGTGGATGGGGGCATAGGAGCCAAAAAGATCAAAGCCCGGGGTTGGGGAGAATCAAGACCAGTTGCCTCCAATGCTACCCGGCAGGGAAGGAAAGCCAACAACCGCATAACGATAAGCTTCGGTCCATCCTGCGAAAATTTTTTAGAGAGTCAAGCCAGGGTTGATCTATTCTAACATTGGGGGCTGTAGCCTGGCGGAAAACCGCCCAACCGACATGGCAGGGAAGAGTTAACACCCTTTAATACCTTATATGGGTTACTGCATCCGAGAAGAATACTTGTGCGTTCCAAGCCGGGCAAATTGTTACCGGCCTATTTTTTAAGTTCAACCTGAAGCTGAATTGGCTTGTACATATAGACCACCCGTGCCTGCTTTGGTCCCGCGGGCGTAAGCACCACGGAGACATAGTCGCTATCCCACAGGAGTTTGTTGGGATTTTGATCAACTTCGGCGGGCTTGCCGAACTTGCCGGTCAAAACGGCCTCCATTTTCATGAAGCTCTCGGAGGGAAAGTACGCCATGCCCATATAGAATTGGTCTTTATAGAAGGCATAGATAACCCGGGTTAGTTTTATATCTCCGAGCTGAAGCCGATCGCCGGATTTTTCAAAAAGGCTCAGATCGCCTTTTACGGCAACCTGGCTAAGACCGGCAACCGAGGAGGTCTTTGCTCCCCATTTGATTCCTCGAAAGGACTCAGGCGCATGTGTAGCCGAGGAGCAGCCAAAGATCGCGCAGGCAAAAAAAGCAGCGCTCAGCCCACAAATTGCCCAAAAAACAATGGTGGTTCGTCTCATATAATCCCATCCATTTTAAATGGCGGCTAAATCCCGGCCCGGTTAAAGCGAATTTTGACAAAGCCTGGGGCTACCACCTCAAATTTCCTGCCCCGTTTGCTCGGGTGCCTCGGTTTCCTTTTCGACAAGCTTGATTTTTGCCTTGGAAGCCTCAGGCTCGGCTTCAAGCAAGACTTTCAGGCCCTTCTTATACCATTTTATACCCGAGCGGGTAGCTATTGTACGCTCCTCCAAATCTTTTGGAAGGCGGTCTTGCGAACAACGCGTCAAAACATGAAGTTTGCTGTCGGAATCCAGCGAGGAAAGACCGGCGACAAATTGGATGAAGGCGGCCCATTCGGCCGCAGCCGGTCCACCCCATTTGCGCATGGTGTAAAACATCCGGTAGCAGACAAGGACCGCGTCGCGGTCTTCCTCCTGCTGGAAGCGCTTTCCGGAATAGAGCCTTATGGCTTCTTTTCCGATCTCGCTGGTAAAGGTAAGGTAGAACCATCGAAGAATGATGAAATAACCCTCGCGGGTCAGTTCCCGGCCGGCCCAATAAAGGGGGTTGGCGGCATTTTTTACGCTGAAGGCAATCCGTGCGGCCTTGTAGATGTGCGGGTTTTTCTTGAAGAGCTTGAGGACGGGGTTTTCGTTGATTTTGACGTAGGCCTGGTAGTAGCGTTGGAAATCACTTAGTTTGCGGTTTCCCACATACTTAATGGGAACGGTCGATGAAAGCTTTGCCAGCCTCGCTCCGACCCGTGCGACAAGTTCCAGGGTGTCGGTGAGCGAGGCTTCATATTCGGGCTGAGCGGCTTCGGGATGATAGATTGCGCCGATGGAACGCACGATTTTCATAGCATGCTGGTTTAAGGCATCCAGTCCGAGTTGGAGTTCGGCTTCGGGAAGCGACCAAATCTCTTGCCTCACCCCGGCGATAAATTCCAGGGATTGCTGCTCGAAGGCCCCGGGAGCGGGTAGAAGGTCCAGTTCATGGTCTTCTTCAAAACCGTTTTCGAGCATCTGCCTTATGCGACGCCTGACATACCAGCGAAGAAAAAGGGCCAGGCACACGGTCGCAAGGGAGAGGAGCAACAGGAACGCGCTCAACCAGTGCTCTCTTATTAGATATCGGAGGGTGCCTAAACCTATAGGGTTCATCTGCGCCTAAACTATGCAACGGCAGTAGGGTTTTTTACAACCTCGGGCGCCGAGCCCCCCTCGTCTATCCATTTTTGAAGTTCGACCAGGGTGTCGGATTGCCAACCGGGGGTAAGCCTCTCGGAGAGAAACCGCGTATAGAGGGCGTCCAGGGCCGCGGAAACCTCCTCGATAAAGAACATCTTTTCCAGGAATCGGCCGTCGGGGTCTTCGCTACCATAGTCGGGAAGCTGCCTGGGAGCCTTCAGGCCCTTTAGCGCCCAAAGAGAGCTGTCAAGCGTCAAGACGTACTCGTTTTCGCCGATAATTACCAGGAGCTGAACTTCATCGACCACCTTGCCCTGGCGAAGCGCCGTTCTTGCCTCGTGAAGAAAGTTCGCCTGGCTGGTGCACACGACCTTTTCCTTCCCATCGGCGGGGAGCAAAAGGGTCATGCGTTCTCCCAGGTGTACTTCGGCCACCTTGTCGCCAACCTGGATAGAACCTCCCAAACATTCGATATAGTACCACAACCAGGTAAGGAATTCGGAGCCCAAAAACCGTCCGTCGACAATGGCGCTTGGAGATTTCAGCGAGACGATCGAGCCGAGCGTATCCTTTTGCGCGGGCGTAAGCGCGAGCATGTTGGCCGCCCACTGGGCATGATAGAGCGGGACAGGGTAGGCTTGAAACTGTCGTTCAAAAAACTCGAGGAAGGCGTCCATCATCTTGGTGCTCGTAGTCCCAAGGATGAGCAGGTGGTTTGCCGGTACCCACACCACCTCGCAGGAGCAAGGTTGGGGGAAAGCGCGGCTCAGCAGATACTCCTGCATGTTTTCCTGTATCTCCTGCTTTTCGGCCCGGCTTGGCCATTTGCCCTCGTGTTCCTCGCGGTATTTTTGCACCGACTGACGCACGAACTGCTTAAGCACCACCGCGGGAACCTTCTTTTGATCGAGGCGGAAATTAAAGGCTACGTATTCGGCTTTCCGGTAGGAGCCATAGGAAAAAGAGGCATCGAAAAAATCCTCCCAGGAGGCAAAACCGGCAGCCTCGGTCTGAGAATCGTCGGGCTCGCTAAAGGCTCCGGCGCGGAGTTTTTCATCAACAAGACTCCAGAAATCGCCCACTTCGAGTTCAGGAACGAAAAAGCGGGTAAAAGTGGCGGAGGAAGAAGAAATGGCCATAAAAAGTCCCTCGTAAGGTGAAAAATATATCCTGGCGCAGCAGGACGGCCCGAGGCCGCAGCGCTGCCGTAAAAGAACTTTCGAGTCTGTATCCAAAACACGGCCGCAAGTCAAACGATAGTTAACGTTGGCCGGCAAACTTTGCGAGGAGCGCGGAGATCGACCTGCCAGCAGCCGCAGCGTCAAGGGGCTTACGTACGGATAGCGATCAGTTGAGCCGGGGAATCAAAATTTTACCGTCTTTACGATCAGTTCGAATTCCTGGACTTCCTCGGCTGTGAGCTCGACGCGCAGGAGCTTTTTGCTAACCAGAATGGGGCACTTTTCGTGGAGCGCCAAAGCCACCGCATCGCTTGGGCGCGCATCGAAAATGGAGACTTCTCCATTCATCCGGGCATAAATTTTGGCGTAAAAGGTGTTATCCCGCATCTCGAATATCTCGATCTTTTCAAACACCACACCGCTGTGATTCAAAATAGTGAGATAGATATCGTGAGTGAGAGGCCGTTTTGGCTCTACAAGCCCCTTTTCCTTGGCTATCGCGGTGATTTCCGCATCTCCAACGAACATCAGAAAATATTGGGTGTCTTCTTCCGAACGTTTGAGAATGACCGTATTGCCCTGGGTCCTGTCGGTTTTTACAAAGACTGCGCCGATCTCGACGAATTCGCCAGACTCCATTGACTCCATCGAAAGCCTCCATTGGCTATTAGAGAGTATATTAAGAAGCATTTGGCTTGAGGCCGGCATGGATAGTGTCTAACCGCAAGCTGGTTTTTGCCGCACTCAATCGACCTATTATAACTGCAAAAATGCGTTTTAGTGATCAGGAAATGAAAAAAGTGAGCGGATGTGCCTTGCCCGGTCAATCCGCATAGCTCCCGATCCTGTCCGCGGTTTCTTTATCCAGGGCTTCAATAAGCTTTACCAGAAGCTTAACGGTATTAAGATAGTCCGAAATATCGACTATGGTGTTGTGGGTATGGATGTAGCGCGACGGAACCGCGATAACCACCGTTGGTACGCCGCAAGCGTGAAGGTGAATGGGCGCCGCGTCCGTTCCGCCCTTTCTCCTTACGCAGAGCTGGTAAGGGATGGAATTATTTTCCGCCGTTTGAGTGACAAACCCGATGAACTCCCGGTTAAGAATTGCAGAGGCGTCCATGAATCGGATCTGCGGACCGCCTCCGATGGCCGCCTGGCGCTCGTGGCTGGGAACACCCGGCAAATCGTCTGCCGGAGCTCCCTCGACAACAATTGCCAGATCGGGCGAGGCTGAGAATACGGCGGCGCGCGCGCCTCGCGTACCGACCTCCTCCTGGACAGTTCCGGAAAAGATCACTGTGTTGGGATGGGAGACTTTGGCTGTCTCCAGTGCGGCATGGATCACCGCGGACAACCCGGCCCTGTCGTCGAAAGCCTTCGAGACAAACAGATCGGGGTTGTGCATCCGGGCAAAGGCACTGTCGGCAACGATACCGTCTCCAAGACTTATTCCAAAGGAGCGCGCCTGCGCGGCGTCTTTTGCACCGACATCGATAAACATCTCTTCTACGTTCATCACCTTTTCACGCTCGCTCTCGGATAGAAAATGCGGAGGCTTTGCGCCGATTACCCCCGGTATCTCCTCTCCCCCGGCCGTTCGTATCCGCACGCGTTTGGCAAGAAGCGTATGAGCCCACCAGCCCCCAAGGGTGACAAACTTAAGGAGGCCTTCGTCGGTTATTGCCTGCACAGCCAGCCCGACTTCGTCCATATGCGCCGGGATAAAAATCCTGGGTAGCTCCGAGGAGCCCTTCTTTTCAAAAAATATATTCCCCGCCCTGTCGGTGCGAACCCCTTCGCCCAATTGCCTTCGAAAAATCCGTCGCACCTCGTTTTCCTGCCCTGGCGCCCCGTGCGCCTGGCTCAGCTTTTCAAGCAGTTCGATGCCTTTTTCTTTTATCGAATCGTTCATTTTCCAGTCTCCAGCTGATTATATTGTCGCCTTGCGCGGCGGACCGCAGTCGATTCTAAAGGTAATTGCACTGGAAGGCGAATAAATATACGATACTCTAAACAACGGGTTGATCTAATCATGGGCGATGTCGATATGGCAGGCAAGCAAAAAGCGCACAGGAAGGACACGGTGGATTCGGCCCTGGAGATCCTTCAAAAAGGCCCAGGCAAGGGAGGGCTGACAAATCTTATCCCCTTCATGGGGCCTGCCTTCATCGCCAGCGTGGCCTACATCGACCCGGGAAATTTCGCCACAAACATCCAGGGAGGCGCCCAGTTTGGCTATACGCTGCTCTGGGTAATCGCGGCGAGCAACCTCATGGCGATGCTTATCCAGATACTTTCGGCAAAGCTTGGCATAGCTACCGGACTAAATCTTGCCGAGCTTTGCCGCGACCACTTTCCCCATCCCGTCGTTCTTATAATGTGGGCCGTGATGGAAGTCGTGGCCATTGCAACCGACCTTGCCGAGTTCATAGGGGCCGCGGTCGGATTCAACCTTCTTCTGTCCATTCCCCTCTGGGCCGCGGGAATCCTTACAGCGGTGGCCACCTTCCTTATCCTGGGGCTCGAACGCTACGGTTTTCGTCCTCTCGAAGCCGTTATAACCGCACTGGTCGGCGTCGTATCGGTTAGCTACCTGGTCGAGACCGTGCTGGATAAGCCTTCTTGGTCGCTCTTACTCTACCACACCGTGAAGCCCGAATTTTGCGGCACCCAAAGCGTGTTACTGGCAACCGGAATCGTGGGGGCAACCATCATGCCTCACGCGATATACCTGCATTCAGCCCTTACCCAGGGACGCATCGTCGTAAAGGAACCCGAGCAGCAAAAGCGCCTTTTCCACTTTGAGATGATCGATGTGATCGTAGCCATGGGGATTGCGAGCATCGTCAATATGGCGATGCTGATCATGGCGGCCTCGACTTTCTTTAACCATGGGCTGACCGGGGTCGCAACCCTTGAGACCGCCTATCACACTCTGCAGCCGCTTCTGGGAAGGAGTTCGGGCGTTATCTTCGCTATCGCGCTCCTTGCTTCCGGGCTCTCTTCGTCCGCGGTTGGGACGATGGCCGGCCAGATCATGATGCAGGGCTTTTTGCGGCGGCACATAAAAGTATGGATAAGGCGCCTGGTTACCATCGCGCCATCCATGGCCGTAATTTTACTGGGGCTGGACCCCACAAGGACCCTTGTACTCAGCCAGGTTATCCTCAGCTTCGGACTCCCCTTCGCCATAGTTCCCCTCGTAGTGTTCACCAACCGTAAAAGCGTGATGGGAGAACTTGTAAACAGCGCGGCGGTAACGGCTATGGCCGTCATAGTGGGGGTCCTGATTTTGGCCTTAAACATCTATCTGGTCTTTCAAGTCTTTACTGGAGGCTAAAAGATATGTTTAAACACCTCCTGGTTCCTCTGGATGGCTCAAAGCTTGCTGAAGCTCCGCTTCCGGCCGCTCTTTATTTTGCCCGCATCATGGGAGCAAGAGTTACCCTGCTCCACACAGTCGAAAAAGACGCGCCGCGTGAAATTCACGGTGAACGCCATCTTACCGGAGAGCAGGAAGCGCGCGACTATCTCGAAGAGGTGGCCGCACGGGTTTTCCCGCCAGAGATTCAGGTCGAAGTCCATGTTCACGGCGAGCAGATAGACAATGTGGCCCGAAGCATCGCCGAACATGCCGAGGAATTGGGCGCGGACC
>JBMFHI010000040.1:0-31324 GCA_049976905.1 Syntrophobacteraceae bacterium | reverse complement strand
TCTTTTTTAGACAATTGCGACCCGAACCGCCCAAGTTTGCTTACTTATGTATGTCTTGGAAGCTGGTGGATTTTGTATAGCAGGTATGATGATCTGGGTCAAATGCATTATTGTAGGTGTGGGGGAAAGCGATTGCGCACAGGACCAAAGCCGGATAATATAGCCTACCACGGAAAATAAGGTGAAAGCCGGGCACGAAGCCGGGTTGCAGTATGTGCCGGCACACGAGAAGCGGTTTTAAGGGCAACCAAAGGCGTGAATACCTTTTAGGGGGATCTACTGCGGTTGGTGCTTAGGAGCCATTTCGGTTGGCCAAAGGGTGCTCGGCCAGGACCAGCAGGCCCGCGCCGGGTGACATTCTTTTTCGAATAATCAGGGTATCCAAAGAGTCGATAACCTTTACGATATGGGAGGAATTCCGAATTGTCTGCCGCCATCTCACGAGTTTGCGTGATCACGCGCACAAAAGATCGCCCCCTGATGTTGAAGCGAGCCGTTGAGTCCGTACTAAAGCAGTCCTTTGAAAACTGGTTGCATGTCATTGTAAATGACGGTGGAGACGCCTTAACCTTGGAATCCGCAGTGTCCCCCTATCTTAACCGCTACAGTGGGCGGATCAAGATTATTCATAACGAGACCTCTTTGGGTATGCAAAATGCCTCCAACTGCGCCATTACAAGTACGGATAGCGAGTATGTCGTTATTCATGACGATGACGACAGTTGGGGGCAAACGTTCTTATCCGAATGTGTCCAATACCTCGATTCTGTAGGTCCTGACGATACTACTCAAGGAGTTGCGACGCAATCGGTGTGGATATTCGAAGAGATCGATAAATACGGTAATATAGTGGAACTTAGCCGACAAGACTATTTCCCATTCACGCAAATAAGCCTGTTCGATCTTGCAGGCAGAAATGTCTATCCTCCAATTGCGTTCCTCTACAGGAGAAAGGTTCACGATCATGTTGGGTTATTCGATCAAAAGTTCAACTATCTTGGAGACTGGGACTTCAATATAAGGTTTTTGAGCAAATTTGATATTGGCGTTATCGATAGGCAATTGGCTTTTTATCACTGGCGTAACAAGGGAGCCGGATCGAGTTATGGTAACACTGTTACCGATGGAATAGATGAGCATAAAAAACTAGCCAATAAGCTACGCAACCATTATCTGCGGCTGGATTTGGATAAAGGCAGGGTCGGATTGGGTTTTGTGATGAATCTATCCGAAAAGTCCTCGGGGCAGTCTGCGCTGTTAAGGGATCTGCAGCAGAGCTCGGATAGTACATTGGGGAAACTAAACCATCTCGAGCTCATGGCCGACCACTTCGATAGAATAACCCGCGATCTCAAACGGTTCTACTCCCTCAAGGTTTCCTTCTACCAGGCGAGGCGAAGAGCAAAGGAGTTCATAAAAGGCGCGGTTGGCCGTCTCTCGCGCTTACCGGCAAAGGCCGGGAGCGGGGGCGCCCATTTAGCTCCCAAGGACTTGAACGCCCTGCTTGCGCCGGCACGGGTCGTATCCTTCGATGTGTTTGATACGGTGCTTTTGCGAAAGACTAAATGCCCCACGGACGTTTTTTTGTACATGCAAGGCGAAGCCGCAAAGATCCTTGGAAACTCCAGGGCGCAGTTTTGCGAGCTGCGTGTAAATGCTGAAAGAATTGCCCGCCAAAGAGCTTTCCAGGAACACGGCCACGGTGAGACCACCTTTGAGGAGATCTATTCGGTCTTTCAGGAGCTGACCCGGATTGACGACAGCGCATTGAATGCTCTTAAAGATCTCGAAATTGCCACGGAAAAAAGGCTTCTCTACCCGCACCCAGAGGCCGTAAAAGTTTATGAGACGGCCCTGTCCCAGGGCAAGACGGTAACCTTTACCTCGGATATGTATCTACCCGGGTCCATTGTAGCGAATTTACTGGAAACAAACGGGTTTTGTTCTCAAAACCTGCTGCTTTCCTCCGAGACTCGGGTGACAAAGCATAGCGGTAAGCTTTACGACCTGGTCGTGGACAAATTCGGAGGGGAACCGGATAAAATTTTGCACATTGGCGACAATGAGGCCTCCGATGTCGAACGAGCCGGCACGAAGGGACTTAAGTCCTTTCATTGGAAGCCCAAAGCCGAACAAATCCCTTTTGTCGATCAAATCGCCTCCTATGGCGGCAACTGGGTCTCAGATCTCTTCTCCAGCATCTACGCCGGCTTGGCTCGAAAGCGCAGGCTCACCCATCCGGTTGACCCCAACGAGGCTTCGCACTTTTGGAAGGCGATCGGTTATGAGGTGGTTGGACCGCTTTATATGTCGTTTGTCTGCTGGGTTGCCCGTGAAGCAAAAAGGCTCGAGCTTGAAAAGCTCTTTTTCCTGGCGAGGGACGGATACTATTTAATTAAAGTATTCGAAATCTTAAAAGAGCAGTTCAATCTGCATGTGGATGCCCGCTACACCTATGCTTCACGTCGTCTGCTAAACGTGCCGCGAATACAAACGATCAATGCGGATGCTCTGACCTTTCTAACCGAAGCCAATCCCTGTATGGCGCTTAAGGACTTTTTGACAAGAATCGGGCTCGACCCGGCCGCCTATTGCGACCGAATCTCCGATTTCGGGTTCACTTCCCTGGACCAGCTGCTAACCACTCCGAACGGGGTTTTCATATCCCCTGAAGCTCACGGTAACATGCTGAAATTGATCAAGACCCTTGCTGGCGATATTCTGGCCGTCGCCGCCGACGAAAGAGCCAGGCTGCTCTCCTATTTGTCCGAGACCGGCATCGCATCGACCAAATCGGCCATAGTGGATATCGGGTGGCAAGCTTCGTCCATAAAATCATTTCGCGATCTTTTAAATCTAAATGGGGGCCCGCCAAGCTTGCATGGACTCTATTTTTCGACATGGCGATTTGCCGATAGCGCTTTGAACTCAGGCTGCCCCGTGCAATCGTTTTACGTGCATCTCGACAAACCCGAGTACCGGGCCAATCTGATTCGAGAAGGCGTTGAAGTGTTGGAGGCTTTTTTTGGCGCTCCTCACCCAACGGTTGTTGGTCTTGAGAAAAATAATGGCAGCTGGGGTCCGCTCTATGGCGAAACCGAGCTTGACGATGCGCAGCAACAATACTTGGAGCTGGCTAGAGAGACGGCGCTCGAATTCGTTAGAGACGCATCGGATTTAATAGATGATCTTGAGGTGAGTACGCCGGCATATGCCTATCTTGATACGGTGTTGGAAAGAATACTGTGTTATCCACGCTCGCAGGAGGCTCAAGCCCTGGGGCAGATTTCACACCGCAACACTTTTGGAGGAAACGGCCCGCTGCGCTATATAGCTAGAGTTCCCTCGGGCAAGAATCGCAGGAAACCCCAAACATTGCGCCAGGCCTATGATCACTGCTACTGGAAAAAAGGTTTTCTGGCCCAGCTAACGGATAAGGAAAAAGCACTCCTCGGACTTTAATCCCCCGCATCGGTCAAAAGGGCCCGCGAAGTCACCTTGCCCAGGTCTCAGCCCGGATTGCGGCACTGATCCTAAGACTAAAATGCGTCCATTTAAGCTGGAAATGGGCCCTCGGTTATGCGTTTTATTTCAATTAAGCAGCGTGGCCCGACACCTCTTCTGCTTTTGCTCTCCCTTTCTTTACCCAATCAATCCTCCCCGGCCGACAATGCTCATCATTGTTGCCAACATGGTGGCTACCAGCTTTTTTTCTCCATCCTTGGACGCAAATACGTCTCCAGAGCACACAGTGATGTTTCGTCCCGGCTTGGTGACTCTCCCATGGGCAATCACTAAATCCCCTACCGCGGGTGAGAGCAGGTTTATTTTGTACTCAACGGTAAGCACTGCCGCATCGGGAGCCATCAAGCTGAGTGCGGCATAGCCGCAGGCTGTGTCGGCGAGGGTGGCAACGACCCCGGCGTGCAGAAAACCGTGCTGTTGGGTCAAAGCGTCTTGAAATTCAAGTGAGATTTCCACTTCCCCCGGTAGCACCTTTGAAAGAGAGGCGCCAAGGGTTTGCATCATTTTCTGCTTTGAAAAGCTCTCTCGCACTCGGATTGCGAAATTTTCATCTGGTGGTGCGAAGTCTTGCATCGATAGA
The DNA here is from genome assembly GCA_049976905.1 of Syntrophobacteraceae bacterium. GTDB lineage: Bacteria > Desulfobacterota > Syntrophobacteria > Syntrophobacterales > Syntrophobacteraceae > SbD1. The sequence continues at coordinate 27,219 of JBMFHI010000040.1, read as the reverse complement.
ATCCTCTTTAGAGAGTGAAATCGACTTTTTCTCACTGCGGTTACTCTGACCCGGCAACAAAACCACACAAGCTCCACGGGATCAATTAAAAAGTTTTCCCTTTTGTGCCCTTGGGAAAGCAGCGGGGGAATCGGTCTGGGATGCGCACTGGAGCCGTTCCAGAAAAGCCCGGATAATCCTGCGATGGGCAGAGGAAAAGGCCAATTTTTCGAGCTCGGCAATGGAGGCCCACTTGAGCTGCTGAGCGTTTTCGACTACGCTCGGCACGGGATTGGGATCGTTGCAAAAGAACGCATGAAGTTCGACGCGAAACGCTGTGTGGGAGTGCTTTATTACGCCCAGGCTCTCCAGGGGGCCTAGCCGGATTCCAAGCTCATCGAGCCATATCCGCCCAAGCGTTATTTGCGGCGAGGCGCCTGGGGGAACGTCCCCGCCCGGCAGTTCCCACAGCTGTGCCATAAGACCCGTTAACGGTCTCTTTCGAATAAGGACCTTGCCCTCCCGGACCATAACGACGGCCGCCCTGGCGATCTGCAGGGGTGCTTTCCTGTTGGCCTTTACGGGCCGCAATGCGGTTAGGCCTTTGCGAAAAGCGGCGCAGCAAAGGGATAGCGGGCACTGGACGCACAAGGGGTCTTTACCAAGGCATACCATCGACCCGAGATCCATCAGCGCCTGGTTAAAGTCCCGCGACCTCCCGCGTGGCAGGAGCTTCGAGGCCAGGCGATAAACAACGTCGCAAAACTCTTTGGACCCCGACGGGTGCGCGATATCTCCAAGGCGCGCGAAAATCCGCCCCGCATTTGCGTCAACGGCGGGACAATCGGCATTGAAGGCAATACTCATGATCGCCCCCGCCGTGTAGAGGCCGATCCCGGGCAGCCTTCTCAGCACATCAAAATCGCGGGGAACCTCACCGCCATGGTCACCGACCATAATCGACGCCGCTTTTTTGATGTTTCTTGCGCGGGCATAGTAGCCAAGGCCCTCCCAAAGACGCAGCACATCGTCTTCGGGGGCTCGCGCAATGGAGGCGATATCGGGAAAACGGGCCATCCAGCGATGATAATAAGGCAGCATCGTCTTTACCTGGGTCTGCTGGAGCATGATCTCCGAGATCCAGACCTGGTAAGGAATGTAGCCAACACGCCAGGGCAGCTTGCGGCTGTTTGCGGCAAACCAGGCGAGAAGGGCTTCCCGCGGCCTGTCGGGTTCTTTTACCTGGTTGAGAACTATATCTTTAGGAACCATCCGTTACTTCCGCAAAACGGCAACACCCGTTGCCTGGGGCATATCCCAGGTTTAAAAATCTATCTCCCTCATACCACACCGGCGAAGAGACTAAAAGCGCCCAGCTCGCGGTGCGCCGCAATGGAGCGCGCCGATCGAGGGTGCGCGGATAAAAATCAGATGGTCGAGGGTGCCGTGGCATGCTATATTTATAACTTTCATGGAAGCCTTGAGAAAATGTCAATATGCAAACTCCCCTATCTTTTGGGAGCCTGCCGCAAACGATTCCCATAAATTCCCGGCCCCGTTTTAAGTTTTGTTAAGAGGCAAATCATCTGTGTAAATAACCCCCGGATTGATTTATAAAGCTCCAACGCTCGGATGGGATTTCGCGAAAGGCTCTCGCTCCATGTGGATTGTCAGATTAGCTCTTGCAAGACCCTATACTTTCATCGTAATGGCGCTGGTGGTCGCCCTCGTTGCCCTGGTCGTAATACCCAATACCCCTACGGATATTTTGCCGGATATAAATATTCCCGTGGTCGCGGTCAATTGGAGCTACGAAGGCCTGGAAGCTCGTGAAATGGAGCGGCGCATCACCACGGTTGTCGAACGCGCCATAACCGTGCTGGTAAATGACATCGAACATATCGAATCACAATCTCTTGACGGAAGAGCCATAATCAAAATCTTCTTTCAGCCGGGGGTAAACATCGCCACGGCGGTCGCACAAACGATCGCGATTTCCCAGACCATTTTACACGCTCTTCCCGTCGGCTCTACCCCTCCTCTTGTCATCATTTATTCGGCATCCACCGTGCCGGTCCTTCAAATCGGTCTTACCAGCGATCGGCTTAGCCAGCAGCAGCTATACGATTGCGGTAATAATTTCATTCGCACCCAGCTCGCCACGGTACAAGGCGCCTCTGTGCCCTTTCCCTACGGCGGAATGCCCCGCCAGATCTGCCTGGATATCGATTCGACCTCTTTGCAGGCTAAGGGGTTGTCCCCGGCCGACATTGTAAAAGCGGTGAATGAGCAGAACCTGATCCTGCCAACCGGCGTCGCCAAACTCGGCCCCCTTCAATATGACGTGGAGCTAAACGGCAGTCCCGATACCGTGGCTCAGTGGAATGATCTGCCGGTAAAAACCCTGAAGGGTTCCACCATCTATATGCGGGATGTGGCCCATGTGCGCGACGGTTTTTCTCCCCAGACCAACGTGGTGCTGGTCAATGGCGGTCGCGGCGTTTTGATGAGCGTCTACAAGACCGGAAATGCCTCTACCCTTTCCATCGTGGACCGGGTGAAACAAAAGCTCAAAATGCTTGCTCCAACCCTGCCCGCAGGGCTTAAGGTCAGCACCCTTTTCGACCAATCCTTTTTTGTGCGCGCCGCCATTCGGGGGGTTGTGCGGGAAGCCGTGATTGCTGCCTTTCTTACCGCCGTCATGATCTTGCTCTTTCTTGGCAACTGGAAAAGCACCCTTATTATCGCCACCTCCATTCCGCTCTCGATTCTGGTGAGCATTCTGTGCCTCAGCGCTCTGGGGGAAACCATAAACATCATGACGCTGGGAGGCCTGGCGCTGGCTGTGGGCATCCTTGTAGACGACGCTACCGTGGAAATCGAAAATATCAACCGCAATCTGGCCATGGGCAAGGAAACCGTCCCGGCCATCCTCGACGGCGCCCGGGAGATCGCAGTCCCTGCCTTCGTATCGACTCTTTGTATTTGTATTGTTTTCATTCCGATGTTTTTTCTCGCGGGCGTAGCAAGGTATTTGTTCGTTCCCATGGCCGAAGCGATTATTTTTGCGATGCTCGCCTCCTATATGTGGTCGCGAACCCTTGTGCCTACGATGGCCATGTATCTATTGAGCGCTAAAGACGAATATCAGGCCCGCCCTGGCCAAACCATGGGGCGGTTGCGTGGTTTTCAGCAAACCTTCGAACACGGTTTCCAACGATTTCGCGCCGGTTGCCTCCGGGCCCTTGCCTCCGCTTTGGAGCGCCCCCGGCTCTTTGTCTCCTGCTTTTTTCTGTTTTGACTCCTTTCGACGGGTCTAACGCTGGTGATCGGACGCGATTTTTTCCCCGCTGTCGACGCCGGCCAGATTCGGCTGCACATGCGCGCCAGGACCGGGTTGCGCATAGAGGAGACCGCAAGGCTGGCCGACCAGGTCGACCAGACCATCCGACGGATAATCCCCCCACACGATCTGGGCACGGTGCTCGATAACATCGGTCTTCCCTACTCGAGCATCAACTTGACCTACAGTAACTCGGGAACCATCGGAACCGCCGATACCGAAATTTTGGTCCAGCTCAAGCCTAAACGGCTAAAATCCACCTGGGCCTATGTCGAGGATTTGCGCCGCCGGTTGCCCCACGATTTTCCGGGTGTGCAGTTTTTCTTCCAGCCGGCCGACATAGTGACACAGATTCTCAATTTCGGTGCTCCCGCGCCTATCGATATCCAAATTGTCGGTCCCAACCAGCAGGGCAATTATGAGGTCGCCCAAAAGCTCACGGATCAAATTCGCCTCATTCCCGGGGCCGCCGACGTCCACGTACAGCAGGCCTTTGATGCTCCCACGCTGCGGGTGCATATCCTGCGCACCCGCGCCCAATATGTGGGTTTGCAGGCGAGCGACATAGCAGAGAGCCTTTTAATCGCGCTTTCTTCCAGCTTTCAGACCACACCGAGCTTTTGGCTCGATCCAGCAAACGGCGTGAGTTACAACGCCGCGGTTCAGGCCCCGCAATACCGTATCGACAGCCTGCAGGCACTTAAAAATATCCCCGTTACGGCCCCGGGCAATACGGCCGCCCCCCAAATTCTGGGTAACCTCGTTTCCACCTCCACCGTGGCCCGCCCGGCGGTTGTATCGCATTACGACGTCCAGCCCATGATCGATATTTACTCCTCTGTATCCGGGCGAGACCTTGGCTCGGTGGCGGGACAAATCACAAATCTGGTCGAAAAAATTCGCGCTAAATTGCCCCGCGGCAGCCGCATCCATATCCGGGGACAGGTGCAGGCCATGGCAAGCTCCTTCCGGGGCCTGGGTCTGGGACTGATCGGCGCCGTCGTGCTCGCTTACCTTCTGATCGTCGTCAACTTCCAGTCCTGGCTGGATGCCTTTATCATTATTACCGCTCTTCCCGGAGCGCTCGCAGGTATTTGCTGGATGCTCCTGGTTACCCATACCAGCGTCAACGTACCCTCCCTCACGGGCGCCATTATGTGCATGGGGGTGGCCACGGCCAACAGTATTCTGGTGGTTTCCTTTGCCCGCGAACAGTTAAAAGAGGGCAAAACAGCGCTGGAAGCTGCAATGGAAGCCTGCCGGGTCCGCATTCGCCCGGTAATTATGACCGCTCTGGCCATGATGATCGGCATGGCCCCCATGGCGATCGGGCTGGGAGAAGGAGGGGAGCAGAACGCCCCCCTGGGTCGAGCCGTAATCGGAGGGTTGCTGTTTGCCACTATCGCCACATTGTTTTTTGTCCCCTCCCTTTTTTCCATAATTCATGGGTGGTTGGAGCGCAGGCGCAGCGATCCGAATTTACAGGGACAGTGACATTCCTGAAAGTGGCAAGTACCTGTGTCTACTGCCGATACCGAGTAAGTCCGCCAAGCGCGACAAGGTTTTAAGAGGCTCTTCATAATGAAAGAAGTCCGAAGTGCAGTAAGGGACCCGGAGGTTGAAACGCGGCGTCCAAGCCGTTTTTTTCAGGTATTTTTCGGGGTGCTTTTTTCGCTCCTGATACTGGGCGCGCTTTTAGTGTTCCAGCGTCATGAGCAATTGCGGGCATTAGCCCGGCAGACCCACCGTTTGGCGATACCCACGGTTGCGGTCATTCATCCCTCCCGGGAAGCGGCCGGAGAGGATCTGGTCTTGCCCGGAACCCTTCAGGCTTACGTGGAATCGCCCATCTATGCGCGAACCAATGGCTATGTGAAAGCGTGGTATCACGACATCGGCAGTCGCGTAAAAAAAGGAGAACTCCTCGCGGTTATCGAAACCCCGGAGGTTGACCAGCAACTCGCCCAGGCCAGGGCGGACCTGGTTACCGCGCAGGCCAACCTGCATCTTGCCCGGATCACCGCAGCCCGCTACCGAGGCCTTTTAAAGACCGATGCGGTCTCCAAACAGGAGGTCGATAACGCCAATGGCGACCTGGAGGCCAAGCTGGCCATTGTGGCCTCCTCTCAAGCCAATGTCCGCCGCCTGGAACAGCTAAAAGCCTTCGAACAAATATATGCTCCCTTTAGCGGCGTAATTACACGGCGCAATGTGGATACGGGCTGGCTTATCAATGCCGGAAACGGGGGCGCCCTGCAGCAACTTTTTTCCCTCGCGCGGACCGATCCTCTTCGCGTCTACGTGAATGTCCCCGAAACCTGCGCTCCCTCTGTTCATAACGGTCTGTCTGCCGCTTTGGAGCTTGCCGAGTTTCCCGGTCGCAGGTTTAAAGGAAAAGTCGTGCGCTCGGCCCAGGCAATCGATGTAAAGACCCGCACGCTGCTCACCGAGGTCGATGTGCCAAACAAGTCGGGCGTGCTGCTTCCCGGCAGCTATGCCTCGGTGCATCTCAAAATCCTCGTGTCGCACCAGCGCCTGAAAGTTCCGGTCAATGCCCTGCTTTTTCGCTCCGAAGGCCTGCGGGCGGTCGTCGTCGGCGGGAATCACCGCGTAAGGCTCCAGCCCCTGGTCGTCGGACGCGATTATGGGACTTCCCTGGAAGTCCTGAGCGGATTGAAACCCGAGGACTGGATTGTTTTAAATCCTCCTGATTCGATCGAAGAAAACGAAGAAGTGCATGTTAAGAAGCTGGGAAATGTCTCCACGGCGGCGACTTCCTTGAAAAAGAGAATTTGATGCTAAGAGGCGCTTCCCCCTTTGCTTTTTTACCGACGCTTTTCTGCGCCGTGGCGGCCCTCGTGCTTTGCGTGGGCTGCACTGTGGGTCCGAACTATAAAAGGCCCCCCGCACCCACTGCGCAAAAGTGGCAGGTCCAAAAGCCGTGGCGCGAGGCCGCTCCCCGGGACGCCGTTCCCAGAACTGCCTGGTGGACCCTTTTCCATGATAATGAGTTGCAGCGGTTGGAAGCGCGGCTGCTTGCCGCCAATCAGACCCTCAAGGCGGCTCTGGCGCATTTTGAACAGGCGCGGGCTTCGGCCGCCTTGGAAAACGCCGGGCTTTTTCCTACCCTCCAGGTCGATCCGACGGTGGGCCGAGAGCTCTACTCCGGCAATCGGGCGACCGGCAACACCACTCCCCTGCTCGGTCCGGTTACCCAGAACAGCTACATCCTTCCCTTTACCGTGGGCTATGAAGTCGATCTTTTCGGAAAAATCCGACGCACCGTCGAAGCCGCACAAGCTTCCTACCAGGCAAACGGGGCGGATTTGGAAAATGTGCGTCTTGTGCTCACGGCCGAACTGGCCGCCGACTACTTTACCCTTAGACAACTCGATACCGAAATCGCTTTGCTCGACAGCACCGTAAAAGCACTCCAAAAAGGGTTGCAGCTGGTGCAATCGCGCCATTCGGGGGGCCTTGCCTCCGGATTGGATGTGGCGCAGGAAGAAACCTTTCTTGACACCACCCGTACACAGGCCACTCTGCTGCGGCAGCAGAGAAAACAATATGAGGACGCTGTAGCCGTCCTTGTCGGAAAGCCCGCTCCCGATTTTCATCTGGAGCCTCGGCAAATTAGCGACCAACCGCCCGGCATTGATGTCGCTTTGCCCTCGGATCTGCTCGAGCGCCGCCCCGACATCGCGGAAGCCGAACGCGGGATGGCCGTGGCAAACGCGGAAATAGGGGTGGCAAGGGCAGCCTATTATCCCTCCCTGGTCCTTTACGGGCAGGGAGGCTGGAATGCTATGAATATAGCCCAGTTGATGGATGTTCCAAGCTCCTTTTGGGCTATAGGCGCAAACGTCTCGGAGGCTATTTTTACGGGCGGTGCGCGGCGCGCTCAGGCGAACTTTTCCCAGGCCGCCTTCGACGCAGCGCTGGCAAAGTATCGCTACACGGTTCTCAATGCTTTCCGCGAGGTCCAAGACGACCTCACGGGCATCCAGGTGCTCGACGCCGCCCGCACATCACAGGCGCAGGCCGTGGCCGCGGCCCGCCGCCAGTTGGATATCGCCACATCGCGCTATGTCTGGGGACTTGTCAACTATCTGGATGTGGTAAGCGCCCAGCAAAATCTTCTTCAAAACGAGCAGGAAGCCGCGATCATCCAGGGCGGGCGACTGGTAACCACCGTCCTGCTGGTAAAAGCCCTGGGGGGAGGATGGGATGCCGCGAGCCTGGATAAGATACAGGTCAAACCTCGGCTAAGGGATGCGCTCGCCCCTTAAATCCGCGGCAGGCAAATTGTTAAAGCAATCTATTGGAGAAAAGGCGCCTGGAGAAGCCCTCCGTTTACCTGGTTTGCATTAAAGCCCCGATCGAGCTTGAGAGAAGATTTCGCGCCAAGATTGCGATCGAATATCTCCCCGTAATTTCCGACGTCTTGGAGAACTCGGGCCTGCCATCCCTTCTCGAACCCCAGTTCGGGGGAAACGATCGGCATCGCCCCCGCCCCCGTGTTGCTCCACTTTGTCTTGGGCCGCTCCGCGCTGATCAGGGTATCCACCGTCCAGGCGACAATGGCCGACCATTTCGCATCCAAAACCGGGGTTGCCGCCAGGACCGGGTAGGTTTCAAGAGATTCGGGAAGAATCCGGCTGGTTATGTGGTTTATTCCCGGATTGAGGCGCACGGAGGCAAGATAGGTGCTCTCTGCGGCAAGGGCATGGCAGTTTTGAACCCGGTAGGCATCGTTCATTTCTCCAAACTCTGAGAAGGGGCGGTGCAAAAAGTGCTTGTGAATACCCGCGAAGTAGGCCTCGAGGCTCTGCTCCGCAGGGCTTGCGATCATGTAACAGATGCTCTCGCCTGCCAGACCCGCCAGGTGCTGGACCCTCGAGTTGCCCGCAACCATCACATTCTGCGTTTCCACAAACTCCGTGGGCCCAGGCAACACCTTGCCCGCCAAATGGTGGTTGGCGATCTCTGTGCCGGTAAGAAAGCAGATGTCGTCCTTTTGTGTGCGGACGGCCTCAAATCCTTTCGCGGTTGCATAACCGTGGAATCGAATGCGCTCCGGGGATCCCAGGACCGCATCGGCCACCGCGGGGCAAACGTCTACCTCCAGACCTTTCCATTTGCCGTTGCCGTCTTTAAACGCCAGGCCGGGGCGCTTCACCCCCCCGCAGCAGACCGCTCCACTCCTCTTACTTTAACGCGACCTATGCCCGAGCCCGCCAGGCAGAGCGAGGTCCAACAGCACACAAAAAACAGGACGAGTGCGAACGACAAAAGACGCATAGACCCTCCATGAACGCAAATGGATGATAAAGCACTTAGCTGTGCCATGGCTTGGTTGCAATTTTTTTTAAAACCGGTAAAAAAACGATCCTATCCTCAAAAAACTTAAGACATTGGAAAAATAAGAATCTTGATTTTAAATTGACATATCACATACTATGTAGTACGCATTTGGCGCTAAAGGCTAAAATAAGGACCGTGGGCTAAATCCCGATGCGGATTTGTTGCGCAAAAGCCGGGGGAGGGTGGAGACAGCTCCATCACGCCCACCAAGCCGGGAAAAGTCCCCTGATAACCTTTTTAAAAAACATAGCACATAGTATGTATTATGTTTATTGTTCCCGAACAACACCCTAAAACGACTGGAGAAAAACATGGCGCCTGTAAGTCTTATCGACCAAACACCTTCGGCCTACGGCTACCCGCTTCTTATAAAACATCTGCTCCATACTCCTTTGGCAAACACCCCCAAGCAGGAAATCGTCTACCGCGAGTTGAAAAGATACGATTACGAAACGCTTGGAAAACGTATAGGAAGCCTCGCGAACCTTTTGGCCGGCCTGGGAGTCGAGCCCGGAAACACCGTGGGCGTCATGGATTGGGACAGCCACAGGTATCTTGAGTGCTATTTCGCTGTCCCTATGATGGGCGCCATTCTCCACACCGTTAATGTGCGGTTGTCCCCCGAGCAGATCCTCTACACCATAAATCATGCCGAAGACGATGTGCTTCTTGTAAATATCGAATTTTTGCCGATTTTGGAAGAAATCGCGAAAGATTTCAAAACGGTTAAAAAAATAATCCTTCTCGCCGATTGCGACTCCTTGCCGGAAACCAAACTCGAAATAACCGGGGAATATGAACAGTTCCTTGCGAAAAGTCCCGCCGACTATGATTTTCCCGATTTCGACGAAAACGCCAAAGCCACCACTTTCTACACTACCGGAACGACCGGTTTGCCCAAGGGAGTATTTTTCAGCCACCGCCAGTTGGTGCTCCATACCCTTTGCACCCTGGGAAGCGTGGGTAGTTTTCCCAGGGGCGCGGGGTTTAATTCCGGCGATGTTTATATGCCCATTACCCCCATGTTTCATGTCCACGCCTGGGGCATTCCTTATGTCTCAACCCTTCTTGGGGTAAAGCAGGTCTATCCGGGGCGCTATTCCCCCGACGGTCTTCTTGGTCTTATAAAAAAGGAGAAGGTCACTCTCTCTCATTGCGTGCCGACTATCCTGCACATGCTTTTAACTTCCCCGGCCGTATCGGGGGTAGACCTGTCCAACTGGAAGGTAATTATAGGTGGTTCGTCTCTTCCCAAAGGTCTTTGCAAGGCGGCCTTGGAGAGAGGAATAAACGTTTTTACCGGTTATGGCATGTCGGAGACCTGCCCGATTCTTACCCTTGCCACTTTTAAGCCGAATATGACCGATTTAAGCCCGGAAAGGGACATCGAGATCCGGTGCCGCGCCGGAATGGCGGTGCCCCTTGTGGACTTGAAGGTGATAGATCCCGAAGGCAATGCGCAGCCCCACGACGGCGTAAGCGTTGGGGAAGTGGTGGTGAGGGCCCCGTGGCTTACCCAGGGTTATTTCAAGGAGACGGAAAAATCCGAAGAGCTTTGGCAGGGCGGGTATCTGCACACTCAAGATATCGGCTTCATAGACGAAGAGGGATATTTGCAGATTACCGACCGCATAAAGGATGTCATTAAAACCGGCGGCGAATGGATATCCTCGCTTCAAATCGAGGATATTCTCACCCAGCATGAGGCCGTCTCGGAAGCTGCCGCATTCGGAACACCCGATGAGAAATGGGGCGAAAGACCGATCGCCTTTGTCACGCTCAAAGAAAACTACCTCGGAAAATGCTCGGAAGACGATCTTAAAAACTTTTTTAAGCAAGCCGTGGCAGGCGGCGTCGTCTCCAAGTGGGCAATGCCCGATAGAATTATAATCACCGATCGGCTTCCAAAGACCAGTGTGGGAAAGATGGATAAGAAAAACCTTAGGAAGTCCTACAAACCCTGACCGGGGAAGGCGGCCTTGGCGCTGGATCGCTAGGAAAACGATAGAGCGCCCGGGCTGTCCTGAAAACCTGATGACCGCGCGGCCGGCGGCTGCGCGCAATAGAGCCAAACCGCAAAACATTCCCCAAAAGGCCCAGGACTAAGAGTGGTATCCTGTCCCCCGGTTAATGTCTTGCCGCCACGCGAGCCCACAAACGGCCGTTTTCTCCGCCCGCTTCTACCGGGATCCCAAAAAGATCCGTTAAAAGCTCGTTTCTGAGGATAGCCTTCTTTTCACCCTGAGCCGCGCAACGGCCCGATTTTAGCAAAAAGACATGGCCAAAGGCCGGCATGATCTCTTCGAGATAGTGAGTGACCAGAATCATCGAGGGACCCTCGGGCTCCCGTCCCAAACTTTCCAGGGTCGACAGAAGCTGCTCGCGGGATACGAGGTCGAGCCCCCCGCAGGGTTCGTCGAGAATAAGCAGACCCGGCTTGTGAATCAGCGCCCTTGCGATAAGGAGCCTCTGCTTTTCCCCCTGGGAAAGTACGCTGTAGGCGGAATCTAGAATCTTCTCGCAATTTAGCCTGACCGCAAGCTCCTCGGCCTCTTCGAAATCCGAGGGCTCGGGTTTTTCAAATATGCCAAGGGAAGCATATTTTCCGCTCACGATGAATTCGAGAGGCTTCTGCGAAGGCGGGACCTGTGCCTGTAAAAAGGAGCCCACCCATCCGATCTTTCTTCGTAAAGCCCGAAGATCGACCTGGCCGAAGCGTTCCCCCAATACGGTCACTTCTCCCGAGGTCGGCCAGAGATAGCCTGCGAGAATTTGCAAAAGGGTAGTCTTTCCCGAGCCGTTTGCACCCAGAACCACCCAGTTTTCACCCGGTCTTATCTCCCAGGAAATGTCATCGAGTATTTGTCTTCGGCTTCTTACAAACCGTACGTTTTTAATGCTGATCCAGGGCTTTTCCATTTTCTAAAAAGATTTCCATGTAAGCACGATTTTTCCAAAATGCTCTCCGGAGGCAAGATACCGGTGAGCCTCATCCACTTCCGATATGGAAAATATACGGTCGACTATGGGTTTTACCCGTCCCGACTCCAGCAGCGGAACCACTGTCCGGAGGAACCCGCGCGTGATTTCCGCCTTTTCCTCTCTTGACTGGCTGCGCAAAACCGAACCGATGATTTTTAGCCTTTTGACAAGGATCGGTGCAAGGCCGATTTCCGCGGAGCTTCCTCCCATGAGCCCGATTAAAACAAGGCGCCCCCGGGTTCTGAGCACTTCGAGATGTCCTGAGAGGTAAGGCGCGCCGATACAGTCCAAAACTATGTCTACGCCCTTGCCCTCCGTAATTTCCATGACTCGTCTTGTAAAATCTTCTCTGCGGTAATTTATCCCGGCAAAGGCCCCAAGAGCGAGCGCCCGTTTGATCTTTTCATCACTTCCCGCCGTGATCAAGACCCTGGCCCCGATCGCGGAGCAAAGCTGTATGGCCGCCGTTCCCACACCGCTGCCTCCGCCGTGCAAAAGAACGCTGTCTCCGGCTTTCATTTCAGCCAGAACCAGGAGGTTGTAATAGGCGGTGAAGAAAACCTCGGCGGCCGCGGCCGCTTCGATAAAACTCAGGTTCTCGGGTATCCTTACCAGATGATCGACCGGGACCGCCGCGTATCTTCCGTATCCTCCGCCCGCGACTATCCCGAAAACCCTTTCGCTTCCTTTGACAACCGGTTCGCCCGCCGGGGCTTCCACGACAAACCCGGCGAAATCGAGCCCCAAAAGAGGGCTGGCACCCGGCGGAGGCGGATAAAGGCCGCGCCGTTGGAGCAGATCCGCGCGGTTTACCGAACAGGCTTCCACCTGAACGAGGGTTTCGCCTTCCTTTGGCGAAGGGATTTCAACGGTTTCAAGCCCCACATCCTTCCATTCGCCCTTTTGCGCCTCGCCGCCAATCACGACGGCGGGCATGGATCGCGCCTTCATTCGAGGCCTCCGTTTTCGGCAAAGGAGTAATATTGGTCCTGGCCCGCTACAATTATATGATCGTGGACCACTATGTCCAGGTCTGAGAGCATGATTTTGAGCTTCTTTGTAAGCTGCCTGTCGGCTCCCGATGGCGTGGGGCTGCCCCCCGGATGGTTATGGGCAAGGATCACGGCCGTTGCGCGATGTTTTAAGCTCGCCTCCGCTACCAGCCGTGGAAAGACCGCCGTGCGGTTTACGCTTCCCTGCTGGACCTGCTCGATGGCGATAAGCCGGTTTTGGCTGTCGAGGGCCAAAACGCAGAAGACCTCGTTTCTCTGGGTCCCAAGATGCGCGCGCAGATAGGAAACCGCGCTTTGAGTCGAGCAAATGCTTTCCTGCAGGTCCCAGCGGCTCTTCTGGTAAGCCTCGAAAAGCTGAGGGATAAATCGTATCAGTGTGGCGGCCTCTTTGCCTATCCCCTTTGTCTTGCACAGTTCTTCGACCGGGGCGTCCAGAACCGAGGCAAGATTATTTCCAAAATTATTTAAAAGCTCTTTTGCGATCGGTTTGGGGTTGCCTCTGCGAAAAACGTAGGTGAGCAGAAGCTCTAGAATCTCATAGTCGTGAAAGCCGCTAAGACCGCCCTTTGAAAACCTTTCGCGCAGTCTTTCCCAATGGCCCTGGTAGCCCGATGTATCACTGGACTTGGCGGAAATTTGCGACTCTTCGGGATTTTTCATCCCCAAAATGTACAACCTTCCGATTTGAATTTCCAGGATAAAACGGCCGGGACTATTGTGCCCTCATAGAGTTGTTCAGCAAATAAAACTGCCGGGGATCTGTTGGAGGCAAACCATAAGGCCCAAAGAAGTGTGAAAAACCCGGTCGCAAGCCTTTTTATCGGTCTTCTCGCTGCGCGGGGCGCAGTTCGCGGTATCGTTCGCCCCACCGGTGCATTTCATCCAAAATCGGTTTAAGACTCCTGCCGGTTTCAGTGATCGAGTATTCCACGCGTGGAGGCACTTCCGCATACACCTTGCGATCGATCAGATCGTCCTCTTCCATTTGTCTCAGTTGCTGGGTGAGCATCTTCTGGCTTATGCCGGAAATGCCGCGGAAAAGTTCCCCAAACCTTTTCGTACCCTTGAACAACTCCCGCAGGATCAACACTTTCCACTTGTTGCCCAAAAGAGCGAGTGTGATTTCCACCGGGCAGCCATACCTTTCTCCCGACATATTCCTCTCCTTGAAATACTCTGCACTACATTACTTACCTTCTGGATAGTACATTACAAAACAGTGCCTACTTGCGTATTGAAAGCTTCGATCATAATTTAGTCCCAAATGATGGAGCAATCAAGGGGCGAGGTAAAATTGGCAGCCGCTCACACCGGCCGCCGGAAAGGTATGGAAATGGCTAAGAGTATGCCCACTATTTTTTTCGGCCATGGCAATCCGCTGCTCACGCTCTCGGACAATGTCTACACGAGGGCTTGGAGAGCCAAGGGCGGGGACCTTGAACGCCCCAAAGCCGTCCTGGCTGTCTCCGCGCACTGGTACGCCAGAGGGAAGCTTGCCCTGAGCGCGAGTCCCGGGCCGGAGACGATACACGATTTCTATGGATTTCCCGAGGAGTTGTACCAAATCCAATATCGTGCCCCGGGAAGCGTGGAGCTTGCAGAGCGCGTAAAAGAGCTTCTGGCGCCCGAAAGGGTCGAATTTGACCCGGGCCGGGGGCTGGACCACGGGGTCTGGTGCGTATTGCGCCATGTGTTCCCGCGGATGGATGTGCCTATTGTGCAGCTCAGCATGGATGCGGACAAATCTGCGGCCTTTCATTACGAAATGGGCAAAAGACTTGCCCTTCTTCGAGAGGAAGGAGTCCTGATTGTGGGAAGCGGCAACATCGTCCACAATCTCTCCGAGTATAGCTGGGAGGCTGCCGCGCCTTTTGCCTTCGACTGGGCGCGGCGCTTCGAACAGCGGGTGCGGCAGCTTTTGGCGGCGCGCGATGACGCCTCCTTGATTGACTACGGGCGGTTGGGCCGGGACGCCGAGTTGTCGATCCCGACTCCGGACCATTACCTGCCATTGCTCTACGTGCTGGGCGCGTCAAATGCGGGAACCGCCCCACTCCCGCTTAGTTTTCCGGTCGAGGGAATCGATGGAGGCTCCATGTCCATGTTGGCCGTGCAGATAGGCTAAGTTCCGGTTTTTGTTGTTATCGTATAGGGATTTCATCATAAAAGGAGGATGATCATGAAAGAGTACAGGATTGCGGTTATAGTTGGAAGTATTCGTCAGGATTCGTTTAATCGCAAGCTCGCAAATGCGATCGTTGCGCTTGCGCCGCCGGAGTTTTCCTTTCAATTCTTACAAATTAGCGATCTGCCTTTATACAGCCAGGACGACGATGCAAACCCGGCCCAGCCGGTGCTGCGGTTGAAGGGGGAAATCAAGGCCGCCGACGGGCTTCTTTTTGTCACCCCGGAATACAACCGTTCGATTCCAGGCGTGCTCAAAAACGCGCTCGACCATGGATCGCGGCCCTACGGTCAAAACGCCTGGGCCGGAAAACCGGCCGGAGTGCTGGGCATTTCCATCGGTCCGAGCGGCACTGCCCTTGCCCAGCAGCATTTAAGAAACGTTTTGGCCTACCTGGATGTGCCCACTCTTGGCCAGCCGGAGGTTTTTTTGCAGGCAAAAGAGGGCTTTTTCGATGCCTCGGGAAATTTGGGAAACGGCGGCAAAAGCTTCCTCGAAGCTTGGGTAACGCGCTATGCCGAGTGGATTAAAAAACACACAGCTTGATTGGCAGGAGTCCACCATGAAAAACATCATTTCGCTATTTTCGAGAATATTTCTTGCCCAACTATTTTTGATTGCGGGCTACGGCAAACTCGGCGCGGGGTATGCGGCAACGAGCGCATACATGGCGGCGTATAAGACCCCGACAATGCTCCTGCCGCTGGTCATCGCCCTGGAACTTGGAGGCGGTATCGCGCTGGTCCTGGGATTTCAGACACGGTTTCTGTCTGCGCTGCTTGCCGGATTTTGCCTTGTCGCCGCCCTCATTTTTCATCATGATTTCGCAAACGCCATTCAGTCACTCATGTTTATGAAAGACGTTGCGATATGCGGAGGGCTATTGCTGCTGACTGCAAACGGGGCGGGGGCCTACAGCCTGGATGCCTGGCGCGCCGAGGGCCATTCCGCTCACGGCACGAACTAGTGTGGCGTCCCTTGAGTTCTATGATATTCAAACCGGCCAAAAGCGCAGGGTGGGCACAGCTTTTCGTGCCCACCGGCTGGTTTCGGGTATCACTGAATTTCCGGGATGCGGCACTAACTGGTTTGCTGAACTTTTTGCCTGAGCTTTTGCAAAAGAGAATCAAACGACTCGTTTGCAAGGATGGAGGAAAACTGGCTCCGGTAGTTTACGACCAGGCTGATTCCCTCGACGGTTACGTCGTAGACTTTCCACTTATTGTCTTTTCTGTGCAGCCTGTAGTCAAGCGTTACGTTGTCGTTGCCCTGGAAAAGGACGTGGGTTTTAACGAGCGCATAATCGCCGCTGATTTGCTGGGAATCGTAGGAGACCCGTTCCTTATGGCCCGTATAATTCTGAAGGCGGTCAACGTAGGTATTGAACAGAAGCTGCTTAAATAAGCCTACGAACTCCTGGCGTTTCTGCGGAGTCTGTTCTTTCCACGGGTGGCCTAGAGCACTTTTGGCCATTTCGTCGAAATTGAAATAGTGGTCGACTAATTTTAGGATTTCGTCTTTGCGCTGCTTTAATGTAGGGCCCTGGCCGTTTTCCGACTCATGCAAAATTTCGAGCGCCTTTTGCGTGCCGCTCTGTATAATAGTCAGAGGGTCTGACTGGTCTGCTGGAGAGGCGAAAACAAGGCCTGGGAAGAAAAGCGAAAACAATAAGATACACGGCATAACGTAAAATCTGGCCGCTTTAGATATGTAGAACACTCTTTTTCTCCTCAAAACAAGACTCGGAAACAATCGGGGAATACAGGTTGGGGAGTATAGCGCCGCCTCTGCATTTGTCAATGGTCCTCTCGGGGCAATCGCGCCTAATCGTGCCCGACATGGATCAAAGGCCTCTGTTTTCCCCTCCTGGTTGCCGTTTCTATTGCCGCTTTACGTTGCCGTTTTTGCCTGCCGCTTTGTGCGCTCGCGGGCGTTTATGCTACAAATGTGGCGGAGCCCGGGCCTAAGCGTTGGATAGTCCATTAGCTCTAAGGCAGCCCGGCTCCATAATGCTCTTTGAAAAACGAATAGCTCCAATACACATTCTTTTTTTGGGCCAGGGTGTGTCCGGCTGTTATTCCGCTGTTAGGGACCTTTTATCTCGCTGTTTTCTGCCTGTTTTTTTGGTCTTAAAAGTAGTAAAAACATAGTGATTTAAGATAGTTAGAAAAACGAAAAGAAAAAAATCCCTGTATTTACAGCGATTAACAGCAGGGGCTTAGTGCACTGCAAGTACCATTCCATGCGATTGCCCGGATGGTTCTTAAGCCCCCAAGGGGCGATTTTGCGTAAATTGTGCCGGACATCGGCCGCGACAGGCTCTGCGCTTACCAAAGTTGTACCCGCAGAGTTTATCTCACCTCTACCGTGTGTTCCCGATGGTCGTCGACCAGGAGAACGATCTTGTTTTGTTGTTTGACGCCATCGACTGTGACATTCATTTCGCCGCTGCCCGCGTGCGGTTGTCCGACGGCGATATGGTAAACCGTCTCCCTATACCTGTAGTGTATTTTGTACTCTTTCCAATCAGCAGGCAGGCAGGGGGTAAAACGCAGTGTATCGCCTTTGAGTTCGAGCCCCAGCAGTGATTCGACGATCAAGCGGTACAGCCAGGCCGCTGAGCCTGTGTACCATGTCCAGCCCCCTCGGCCCGTATGAGGCTCTATCGCATAAACGTCGGCGGCAACGACATAAGGTTCGACTTTGTAGGTTTGGCTCTCCTCGCTCGATCTTGCATGGTTTACCGGGTTAATGATGGTAAAGAGTTCCCATGCACGCCTGTTATCCCCCAAACGAGCGAAAGCCATGGCGGCCCAGATGGCCGCGTGGGTGTACTGTCCGCCGTTTTCTCTTACCCCCGGAACGTAGCCTTTGATGTAGCCCGGATTTAAATCCGATTTATCGAAAGGAGGGTCCAGAAGTTGAACCAGTCGAGCCTTACGGCGAACGAGGTGCTCATCGAGGGCTTCCATAGCCTGGTGCGAACGCTTGGGGTCTCCCGCGCCGGATAAAACGGACCAGCTTTGCGCAATGGAATCGATCCGACATTCCGCGTTTACCGATGAGCCAAGCGGGGAACCGTCGTCGAAGTATGCGCGTCGATACCACTGCCCGTCCCATCCATGCTCTTCGACTTTGCGGCGCAGCCGTGAGGCCTCTTTTTCGCAATACTGGGCAAAAGTCTGGTCGCCATGCCCGCGGGCAACCTCGGTAAAGCGCATGAGAACTTCATAGAGGAAGAACCCCAGCCAGACGCTTTCGCCCTTGCCGTGTTGGCCCAAGAGGTTCATCCCGTCGTTCCAGTCACCGGAGCCGATCAGCGGCAAGCCGTGCTCACCGAATCTGAGGCCTTTGCGGATGGCTCGCACGCAGTGTTCGTAAAGGCTCTCGGCCTGCTCGCAGCGTCCCGGCAGATCGTAATAGGAGTCTTCCTCCTCGTTTACCTGGCGGCCCTGAAGGAAGTGAACGGGCTCCTCCAAGACTCCTGTATCTCCCGTACCTAGAACATAGCGACAGGTTGCCAGCGGCAGCCACAGGTAATCGTCGCTACAGTGAGTACGCACGCCACGCCCCGTTGGAGGATGCCACCAGTGCTGCACATCTCCTTCCACGAACTGACGGGAGGCGCACAGGAGCAGGTGCTCGCGTACCAGGTGAGGGCGGGTGTGGATAAGCGCCAATACGTCCTGCAACTGATCGCGGAAACCGAAAGCGCCTCCCGACTGGTAGTATCCGCTTCGTGCCCAAAGGCGGCACGCCAGGGTCTGGTACAACAGCCAGCCGTTGGCCAGCACATTTAACGACTGGTCGGGGGTTTCCACATTTACCGCGCCAAGGGTGTGCGTCCAATGCTGCCAGACCACGTCGAGGGCTCGGCTCGCAGCGCTTGAGCCCCGGAAACGCTTGACAAGGTTTGCGGCCTCCTCGGCGTCACGGCCCAACCCGAGCCTGAAGATAATTTCCCGCTCCTGCCCGGCGTCCAGGTCGAAACTTACCTGGATCGCGGCGCAAGGATCGAGACCAGCCCCCACTTTGCCGGAAATATTGACGTGGGTCATGGCGGCCGGAGAAAACAGCGTGCCGTTTCGTCCCAAAAACTCAGTCCGATCCCCGCTCACGGTGCGAGCCGGCTCGTCGACATCGAAGAAGGCCGTACGGTCGCCAAACTCAGTGTTGTACGGGTTTCGCGCAAAGAGCGCCCCGGTTTCCGGCTCAATTTCGGTTACTACGTGCATGCTCGATTTTGCCCGCAGGTCGCCTAGCACCAATTCCGCATAACCGGTAGCGGAGAGCCGGCGGGGTCTCTCGGACTCGTTTCGGACTTTTAGTACCGAAAACTTTACCGCGGCGTCCATGGCGACGTAAACCCACATCTCCGAGCGTATGCCGCGCTCCGTATGCTCAAAGACACTGTAGCCAAAGCCGTGGCGGGTGAGATAAGGCGTCATTCCGCGCCGGGGCAGTGGCGTGGGCGACCAGTAATCGCCACGCTCCTCATCGCGGAGGTAAAATACCTCCGCTCCCGAGTCGCTGACCGGATCGTTTCCCCAGGGAGTCAGGCGGAACTCGTGGGCATTCTCGCTCCATGTATAGGAAGTGCCGCTCTCTGAAATAACGGTGCCAAAATGCGGGTTGGCCAGCACATTAACCCATGGCGCGGGCGTTAGTTGCCCGCGTGCGGTGGTGATAACGTACTCGCGCCCATCCGGAGTAAATCCCCCCAGCCCGTTATAAAACTTCAAATCATGGCGCGGCAGGGGGGGGAGCGGTGGGGGCTCGGAGCGGTTGGCGCGCGTCGCTGTAAGGAGGGGAACGGGCGTTTCCACTTGGATTCGGTCGTTGATCTGGTCTGCAAGCGACCCCCGGCTGTCTGTTATGATGGCGCGAGAAACTGTTTGTATAAGGATACGGTCCTCTTCGGCTATCTGGTCCGCGGGTCTTACGAAAATGCCTCCCGGCCGATCGGTCACGTTGGCTTCGATACCTGCGGCGATCAGCCCCATGATCTGATCGTGGAGGAGTTGACGGTAGCCGGCATGATCTTCGTTCCAGATCACCAGATCAACAGCCAGTCCGTTTAGACGCCAGTAGGCGTGGGCCTGAACGAGCTGGCGCACAAGATCGATATTTGCCGGATCTTCAATCTGAAGCAATACAATAGGCAAATCCCCCGAGATGGCGTAGCCCCAGAGACCGGATTGCCCCCTGCGGTTTTTTATGAGAACGCGAGGGTCGGCCCGCAGGGATGCGTTAGCGTAGATAATCGAGCCGGCAAGCCGGCAGTAGAGCTGCGCGTCAGCTTGTGTCGCGTTGATCTGGCGCAAAAGCACCTGGCTATGTGTCCATGCCAGATCAAAGACGCGATCGGCAAGACGCCGATCCTGGTATTTTTCCACAAGGCTTAAGGCCCCCTCGCGCGTTTGACTTATGCCGGAAACGATATTTATCGTTGCGGCCTTTTCCGGATCAAGCGTTATGCGATGCCGGATGGCTGCAATGGGGTCCAGCACCGGACCCTCTGTGCCGGAAAGCCCTCCTGAAGCGTTCATCGCCAGAGGGTTAACAAGGGTGTTCGCCCGGCCGATAAACCGCATACGATCGGTCTCATAGGAAATTTCCCCGACCTTTGCGCCATGAACGGCCATGAGGTGGAGCATCCACGGCGTCTGCTCCTCGCTGGAGCGGGGGCGGCGAGTGCAAAGGATGGCCCTTTGTTCCCGCAGGATCTCGGTTTGAACGAACAGGTTGCTGAAGGCGGGATGCAGTGCGTCTGCCTCGGGCTGTGCCAGGACCACTTCAGCGTAACTCGTCACGTCTATTTCTTTGCGGCTGCGCGTGCGGTTGGTGATCGTTATCCGGCGCAATTCAATATCGTCTTCGGGCGAAACAACGATCTCGGTGTAGATGTCCAGGTCTTTGTGGCGGCAGCGAAACTCGGCTCGTCCTTCCGAAAAAATCGTCTCAAAGTTTTGAGACGATTTGAGCGTGGGTTGATACGTTGTCGAGCAGAACTCGTTGCCGGTTAAATCCCGGATGTAGCAAAAGGCCCCCCAGTTGTCGCAGGTACTGTCTTCGCGCCAACGTGTTACGGCGATATCCTTCCAGCGACTGTAGCCGCCGCCGGCATTGGTGATCATCAGATGATACCTGCCGTTTGAGAGCAACTGCACCTCGGGGATCGGCGTGTTCGGCGTGCTAAAAACCCGCACCGGCGTCTCCGAGCCGCTCGAAGTTGCGTGCAACTCGGCAAGCTCGGTTGTGTGGGCATAGAAGGCCGTGGCTTTGGGGACTCTTTCCTGGAGCAGCAGCAAGGTCGCCTGGAACAAGGGTTCGGATTCGAATCTTTTCTGCATCTTGGGGCCCAGGATCTGATGGGCCAGGGCAAGAAAACTCATGCCCTGGTGATGGGCCATGTAGGATCGAACCACGGCGCTCGATTGCCCGGGGGGTAGCCGTGAAGCGGTGTAGTCTATGGCCTCATGGAAGCCGAATTTGCCTTCAAACCCTTCCTCGGCCAACCGCTCGAGATTGGAACAAGCCTTGTCGGGCGCTACCATCAAAGCAAGCACCGAAGCATAAGGGGCGATCACAAGGTCCTCGGCCAGTCCTCGCTTGAGCCCCAGGCCGGGCACTCCAAAGGCCCGGTACTGATAGTTGCGATGAACGTCCACGGCATTGTAGCCGGATTCGGAAATGCCCCAGGGTACACCGCATTTGCGACCATACTCGATCTGGGCGGACACAGCGGCCTTGCAGGTTCGGTCGAGCAGGGTATTCTTATAGGTGGGCATCACCAGAAGGGGCATGAGGTATTCGAACATCGACCCGCTCCACGAAAGAAGGATCGGTTCTCCACCGGTAGTAGTGAGGATCCGTCCCAGGGCGAACCAGCTGTCCTGGGGCAACTTTCCTTGAGCGATCGCCACGAAACTTGCAAATCTGGCTTCCGAAGCCAGCAGATCGTAGTAGCTCGAATCCCGCCTGTGCTCCCCTGCGTTATAGCCGATTGCCAGTAGATGACGCGCCTTATCGAAGAGGAAATCATAATCCAAACAGGCGAACTCGTTTGCCTGCAGTGCCAGACCTTCAATGGCCGCAAGCCTTGCCTCGGCGCGTCGGCCGGCCTCTAAGACGGAAAAACCAAGCTCGTCAAGCCATGCCTTCTCCTCGGGTCTCACTTTGAGGGCAAGCCGAGATTGGATTTGCGCCAGCAGTTCCCCTTTCAGTTCGCACACCTGGCGCAGCGTTGGAATCTCATCGATACCGCCAAAGTTCGGGGGTCTATCCCGTGAGGACATTAGCCTTGTCCACGGAGCCAGAAACAGTATCTCCTCCAGGACGTCCCGGCATTGCCCAACAAGCGCCCCGGCCCACCACCGAGGCTCTTCACCCTCGGTGAAGCTCTCCAGTACGTCGATACGGGCGGCGGTTTGCGCTGCGCAATTGCCCAGCTGCTCCAACCACCGTACAGTCTGCGAAAGCGTTTCCGGCTTGGAGGCCGCTGCTTGCCCCAGGGCTTCTCGCAGCCGCGCAAGCTCGGCTGCGGCAACTGGTCCCGCCATGCCGTCAAGAACCCTGACTGTGTCCGCAAGACCTTCCACTAAACGTTTCCCAACGATTTTGTCATCGCCAAGAGCGATTAGCCCCTGCCTCAGTGTCAGCAGATGCCCCGCAAGATTGCCGCTGTCAACCGAGGAAATATAGAGCGGCAACAGCGGCTTCAACGATTGGGTGTCGTACCAGTTATAGAAGTGACCCCGGTGGCGCTCCAAGGCTCCCATCGTCTCCAAACCATGCGCTGTGCGCTCAAGGAATTTTCCCGCCGATAGATAGCCAAAGTCGTAGGCGGATAAATTCGCCATCAACGCAAGGCCCATGTTGGTAGGAGAGGTCCGATGCGCTACCACGGTCCAGGGATGCTCCTGGATGTTGTCGGGGGGCAGCCAGTTGTCTTGCGGGCCAACGAATGTTTCGAAAAATGCCCAGGTCTTCCGGGCGAGCTTCCGCAAAAATAGGGTCTGCTCATGTGTTGGCATCGCCTCCTGCGAGTCAACTGGCCGGCTGAGCCACCAGACAATCGCAGGAGAGGCAAACCAGAGCCCCAGAATGGGCATGGCCACAACCAGGGCGGTCGGCCTCAAAAGAGCAAGAGTAATCGCTGCGACAGCCGCAACGCCTGGACCGATCCACATAGTCCTAAACGAACCAGCAAGGTCGGAGCGGATGTTTTGATCCGGGTCGCTGGAGGGGTTCCATTCGAGAAGCCGGCGGTGTGTGATCAGAAGTCGCCAGAGAGTGCGCCAGATCGCATCCAGACTGAAAAAAGCCTCGTAGGGAAGACAAACCAGCGTAAATCCTGCCTGAGCAAGGCCCCGGCCGGCCGAACGCACTGCCTCGCACAGGTGCTGCCAAAGAGTCACATCGCCCGGTTTTTGCACCACACCCTGGATGGAGCCGATCAAAGAAGGAATCAGGATGATTGCCGTAGCCGACAAGGTCCACATCCAGGCAGACGGCAGTAGTATCCAACCGAGCAGCAACAGGAGCGTTAAAGCTGCCGGCGTTAGACTGCGCCTGAGGTTGTCCAGGATCTTGCACCGGGACAGCATGGAGAGCGGATTCTTTTCAAAACGCTTATCCGGGCCGGGAACTCCAGGCAACACCCACCGCCCAATCTGCCAGTCTCCTCGAATCCAACGGTGTCGACGGCTCACGTCTGCACTGTAGCTGGATGGGTAATCCTCGTAGAGCTGCACATCGCTCAATAGCCCGGCTCGCGCGTAGCACCCTTCCAAAAGATCGTGACTGAGGATCCGGTTGGCGGGCAAACGGTCCTTCATCGCCCGCTCAAAAGCATCGACGTCATAGATCCCCTTGCCGATGAAGGAGCCTTCACCGAACAGGTCCTGGTAAACATCGGAAACCGCTCGTGTGTAGGGATCAACGCCGGGGTCGTTTGCAAACAGGCGCGCATAACGCGACCGGTTCGCCGCGGGCAGGCTCACCGCTACCCGCGGCTGCAGGATGCCGTATCCTTCACAGACACGTTTTCTGTCTTCGTCGTAGTACGCACGATTAAGAGGGTGTGCCAGGGCGCCCACAAACTGCCATGCCGAATCGCGAGCCAACTGGGTATCCGTGTCCAGAGTGATCACGTATTTTACATAGGCCAAAATCGCAGTTTTACCCACAACCAGAGAAAAACGATCCCCCGGGTTGCCATCGGGTCCGGCGCGTAGCAGCCAATTTAAATCCGCAAGCTTGCCTCGCTTGCGCTCGTAGCCCATCCAGACCCTCTCGCCGGGATTCCACCGGCGCGGCCTGTGGAAGAGGAAAAAAATATCTCCCTCCCAACTCCGGTACTTTTCGTTGAGCTCCTCGATTCTCTGCCGGGCCAGCCGCAAAAGCGGCTCGTCTTCGGGTAGCGTTTCTTCGAGCGCATCTCGAAAGTCTGTTAGCAGGCCGAAATGGAGATGCTCGTCCCGATTTGCCAGAAAACGGACTTCAAGCGCACCGATCAAATCCTCGATATTTTGAAAACTTGTGAGCATGGCGGGTACTACCACAAGAGAACGTGACTGCTGCGGGATCCCTTCGGAGAAGTCCATGCGGGGCAGAAGATGGGGTGTTGCCGCAAACGCGGCCACACAGTTGAGGACGGCCACAGCCAGATGGCTTGCGCACAGAAGCGAAAGAACCCCTGCCAGCGCCAAAAGCCCGGCAGGGAGCGCGCTTCCATGCGCCTGCATTACCATAAGAGCGGCCAGGAGTACCGAAATCAGCAGGATAGCCCCGCCATAGAGCGCCAAAGGATAACGGCGGCCGACTTTGCCAAGTGCATCGGAAAGAGAGGGACGCACCCGCACCATTGCTTCAAGTTGCGTCAAACCCTTATCGATCAGGTAGAAACCCACATGGGCCGCGCGATCCTGGGCGCCGTGCCGTGCGGCCCCCTCATTAGCCAGTTCGATCACCTGGCGCGCCACCTCACTTTCAGAGTGCAAACTTTTTTTTGCCGTCTTTTCTACCACATGGCGGTAGCGATCACGGGTGGCAAAATCCATCTTGCCATAGATGTTTGCCGGATCCTGCTCAAGTGTCTGCTCGACAATGCTCATCGTTTCAACGAACTCTCGCCAGTCCGTCGCCCCCAGTAAACGCAGACTGCCGATGCTGTTGCTCATCGAAACCTGGTCCACGGCCTGTTGCTGGTTCTCCGAGCGCACCAACTGCTCAATTGTGCGGCCCGACTCGCAGAGTCTCTGCTCAATCCAGGTGAGCGGCAAGGCCAGGGCGGGACCTTTGCCCTGCAACCGGCGAGCAAACTCGGCGACAAAGGAGCTCACCATCGGCGGGTTGGACCGCGCCATATCGGCGATAACCAGTATCAGGCTCTTGGGATCCTTTCCGGCAATCTCCACCATCTGGTCTGCCCAGCGGTCGGCAAGGCTTCTGTCGGTCCTGTCGGTTGCGATCCGGGTTGCCACCCGTCGAAGATTTTCTATGAGCGCCAGGCGCAACATGATGGGAATTGCCCACAATTCGCCCAAAGTCA
Source organism: Syntrophobacteraceae bacterium (assembly GCA_049976905.1). GTDB lineage: Bacteria > Desulfobacterota > Syntrophobacteria > Syntrophobacterales > Syntrophobacteraceae > SbD1. The sequence continues at coordinate 1,798 of JBMFHI010000040.1, read as the reverse complement.
GAGCGGCTACCTTCTGGTAGGCGGCTACGAAACCGGAGAACCTCTCCGGATCAATGCGCCCATCGCCATGCGAGATGGTCTCGAGCGCGATGTCGTAGACCCGTGGGAGCCCCGCGCAGCGGCCCTCTGCCAGTCGGGGCAATTCAAGGTTGTAGCCCCTTGGCAGGTGGAGCTTCGCGGTGCGTATCTGCTCCTCCATCAAATAGAAGTTATCGAGCAGCCATTCTCCGGCCGGGGTAACCCGGCGGTCTGCCTTGACGGCTTCGTTTAACAGGTTGTAGACCGTAAGCAGGATACCTTCGTTTTCGGCAAGCCGGCGCAGAAGGCGGTCTGAGGGGCGTCCCGGAGTCAACCTGTGCCGGTTTGCGAGGACCCTGGCATGCTGCTCCATCTGATCGGCGCTAAACAACTCGGAGCGCAGCGGCGGCTCGTCGGCCGCGTATTCTTTTGACGCGCCGTTTGCCCCCAGATGCACTCGCAAACCCGATAAGGTCCGGCCAATGGTCTTGATACTAAACTCCATTTACTTGCGCCTCTTTTCTGAGCCTATTCTCTTATTCTCACCTTGAAGCCGCCCATCTTTGAATTATCCCTGCGACTTTCTCAAAGGAATGCTCTTTTGCCAGGTACCAAAAATCGGGATAGGTACGCCCGCACTCCAGGGAGTCCCTCATCCCAACGATAAAAGAAACGGTTTTCCCATCCATATCGAGATAGAGATCGCCTTGCACACATCCTCGGGCCTGTGCGACGGCTTTGCGAATTGAGGCTTTTGAAAGCATACCTTTTTCCTTCTAATAGTATTGCCGGTCATGGCCGGTTTTAAACGTAGAGATTCGAATCTGGCAGTCGATTCTGCTATCAGGCAGGTGGGGCGATATTTTTTTTACCCCCAACCACGGCGAGAATTGCTTTGCGCAAGTGATAAAACGGTTTCGGTATGTCCGAGCAGGTCTAAAATTTGATGCAAGCCGCTGGGAGTGGGTTAAATGCCATGCTTCAAAAGAAGGCGTGCTTTTGTTTTTCTTTGATCGAAGGTAAAAAAAGGCGCCCTCGGCTCATAAGGTAAGCCCAAGCCCGCAAGGTCCAGATAAACAATCGTTTAAAGCTTCCACAAAAAAAGACATTCTAATCGGTCTTGCGACCTCTTGAGCAAAAAAATAAGGCCGGAGCTTTTTACAGCTCCGGCCAATTTCTACCAAGACATCTTTTGCAATGTTTTAGCTAGAGCTTTCTTACGTTTACCGCACTGGGGCCTTTGGTGCCTTTTTCCTCTGCGAAACTTACCCGATCGCCTTCGGCCAAAGACTTGAAACCTTCACCTTCTATGGCTGAATGATGCACAAATATATCATGTCCACCGTCAACTTCAATAAAGCCATAGCCCTTTTGGTCATTAAACCACTTTACGCGACCTTCCGCCATTTTCTTAAACCCTTCTTTGAACTTACAATATGTATTTTTCACTGCTCTTTTGGCGCGGCACTAAGAGTTACTTCCAACCGCACCATTGTAAACGGCGAAAGTCGATTTTCCGCATAACTCAAAATAGCCTACTCCATTTGGCACGCTACAATTATAACCGCTAATTCAAGAAGTGCAATGCAATTTAGAAAGATAATCGAGCCTCATGGGCTAAAACGGCCAGGGATAATATTGCAAACTGCTAAGACCCGGCAAAATAGGCCGTTTCCCCCGGCGATGCTGCCGCCCAGACGGCTACCTGAATCCGTGAGCCTAAATTGAAGGCAATGCTGCAATGAGTTTTTTTGTCCAATTTCAGGAAAAGCCTCATGCC
>JBMFHI010000039.1:0-31719 GCA_049976905.1 Syntrophobacteraceae bacterium | reverse complement strand
AGTTCATCGATGCTCTTCGTTCTTCGAAGATATTTGGGCAAGATCCCGGAGCTGAACCGGATCGGTTGTTTCCCGGGGACCTTGTCCCGGATGCGGGGGACCTTGACCTCAACCGGACCAACCCCCGTTTGGAGCTCTCTTTCGGGAAGATAGCCGTTGCGCACCACCCGCTGGTGTCCCTCATCGTTTTGAAGATGCCTGTGCTTTGCGAGGAAAGCTTCCACCTCCTCTTCGATGGCCTGAGCAAGTAGCTTTCTTGCCCCGGCCCGAAGCACCTCGCTAAGAGGGTCATGAACAAAGCTACCTGGACTCCTGAAACCCACAATGGTATCGTCTTTCATGGCGTATCCTCGTCTCCCCTTCTCTGTTGAAGGTGAATTGTCCCCAAAGGGAGGATACGCCGCTCTTTTCACTCACGCCATACACAACTTTCGACAATAGCTCACATCCGCTCACAATCCGATTGATTTTGTTGCGGGAAAAAGCAAAACTCCTATCCCATTGGAATAAGAGCAGGTGGAATTTTCCACCTGCTTTTTTTATTTTCGCACTGGATCATCTTTATTATTATTCTACAAAATCTGCGGGGCCGGGGTGGCGCCAAGAAGGAGAAAGTGTAATGGAAATTATGGATTGCGACGTACTGGTTGTGGGCAGCGGCGCAGCGGGACTGAGGGCGGCAATCGCGGCAAGGGAGGCCGGCCTCGATGTATTGGTCCTGTCCAGGGGGTTTCCCGGCAAGGCTACCTGCACGGGGTTGAGCGGAGGGGTGATTTCGGCAGGCAACTGCGTCCAGGCACATCTGGAGAGAACTCTTTTGGCCGGCCGCGGGATAAACCGTCGCGATCTTGTCCAAATTCTTTGCCAAGACACGCCCGCACGGATCGGCGAACTCCTGGACTGGGGCATGAAGAGTGAGCTGCGCCCGGATTTCATTTTCGCGCAGGGCCGAGCGCCCGCTCTGGGAGAAGAGATCATTCGCTGTCTTATGGAAAAAAATCTGGGGCTTGGCACACGATTTATCGGAAAGATCAAAGGGGTTTCGCTGGGGGCGGAAAACGGCTCATGGGTGCTCCTGGGGCTAGACTCATCGGGGCAGTGGCGCGCTTTTAACTCTGCCGCGGTAGTCTTGGCGACCGGGGGGGCCTCTTCGCTTTATCTTCGAAACGACAACCCCGGCCTCATGATTGGAGAGGGCTGTCGTCTGGCCCTGGATGCCGGCGCGACCCTCGAGGACATGGAATTTGTCCAGTTTTATCCCTTGTGCCTTGCCGAACCCGGACACGGCCCCCTGGTCGTTGCTCCCTACATAGCCGACAAAGGGATTTTGGTAAACGAAAGCGGCGAAAATATTTTGGAAAAATACCAGATAGAGGAACGACCGGCGGCCGCAAAAGCCCGGGACCAACTCTCCCAGGCGCTTTTTATCGAACTCTACAGAAACAGGCAGCAGGTTTATCTCGACCTGCGTTCGATTCCCGAGCAAGAATGGCAAAAAGATCCTTTCTCGGCTTCCTTGAAACACATTTTGGGAGTGCGTTGCGCAGGCTTTGAAAAACCCTTGCGCGTTGCCCCGGCCGCTCACCATACCATGGGCGGAATAGCCATCGACTGCGACTGCGCAACTTGTGTGCCCGGACTTTTTGCAGCCGGTGAAGTTGCCGGCGGAGTCCACGGCGCAAACCGGGCGGGGGGCAACGGGCTGTGCGAGGCACTCGTTTTCGGAGCGCGGGCGGGAAAATCGGCTGGCCACTGGGCCCAAGGGGCCTGCAAGCGCAGGCCCAATAGGGACATGATTAACGAAATGCGCATGGAATGGGGCTCGCTTAGACTCACCGAACCAGGCCTTTTCAAAAGACTTCAGAAAGTGATGTGGGAATGCGGAGGGATATTAAGAGATAACGACGGCCTCCTCCGTGGCCAGACCCAAGTGCTTGAAATTGCGGCAAGCATCCGGGATTTCCCGGGCGAAACCGGCGAGGCTGGGGCTATCGAGCTTCTTTCGGCCGCAAGAGTTGCGTGGATAATTTTAAAAGCCGCTCAAAAAAGAACCGAGACAAGGGGCTCACACTTTAGAGACGATCACCCCGAGACAAACGACCACCTGTGGCGCGGACGCCTCCAGATGCGCCAAAGCCCCAGAGGAGATGCCTGGGAATTTTTGCCCGGTTGATTGCCCCAAAAGCAGGCCAGGGCGACGAACTTGTCAAAGCTCACGCTTCTTGCCTTCAAACCCCGATTCCGTGACTCGACACCTGATAAAAAGTGCATAAATTACCTCATATTTTCCTTTTATGCCGGCAGAAAAGATCTCGGCCTCAGGGGCGGGCTCTCTACCGGCCCTTTCGCAATTTGCAGGAAGGTTCATTTTTTCTCTCACTCTGTGTTCGGTAATCATGTTTCCAGAGGGAAACCGATTAAAGACCGCCGTGGTCAACTTTCACAAACCCCGGGGGCCGGCGAATCGGAGAGGGGGTGATGACAAATCCATCGACTAATGCTGTTTCGCACACCTGTAATGGTTGGATTGGTCGTTTTATCAACATCAAAAAGGAGATGTCTCGATGAAAGCCGGCAGCAAACGTTTGGCAATTTCCCTTACCGTTTTCACGGTAATCGGCATCTTTTCTTTTGCGCCCTGTCTGCATGCCCAAAATGATCAAGCCGTCGCGCAAGGCCGCAAGGCGATAGTAGAGGGTACAAAGCAGATGGTTAATGGGAGCAAAAAAATAATGACCGTTTTGGAAAAAAAAGGGCTTGCCGATGCCAATGTAAAAGCGCTCGATAAGCAGATGCAGGAGGGCTACGACCTGGTTACCAAAGGCGACGATATGATGGCCGGGGGCTCAATGGAACAGGGCCGGGACATGATGAGGCGCGGAGCGCACATGATTCTAAAGGCCAACACGGGAGTCGAGGCCGTGGTTGAAAAAAATGGAATAGCAAAGGAGTGCATGATCCCGCTCCTCGCGTGTCGTAACGCAGCCGAGAAGATACGCCACGGCGCCTTGCAATGGTACTTCGGAACCACAGCCATCTAAACTGGACACAAAGCCCGGGGGAGGCGTGGCGCCCACAAGGAAAGGTTTGGAAAGAAAAAAGCGGGCATGGCGGCTGTTAGGACCCCAGTGGGCGCCGCTTCCCTTGGCATCTTGGTGCGATTTGGCGCCGGGGACCCGGTGCGCGAAAACCCATGCCAATCATGAAGAGCTAACGACCACGGGTTCCAGACGACCCGGTAGGTGTTCGGGCATGAGCAGGGCAGCCTCTTTGGCCAGTGCCTCGATGCGCTCGCAGTAGACGCCCATGTCAAAAGACAGAGCAAGGCTGCGAACCAGGCACTTAACGCGGGCAAGATAGGAAGGGTCCGCGCTTAGGAGTTCCATTATCCGGGCGGCCCTATCGACATCCATATAGGGGACCACCAGGCTTTTTAGGTCCTCGCGGCTTGAAAGCATCTGTGCGATACCGGAACCATTTTCGAAACACACAACAGGCAACCCGGCGTTCATGGCCTCAATGGCGACGTTTGGAAAGGGGTCCAGGCGCGAGCTCAGAAAGAATATATCGGCCATGGCATAGGCCTGTTCCACAGAGTCGAGTTCGCCCAGGAATTTAATCGACTCTTCAAGCCCGCAACGTTGGATCTGCTCGGCAAGATAACCCGAGAAGTAATGCTCCATCACTTTTCCGACCCACACAAAACGAAACCGCCGAGTCGGGGAAAGCCGCTTTAGAGCGAGTGCAGCGGAGATGAACAGATCGACGCCCTTTCGCATTTCGATTGTTCCACACCCTATCACGACAATGGCATCATCGTGGGCCCCCAGGGGCCTCATAGCCGAAGCTACGGTTGTGCCGCCATCATGGCGGTCTCCGCCCTCACACCATTCCAGTGGAACTCGGCACAGCCCCTGATTTAGGATATTCACCTGCCGGGCAGCCATCTGAGGGAATACATCGACTGCGTTTTGCCAGACCAAACGCGCAGGGAAGACCATCTGGGAGGCATTGGCGGCAAGCTTGCCCATCTCTATCGGGCAAAGGGAAACGAACTCATGGACGAGCAGAAGGGATGGGACGCCGGCCTGCCGGAGCGGCACCAGAGCCTGGCAGCACTCCAGGCTGTTTACGATCGCAAAGGATGGCGAAAATTGCCTGCAAAGGTCAAGGATGGGGTCGTTGACAAAACTGGAGTCTCTCTGTGAGTTGCCAAAGGGCCCAAGCAGTGCAACGGAGTTGCTCAAAAAAGCTTTTTCAAGAATGCCGGAGCCCAAAAGCACCGTGACAACATTATACTTGGCTACAAGTTTTTCGAGCAAATTGAATGCAATCAAAGGCGCCCCGGTTAGCGAGGCCTCGTGGGAGAACAGCAAAATCGTTTTCTTGGAGGGATCAAAAGTCCGGCAACCCGGTCTTAGAGCTCTAAGGTGTCGAGTCAGACTAGTTTTTAACTTAACGATAGGCTTAATAAGCTTATAGAGGAGATAGAGAGAAAAAAACGGACCAATGCCGTAGCATTTCCCAATTAACCTCAGAGCTTCATCTCTTTCGATATCTTTGTGCCTGCACTTTTTCCATATCTGATAAGCGCGGTCATAGCATTGATAGTCTAACTTCTCCCACAAGCGCGGTCCACATGGGAACGTGCGGCTTGCGCGCTCCGAAACAAGCCCCTGGTTTAAAACACACTTGTTTTTGGAGGCTACAGGGCTTTTCCTCTCATCTTTTAGCCAGGGAAGGCTAGAAGCTCTGCTAAGAGAAAAGGAAAGCCCACAGTCGCGGATAGCTCTCTTTACAATAGCGCTGTAAGCGCGGTCATTCGATAGAGAGTCTATTACCGCGGCAGCCGAATAAATATCCATGTAGGGCACTACGAGATTTTTGAGTTCCTCACGGCTGGAAAACAACCTTGCAAGGCCCGAGGCATTCTCAAAACATACAACGGGCAAACCGGCACTCAAAGCCTCAATGGCAGCCTTTGACGACCGGTCGAACCGGGCGCTGAGAAAAAACATATCCGCCGCAGCGCAGGCTGTGTGGAAATCCCCTGATTCTTCCACAAATCTTACAGTTTCCCTAAGCCCGCAACGAACGATCTGTTCTTGGAGATAACGTGAAAAAAGATCCCCCCCGCTTTTGCCCAACCAAACGAAGTCAAACCGGCGTGAAGGACAAAGCCGCGTGACGGCCGCGGCCGCGCAGAGGAACAGATCGACTCCATTTCGCATTGTAATGGTCCCCCGCCCCACCACTACAAAGGGATCATCGTGGGTTTTAAGAGGCTTTTTAACCGAGGATAGGCATAGTCTTGCATCCTGTTGGCTTTGCCGAAAAAGGGTCGAAGACCCATCCGGGCGTGAAGGATTTTGTGAAAAAAGCTCCTTCATCTTCTGGGCCGGATCGCTAATGTGGGAACGTGCCGGCTTAAAGGAGTTCAAATCTGATTTATCTTTCAAGGTTTTAAACGCCTCAGCAAAGTTTCAAAGCAGGACGCCATTCTCACAGCACCCAAGAAGTGAAACCATCTTTTATAGATGCCAAACTATTTAGAAATAACATTAGCTAAACGGGACCTGCCGCATTCTTTGGGCAAGCCTTCACAAGGACCTCTGGCAACCAAAGCCCAACAAGCCACTGTGGGCACGAAGTAAAACCCGGGCAAAAGTACAGACAGTGGCGTTTCGGCTTCTCCAGAATCTCCCGGGGAAGACCCTGGACTGGGCTACCTCCAATGATAATCTCTAAATACCATAATTGGTTAGCCGCCTTTAGCCAAGATGAGTTCTCAATGCATACAGATAAATAATAATATCATTATAATGCCTCAGATTTCAAACTGGTTTTTCCTTTAAGCTTGCGAGGAAAGCCTTCCAAGCCTAAGGCCATACTAATCCGCACATCGCCGGGAAGCTAATTGGGCGGTTACCCATTGAAAAACAGCCTCTTGACAAAGAGGAGGAGCGATGTTAAGTTGCAGCTAACAAAGTTTGCAGTACTAAATATTAAAAGCAAAACAGCCTCTTACAGGTTGGTTTGACAAAAGGAGTTAGAAATGAGCAAAAAAATTATTGTTGTTTTGGCTATGGCTATGGTGCTCTTTGGCGGCGCCTTTGTAAATGCAAGTGCTGAAAACGTGGCTGGACCCCACTTTGCCGTCCCTGCCTGCTGGTCTTTTGCCTGCGGACTGGCCGGCCGCGCTGCCCCAAATGTTAACGCTTCCGTACCCCTTGTTACTCCGTCCACTATGGGTGCTGTGGGTTATTAAAAAAAGAGCCGATGTCCATATAAACCGTATGGACATCGGCAAGAATGTGGTTCTGACCCCTAAAAGAGATCTTTTTGCTTTTGGGGTTAGCCGGGAAAAATGTTCGCCGCCTCTCTTTTATCCCCTATGGGATGGAAAGCTTTTTTAAACCCCTTCGGCCTGAGAGTGGCCGCTTTGTTCAAAATAGTTTTCCGCTTTGCTGAAGTTTTCATCCACGGCGCGTTTAAATTCGGAGCAACCTTTCCTAAACATGGCGGCCATGTCATTCATGGCCTTTTTACTTTCACTTGGAATCCACACTGCCTGCTCGACAAAAGAGTTCATCATCTTCTCCGATTGCTCCTGGAGCATGCAGGCGGCGCCGAAGGTGTTGTCAAAAGTAGTGCGGTTAAAATCGATCATCTGCTTTAGCAAGTTAAACTGGTTCATATGCGATCTCCTTTTGGTCTGGCGACGACCGGGGCCGGGGAATTAAAATTATTCGGCCCCGCGTGCGCGGCTGCGGGTTTGCAAATAAGAGCTTTTCGCAAAAAGCGATCGGGCAAAACGACTAATTTGCGTTGTTGCCGATTGCAATGAACTATAATTACTGGGGGGCTGGAGTCAAGGAAGTGATTGTGCGTTGCATAAAAAAATTGGTAATAGACCTTTTTATTCCAATATATGATTATATTCCACGATTGTGCCTTGCGGAAAAAAACTTACCGGAGCTGCCCATGAGCGAAAAGATTGTCCTGAAAAAATATGCCAACAGACGCATCTACGACCCGGAAAGAAGCGGTTTTATTACCCTCGATGAGGTGGGGCAGCTAATAAGGGCGGGCAGACAGGTCGCGGTAATCGACGCGAAGACCTCAGAGGATGTTACGGCCTTCATACTCTCCCAGATAATCGTCGAGGAGGCCAAAAACAAGCATGTTCTTCTGCCCGTGGATTTTTTGCACCTGGTTATAAAGTACCGCGAGGACGTATTGGCGGAGTTTTTTGAAAACTACCTCGAACTCACGATAAAAAACTACCTGCTCTATAAGAGCGCCTTTGATGAAAATTTCAGAAAATGGCTCGATGTTGGCTGGGAGCTTTCCTCTGCAGCGGGCAAATCCCTTCCGGTGCCGGCGCGCTGGGATTCGCTTTTCGATCTATTTTTCAGAACTGAGAAAAAAAGCGAGGTAAAAGACCCCACGCCTCCCTAGACTTTTTCGGTTTGGGCCGGTGGGCACAAAAAAAGCGTACCCACCCTTTTTAGGCCCATTGCATTATCCTGTAGCCCGGGCAAGACAAAACACCCCTCAGTTCGCGCCTTGCCTTGGAGCCTATCTTCTCTTGAATATGCAGGAAGCGTAAGTTTTTTTCCCGACATCGTCATGGCAATAGGAACAGGACTTGACCTTCCACTCGCTTGACTTACCGTTTAAAAAACCGCTAAATTCCCGGTCAAAGGAACTTGCATCCGCTTTGAATGTTTCAAACATGTATTTATCTTCCATAAATATACCTCCTTGTGGATTATCTCTTTTAAACATAAAATAAAAAGGTCTGATGTCAATGCCGCCAAAGCCCATTCCAAAGGTCTTTTTAGAGCGGATAAAGGCAGCGGCGGCTGAAAGAGAGAGTCTTGGGGATATATTATTGGACCCGCGAACCGGGACCGCTTACGAGCCACAGAACAGGAAGCCGATGAGCAACCCTTCCGAGAAAAAATACGTTTGCCTCCACGCCCATTTCTACCAGCCTCCGCGTGAAAACCCCTGGATCGAGGAGATCGAAGGCGAGGAATCCGCGGCCCCCTACCACGATTGGAACGAACGGATCCACACCGAGTGCTACCGGGCAAACACAGCCGCGCGCATTGTCGATGAGAACAATCGGATTTTGGACCTGGTAAACAATTACAGATATCTAAGCTTTAATTTCGGCCCTACTCTTATAAGCTGGATTGAACGCCACCATCCGTGGGCCTATCAAAAGATTCTGGATGCCGACCGGCGGAGCGTGGAGGCGTTGGCGGGGCATGGCAACGCCATAGCGCAGGTCTATAATCATATGATAATGCCCCTGGCAAATCGTCGCGACAAGCTGACCCAGATCCGGTGGGGAATAGCCGATTTCGAGCACCGCTTTGGCAGAAGGCCTGAGGGAATGTGGCTGGCCGAAACCGCCGTGGACCGTGAGACGCTCTTGCTTCTGACCGGTGAGGGCATAAAGTTCACCATCCTTTCTCCCTACCAGGCCCTGCGGTTCCGTTTGGATAAGCAAGACTCCCGCTGGCGGGAGTGTTCGGGGGGCTCGATCCCAACCGGGAGGGCCTATCGCTATTCGTGCGGTTCAGGCAAAGAAATCTATCTTTTTTTCTACGATGCCTCCCTGGCCCACGGGATAGCCTTCGACCGGCTGCTAGAACACAGCTCAAGGCTTTTGGGGCAGATCGACAGGGCGTGGAATGAGCGCGGCCAGACCACGGAGCCTTGGCTCATACACTCGGCAACCGACGGGGAAACATACGGCCACCACTTTAAATTCGGCGACATGGCCCTTGGGGCCGCCTTTAACGAACTACGGCAAGACCCCTCCGCCCAAATCGTAAACTACGGCTGGTTTCTCGAGGCATTCCCGGTCGTTGCCGAAGTCGAGATAATAGAGCGCACCGCCTGGAGTTGCGCCCACGGAGTTGGAAGGTGGTCAGCCGACTGCGGGTGCCATCTGGGAGGGGAACCGGGCTGGAATCAAAAGTGGAGAGGGCCGCTTCGCGAGGCATTCGACCATCTTCGAGATTGTCTGGCGGATCATTTTGAGGCGCAGATGAGCACACTTTCCACTGCGGATCCCTGGGAGGTTAGAGACAAATACATAGAGGCGATCCTTGAGAGGCAAGGACCGGGGGCCGACCGGTTTGTAAACGCCTATCTTAAGGGCCAAAGGTCCTCCGCGGATCTTAGCCGCTTTCTCCAGCTTCTGGAGATGGAGCGGTTTTCGCTTTTTATGTACACCTCCTGCGGTTGGTTTTTTGATGAAATAAGCCAACTCGAATCCGTCCTGGTATTAAAATACGCGGCCATGGCAATGGAGCTTGCAAAAAAAACCGGCTCGGCCGATCTGTTGGCCGATTTTTTAAAACTGCTCGAAGCAGCGCCGAGCAATCTGCCCGAATACGGCAACGGGGCCGGCGTCTTCAAGCGCAAAGTAAGCACTGCGAAGGTCGGCATGGCAAGGGTAGCCGCAAGCTATGCGGTGGAATCTTTTTCGGGCCTGCGCCGGTTTCGCATCTATACCTACCAGGTTATGCCCAAAAAAGAAGAGGACCTTGCGGCGGGTCCTGCGACCTGCCTCTACGCCCTGGTGACGGTAAGAGACGAAAGGACCTCTGAAGAAGAGGATTTCATTTACGCCCTGGTCCATTTCGGCGGCCTGGATTTTCGCTGCTCGGTCAAGTCCCATCCGGGAGAAGGCGAGTATGAAGAGATCCTTCGCGCACTCCAAAACGCCGTGGAAGAACAAAGCACGATCAAGATGATCCGGGTGCTCGACGAAAAATTTGGAACCGATTATTTGAGCCTCGAAGACGTTTTAAAGGACCTCAGGGCCTGGATCGCCCTCGACATCGGCCGCAAGGCCCTCGAAGTCTGGACCGGACTCCAGAGAAACCTTTTTACCACCCACAAAGCCCTTCTGTTCTCGCTGCGACAGTGGGGCATAAAGATTCCAGACGACATTGAAGCGGTTATGCGCCGCGTTGTAAGCGAGGATGTCGAGCGGCTGGTTGAAAATATCCTGGCTCACGAACTGGAGCCCGCTAGTGCATTAGCCCCCTGGGATTCAACGGATTTTTATTTTCGGATGCACATGGCAAGAATAAAGGCGGTGTTGGAAGACGCCAGGGCCCGGGGAGTCTCGGCCGAACTTACGCAGGTTTCCAGAAAGCTTGGCAACCGCCTTGTGGAGCTGCTCTCAAGGCTTGCGAAAACATTTGATCAAAGCGAGGCCGGGCGGCTCTTGCGGCTGCTTGCACTCTGCGGGCAACTGGGTGCCCACCCGGAGAGCTGGAAGCTCCAGACCCTCTATTTCGACTTTGTGACCAGGGGGCTTAAAAATCCTCGGCTTCTTGCGGGAATCGAGAGGGTCCAGGACCTTGCAGCCGCGCTCGACTCGATGCTAAGCTGCGGTTTTGCCACGCTTTTGCACCACGCAAAGACGGAGCTCCCTGATCCCGACAAGGGCCAGGGCAACTAAGGTTTTAGGTTCTCGCACATAATGAGATGTTGAATTTAGCCGCCAAACGGTATTACTATTGCTTTGGAAATCTCAAACGAACAGGAGCCTCTAAAATGTGTGAAGCCAATGCATACCTGCTAAAAGAAGGTAAAGAGCAATTGATCCTTGAGGCCGTCGACAAGGTCGAAAGCGATGAAGGCCGCCTCAAAATCGAAAATATTTTCGGGGAGCAGAAAGTGATCCAGGGGCGGATTCGAAGCATGTCGCTCGTAGATCACAGGATAGTGATCGAGGAATAGGCCCAAAACAGGAGCAATGCCCACCTGCGGCAGGTGGGCACAATAAGGCCGATGCGGAGAGCCCCCTGGCAGACCACAGGCAGGCTTCGGGGCTATTTTATTTTTGTTTTATGGAAGTATACCACTCGATTTGCCTGCAAATCCCGCGCACGAGCTGAACGTCTCGCCCCCGAAGCTGCATTCTGCTAAAAAACCGCCTCAGGCTCTCCATGCGGTAATCGGGGTTTTCGGCACTTAGGAAATTGATTTTTGTAAGCGTTTCCTTTAGATGAGCGTACATTGACTCGAGTTCGAAGCGGGTGGCAAGGCGAGGGATGAAGTGTTCGCTTTTGACTGAGGCCGCGGTGAAAATCTCATAGGCCATTATCATTACGGCCTGGGCGAGGTTTATGGAGGAAAAATCCGAGGTCGGAATGGTCACCAGCGCATCGCAGTACCTGATGTGTTCGTTGGCCAGACCGCTCGCCTCGGGTCCAAAAAGTAGAGCCACCTGATTTTTGCGGCTTATGGGGATAAGCTCCAGGGCAAGCTGGCGTGGGTTTCTAACCGACTGCCTGTGGGAGCCCCTGCGCGCGGTCGTTCCCACCACATACCCGAAGGGCTTTAGCGCCTCTTCGAGCTCGTCGTAGACCTCGATGGCAAGGACCAGATCTTCGGCATGATGGGTAGCGGTCTTTAGGATTCGCGTGAGGTCGCATCCCGAAGGCTTTACCGCAAGCAGTCGTGAAAGTCCCATGTTTTTTGCCGCCCGCGCCGCCGCGCCAATGTTTTCAGGGTAATGGGGCTCGACCAGCACAATGGCCAAATTTTCAAGATTTATTTTGCTCACCTGTAATAGTTTCGAAAATACTCCAGCACCATCCGGTGGGTATTGAAGTAAGGGGTTATGTCGGAGATGGAACGTCTCATGATGGCGAGCCACTTCCGGGGGTTTGCGTAATAGGTTGTGACCATGTCTTCGAGATCCTGGTAGAGATCGGAGGCCGCGAGCTGGTCGTCCTGGTCTTCGTCGTCGCCTATGGCCCAGCCGTTGACGCGGTTTTTACACGCTTCCCGCCACCAGCCGTCGAGCACGCTCATGTTGACGCCGCCGTTAAAGCAGACTTTCATCCCGCTTGTGCCGCTGGCCTCCCTCGGGCGCCGCGGTGTATTGAGCCAGACGTCCGCCCCGGCTGTCATAAGGGATGAGACCCAGATGTTATAGTTTGGAACAAATACCAGGCGCAGATTATTTTCATACTGTTTTCCAATGTTTACGATCTGCTTAATGAGCTCTTTTCCAGCCGCGTCCTGAGGGTGGGCCTTACCGGCGAACACGAACTGCACGCGATCGTAGGAGAGATTGAAAAGAAATTCGAGGTCGCTGAAAATAAGCGTTGCCCGCTTGTAAGCGGCCGCCCGCCTGGCAAAACAGATAGTTAGAAGTTCATCGGTAAATCCTGCCCCGGATAGGGAATTGATATAGCTTATAAGCCTTCTTTTGGCCATCTTTTTGGCCTCTACGATTTCGCTGTCCGGAATCTGGGAAATATCGGCCAGTTGTTGCGGATCGTTTCGCCAGGTGGGAAGGTATTTGTCGTAGAGCTTTTTGAATTCGGGGCCCGTCCAGCTAAGATGGTGCACCCCGTTTGTGATGTGGCCGATGTTGTAGCCGGGAAACATGAGCCTTGAGACTTCTCCGTGAAGCTGGCTCACTCCGTTTGCGGCCCGCGATAAACTAAGGGCCAGGACCGTGGTGTTAAGGAGGTCCTCTCCGGCAAGCTGCTTTATATTGGGCGGAAGGTATTCGCCTATGACCTTCTGGGCAAGCTCGTAGCTGAATTTATCATGTCCGGCGGCTACCGGCGTGTGCGTGGTGAATACGCACCTCGATTTTACCTCTTCGATGTCGGAGCCCAAATCTTTTAGCATGGCAAGGGTGAGAAAAACCGCATGTCCCTCGTTCATGTGATAGGTGGTGATATTTGGCTCCAGACGTTTAAAAGCGAGGTATCCGCCAATTCCAAGGATGGCTTCCTGCGAAATTCTGGTGTGCTGATCACCGCCGTAGAGGTACTGGGTAATCAGCCGGTCGGCCGGAGCGTTGTCGGCAAGATCGGTATCCAGGAAATAGACCGATACGCCCGTTTGCCCGTTGCCGTTTTGAAGCCCGCGCACCTTGTGCTTCCAAACGCCCACATGGACGTCGCGACCATCGAGCCTTACGGTGAGCTTTAGCGGAAGAGGCTCCATGAAGGCGCGGGGGTCGAAATAGGGGTACATCTCTTCCTGCTGACCGAAGGGGTTTATGTTCTGGATAAAATAGCCCCGTTTGTAGAGAAGCGTGACCGCCACCAGGGGGATATTCAGTTCGGCGGCCGATTTTATGTGGTCTCCGGCCAGGATGCCAAGCCCCCCGCTGTAGGTCGGGATATTCTCGTTTAGGCCGATCTCCATGCTGAAGTATGCGACTTTCATCCTGGTTGGCTCCTTTGGAGGTTGATAAATGCGCCCAGTCTCGATTTATATCATATCCCGGCCGGTGCTTTCCACCACGAAGAAGGGAAAGCAGAACCGCACTGCCCCCACAGCCTCTTATAGACGGCAGCTATAGGCGGTTTTTTAAAAAAATGCTACAGTGTAATCTTTCCGCAATCTCAAAAGGAGAAGCAAAGATGTCCAGAGTCATGATCCACCCATCGGGCTATGACAAGATCGGCGAGGCCGTCGAGCGTGCCTTCGAGCTTTTCCCGGTCCCAATGGCGGGCCGCAAGGTTTTGATAAAGCCCAATGTGCTCAGGGCCTCCGAGGCGGCTGAAGCCATAGTTACGCATCCGGCGCTGCTTCGCGCGGTGGTCGAAAAGGTCCAAAGCTTTTCTCCCGCCTCTATTATCGTGGGAGATAATCCCGGGATGTTTAGCTACGGGGCAAACGAGGAAAGCTTTGAGACCACGGGCCTTATGGAAGCCTCTTGCGGCCGGTATGAAAACATAGGGCTCGATTCGGTAAAAATCGATTTCGACCCGGCCTTTATGCCGGCGGTAAGCGTTTCCCGGGCTGTTATGGAAGCCGATGTGGTAATAAGTCTTCCCAAATTCAAGACCCACGGCCTAACAGTCATGACAGGGGCGATTAAAAACTCCTACGGCTATTTGCCGGGAGCTCAAAAGGCCATGCTGCACAAGGCCGCGGGCAGCCCCGAGCGTTTTCACCAACTGATCGTGGAAGTCTACCGGCTGAGGGTCCCCGATCTTTTCATCATGGACGCGGTGGTAGGAATGGAGGGAAACGGGCCGGCCTCCAGCGAACTAAGAGACATCGGCCTGGTTATCGCCTCGAACTCCGGCGTTGCCATGGACGCGGTAGTTGCAACCCTTATGGGCTGCGACCCTGGCCGCCTTGGCTTTCTTAAAAAAGCCCGGGAGGTTGGCCTTGGCGACTACGACCTTGGCTCCATCGAGATAATCGGTGAGCTAAAACCCCTCGCCAACTTCAAGCTCCCGCCCCTTGGCGGCGAGGCCAACAGCCAAAACCCCCATTTGCAGCAGCTAATCGAAAGCCGCACCGCGCTTCGCCCGCAGGCCGACCCCGAACTGTGCACGGGTTGCGCAACCTGTGTGGAGCAATGCCCGGTCTCGGCCCTTACCATGGTTGATGCCCTTCCCGTTGTTGACGCCGGAGTGTGCATCAGTTGTTTTTGCTGCCAGGAGATGTGCCCGGAAAAGGCCATGGCTTTGAAATAAACTACCACGCAGAGCCGAGGACAATCCCCTTTGCCTCTGCGTAACAAAAAAAGGAGGCTCCAAAATGAAAGGTCTTCTGCTACGATGGCTTCTTCTAACAATTGCGATTATCCTCACCTCCTATCTCGGGGTGGGAATTCATGTGGGGAGCTTTTTTTCCGCTTTTTTCGCCGCAATGGTCCTGGGAATATTGAATGCGCTCTTTAGGCCCATACTGATCCTTATCACCCTGCCCATAAATATCCTTACCCTTGGGCTCTTTACCTTTGTAATCAACGCGGTGCTGCTTCTGATGGTCTCGGGCGTGGTCTCGGGCTTTTATGTTCACGGCTTCTTTGCCGCCATTTTCGGCTCCCTGGTAATCAGTCTGGTGAGCTGGCTTCTTAGCTCCTTTATTACCGACAGAGGCCGCATCGGCTACGTCGACCTGAGAAGATCCAACAGGGGCATTTGGGAATAGCCGGCGGCGCGGCGCGCGCCATGATAAATCGCTATTTGACTGCGTAGAATCCCGCCTGCATGTGCGTCAGCCAGAACATGCCGGCGGTTGCAAATCCGGCGCGACTGAGCAAATCGAGATGCTCAGCGATTGTAATCGGGAAATACTCCGTCCCAAATCTTTTGACATGGGACTCTACCTGCGCAGGCGGCCTTCCCCGGTCTTTCTGGTATTTTGCCCATCTTTCCAATGCTTTTTGATTTAGTGAAGACTCTCCGAAATCGATGTTTTCGAACTGCACGAACACCCCTCCCGGGGCCAAAACCTCGCAGCATGACCGCACCGCCCTCTGCCGTCCGGCGCCGTCGAGGTAATGGTGGCACAAGATTGCGGTTATCACCTGGGGGGCAAGAGGCAAAATATCGGCGGCTATAGCCGCGCTTCCAATGGGTGGGAGAAATCTCAAGCGCTCCGAGGCGGTGTTTGCAAAACGCTTTTTTGCCTCTGCAAGCATGGCCTGGGAAGGATCGGCCATAATAAAGAGGGTGTCGGGAAACCGGGGCAGAGCCATTTCGACTAGATGCCCCGTGCCGCATCCGGTATCGAGCCAGCAGGCAACATCGGGCCTGAGCGTTTTTATCAAATCCATTGTTTCGCTCTGCATAAGGTCATAGAAGGGAATGGTCGCCCCAATTACCCCATCGTAGTCTTTGGCCATATGCGGCGTTGCATTATCAACCGAGCTCATTTAGCACCTCGTGGAGGGATTTCTTTTTTGCACAGGCCTCGATGAGTTGCCTGCAGTAAGAACAGTCCAGACATTGCCGGGAACAGGAGAGCAAGTGTCTTAGTAGATCGTCAGGCAGCAGTTCATTGGAAACATGGAGCCAACGGGCCGTTCCCTCCATGGCATCCATGAGATCGAGGAGATTGCCGCGATATTTTCGCTCCAGGTAGGCGTTAACGACCCTGGTAAGGAAGGCCGGGCCCAAAGTTCTACCGCACAGTTTCAGAACATCGGCATAGGGTTCATAGGCCTCGACATCTTCGGGGCGGATGAAGGGGGATTTAAAAAGCCGGGAAGGGTCCTTTTGGAGGACGCGCATGCAGCCAAGTTCCCGGTTTATCCGGTAAGTGTCCAGAGTCTGGCCGCTGTTTAGCATGGAAATATGGCAATCGTGGGTAAGCTTGAAGGGACAGTTGAACAGACACCCTTCATTGGCCAAAAGCTCGATTTTTACCTCCGGGAGGGCTTTTCTGCAAAGGCTCGAGACTTCCTTCAGGGCCTGGGGCCAACGATTCAAAGACCTGTCGAGCAGCAGTGTTCCAGGAAGCTGGAACCGGGTGGAAGCGATAAATTCGAGCTGGGCGCGGATGCGCCCGTATGTATCGGGAATGCAGTTTATGCTGGGAATGGCCTGGAGCTGAGAGGCCTCATCGGCTCCCGCATCGGAGAGGGCCTGAAGGTAGTAGGCATCCGCAAAAACCACGGCGTCGATAACCTTTGCCCTGAGCATCGAGCGCAGGATTTTAACGACCTTGCGCAGATGGTTTTGGTCCAGATAGGCCTGGTTAGCGTGGGCTCTACTGTTTAGGAGCAAAAATTTGCGGCCGATTCGAACCGAGGCCAAAAAATCGATCCACCGGTCGGTTTCAATAAACTGGAGCCTGTGTCTGCAGTCCTCTGTATCGGCGCAGTAGAGGCCGAAGTGGCAGGCATAAAAGGAGTCAACGTTTCGATTAAGGTTTTCAACGAATTTTTCATCCGGGATTACCGGCACGTTGAAGAGCATTTTCGCACCCCTTCTTTACCCAAAAAACCGCGGTTTTCGCCCTCTATGCAAGCCCGGATTTTCCCCTTCAGCTGAGCAGGTCTTCGTTTCCCAGACGAACACGAGTGAGGCCGGCACGTTTTGCGGCCTTAAGACAGGCGTATGCCTGGTCGGTGGAGGTCGTGGGGCAATCTTCCATCAGAAATTGCGGGGCGAAGGCGAGCAGTGCATAAGGGATGTCGGGATTAATTCGGGCTATGAACGAGGCCAGGGCGTAAATTTCGTCTTCTTCGACAAATTCGGGTATGAGTGTGGTGCTTGCAACAAGGGCGGGTGGAGACACACGCTCGCGGGCCCATTGGGCGGCCCTGGCGAAATTGTCTAAAATTTTCGAATTGTCAAACCCGCACAGAGCGCGGTGTATGGCGGGGTCAAAGGCTTTGAGATCGATTTTTACGCATCCTCCCGACTTAAGGGCAAGCTTCATCATGGCTCGAAGCCCCGAAGGGTGGAGAGCGCCGTTTGTTTCCCAGCATATACGAAGTATTCTTCCCGGATTTTTCTTTCTGGCCAGGTAACTAAGCTTGACCGCATAGGGAAGCTGCGGACCGGGGTCTCCTCCAAAAAAGCATAGGCAGCTCGTAGAGTCGTCGACCTGGCGGACAAGGGTCTCGATGGAGGTCCACCTGGGGGCCAGATGCACTTTGCGGAAAGACCAGTTCTGGCAGTAGAGGCAGTTCAAGTTGCAGGCGTCAAGGGATACCGCGAGGTTATAGAAACCGACTTCGGGTCCGCAGTCATTTGCAAAACAGGGATAGCCATCCCCCGTACCGCCGGCGCAGACCCAATCGGCGACACAGTTGGTGGGCAGAGGATCACGGTAGTAGGAAACCATCGCACGCGCGTTGCCGTCGATTCGCATGCTCTGTTTGGACCCGTGCCTTACACCGCAAAAGCCCTTCTGGTTTTTGCCCGGCCTGCAGCGATGCAGGCAGAGTTTGCACTCGATCCCCTCGGGATTTGCGGGAGCACGGGTGGGAAGGCCAAAAATTCCCCTCGATTGAGCGTGGACCCGCTCAATGCACTCCCGGCTCTTTTCCGGGCGAGTCTTTATACAGGCGGGACACACTCCGATGGAGCGGGCGACCTCGCCCAGGATGTCGCCGCACACAAAGCATTTCGCGCCTTTTGCGCCCGATATGGATTTTCCTCTTATGAGCATGGGTCGTTTCCGTTTAACAGATGCGTGGAAGCTGCTCTCCGCGCAGCATATCAACGATGCGCCAGCCCCCTATACCCGTCCTTAGAAGGACCCTTCCGGGGTCGTCTGAAACAACCTCGCCCATGATGGAGCAAGATTTTGCGAGAGGGTGGGACTTCATGGCGCAAACAACGGCCTCTGCGCCCTCGGCCGGAACGATAACGAGGACTTTTCCTTCGTTTGCCACGTAGAGCGGGTCGAGTCCGAGCAGTTCGCAGGCACCCAGCACATCGGCTCGCACCGGAAGCTTTTCTTCAAATAACCTGATTCCCACCCCGGACTGTTCGGCTATTTCATTTAAGGTCGTCGCCACCCCGCCCCTTGTGGGATCGCGCAAAACGTGAATTCCGGGGTAAGCCTCAAGCATGAGCTCGATCAAACCGTTAAGGGCCGCCGAGTCGCTTTGGATTTCATTTTCAAACTCAAGCCCCTCGCGTTTACACAGCACAGCCATACCGTGGTCGCCTATCGTGCCGTTTATGAGCACCAGATCGCCGGGTCTGGCGTTTGCGCCGGCGATGTCGCGTCCCTCGGGCACGATTCCGATCCCGGCGGTGTTTATAAAAAGCTTGTCGGCCTTTCCCCTGGGCACGACCTTGGTGTCGCCCGCGACCACCTGGACGCCGGCTTCCCGGGCGGCCCCGGCCATCGAGGCCACAACCCTTTCAAGATCGCTAAGACAAAGACCTTCTTCGAGGATGAAACCGGCCGTAAGATAGAGAGGCTTTGCTCCCCGCATTGCAAGATCGTTTACCGTTCCGTGTACGGCAAGGCTTCCAATATCGCCCCCGGGGAAAAAGAGGGGGTCGATCACGTAGGAATCGGTGGTCATTGCCAGCCGCCCGCCTGGAATTTCAAAAACAGCCGAGTCGTTTCTTTCCAAAATCAACGGGTTTTCGAAAGCGCTAAGGAAAAGCGAGTCGATTAGTTCGTGCATGGCACGCCCGCCGCTGCCCTGATCGAGCTGAATAAGTCCCGGCCCCATCTTCAATCCCCCTCCCCACAATTTACACGGATCCTAAGATTCTATTGTGTGCCCCTCGGGAAACCCCCGTGGCCACACCTATTTGTGATATCTATAAAAAGCACCGCAGGTCCCCTCGGAAGACACCATACAGGGGCCCTTGGGATCCTGGGGCGAGCAGACCTTACGGAAAAGCCCGCATTCGGTGGGCTGAAGAACCCCCCGAAGCACTTCGCCGCACTTGCAGCCCGGGTGCTCACATACCTTTATCTCGGGCATGGCGAAGCGTTCAGCCGCGTCGAACTTTTTCCAACCCGTTCGAAAACGCAGCCCGCTTTTTGGGATAACTCCCATGCCCCGCCAGGTGCAATCCTGGGGTTCGAAAATCTCGTCTATGAGTTTTTGCGCGGCAACATTTCCCTGCCAGGTTACAGCGCGGCGATACTGGTTTTCCACTTCGGCGCGTCCGCTTTCCACCTGATCGATAAGAGAGCTTACTCCCTGCAGTATGTCGATTGGCTCAAAGCCCGTAACCACGCAGGGAGTCCGGTACTTTTCAACCACTTCCTCGTAGCTTTGCGCTCCGATCACAATACTTACATGGCCGGGACAAATGAAGCCGTCAATATTTACATCCCGGGCCTCAAGCAGCGTTCTCATAGCGGGGGGCAGGAGCTTATGGGCCGAAAAAACGGAAAAATTGTCCACCCCAAGCCTTCCGGCCTCCTGGACCGCGGCGGCCACGGTGGGCGCGGTAGTCTCAAACCCGATACCTATAAATACGACCTGCCGGTCCGGGTTTTCGCGAGCGATTTTAAGAGCGTCCAGGGTCGCATAGACGATGCGCACATCGGCGCCCTTGCTCCTCTCGACATGCAGGGAGGAAGACGACCCCGGCACCCGCGCAAGGTCTCCGAAGGTGGCAATGATAACGCCTGGCCTGCTCGAAAGCCAGATGGCCCGGTCTATATCCTCGTTTGCCGTAACGCAAACGGGACAACCCGGCCCGCTTATGAGCCTTATTTGCGGGGGCAGAAGCTCCTTTAGACCAGACCTGAAGATTGCCACCGTGTGGGTTCCGCAGATCTCCATGAGCCGTATCTGCTCTTTGGAAAAGGTCCTGCGGCGAAGCCTTTGGATAAGTTCCCCGGCCAATTGGGGGTCCCTGTACTCATCGAGGTATTTCACGGCAAACGCTCCTCCTTTTCATGCACGGTTTTTCTGCGGGCTTCAAAAAGCTTTTGCGCCCCTATCCAGGCCTGGCCTAAAGATATGCACGCATCATTGGGCGGGACCTCCCCGTGGGAGAAAACCTCAAAGCCCATCGCCCCCAGATCTGCTTCCAGCCGATCGGAAAGATAGAGATTTTGAAAGACTCCTCCGCTAAGCGCCACACGGTTTATTCCCGTAATGTCCGAGGCCGCGCGCGCAGCCTCGCCCAGGATACGCACGAGCGAATTATGAAAGCGCGAAGCGATTATACCCGTTGGGATATTACGCCTCAGGTCTTCAACCAGGCCCTCGATTATCGGAAACTGGTCCATCACAAGGGAGGGAGCCGACGGTGTGGCCGGATTTGGCGCGCCAGGCCGCGAAGAGGCCAGGCAGACAGCGTCCGAGGTCAGGATGCGCCCGCAATAGTATCCCTCATCGGGCTCCATGGCCTGTTCCAACTCGATTGCAGCCTGCCCTTCGTAGCTTGCGCTCGTGCAGACTCCGCAAAGGGCCGCGGCCGCATCGAATAGTCTTGCGCAAGAAGAGGTAAGAGGACAGTTCAAGCGCCTCGAAAGCATCCGAAGGATAATTTTTGCCTCCCCCGCAGGCCACCGGGTCAGAAAGTCCGAATACCTCTCTAAAAAAGAACCGGAAACATTTTCCCCATCGATGCTCCAAAGGTAGCCAAGCGCCATTCGCCAGGGCTCTTTTATCGCCTTTGCGCCTCCAGGCAGAGGAACGTTTTTGAAGTGGCCAAGCCTTTCAAATCCGGCACTGTCGACGCGCAGAATTTCACCCCCCCATAGGGTGCCATCGACGCCAAAACCCGTCCCGTCGAGCGCCAGGCCGATTACCGGTTCGCTTATCCCGTGTTCGGCCATTACGGCGGATATGTGAGCGTGATGGTGCTGCGCGGCCAGTACCGGAATCTCTCGCTGTTCCAGCGCCCAGCGGCTATTTAGATAATCGGGGTGCATATCGCAAACGATCAGTTCGGGGCGAACTTCAAGGATACGTTCCAGGTGGAGGATGGAACGCTCGAAGGAGCGAAGCGTTTCGAGATTTTCCAGATCTCCTGTGTGATGGCTTAAAAAAGCGCTGTTTCCCCGTGTGAGACAGACCGTGTTTTTAAGTTCGGCGCCAACGCCCAGGACCCGAGGATACTCCCGGTTTAAAAAAACCGGCATGGGCGTATAGCCCCTGGCCCTGCGAAGCAAACGGGGACGATCCCCCCTCAGGCAGGCGAGCGAATCGTCGCAGCGAATGTAGATATCGCGGTCGTGAAAGAGCAGGTAGTCGGCGATTTCGGAAAGCCTTAGCCGGGCTTCCTCATTATCGGTCACTATCGGCTCATCGCTTTGATTGCCGCTTGTCATTACGAGGGCCCGGCAAGGGGCAGCCTCAAAGAGAAGAAAGTGAAGCGGCGTATAGGGCAAAAAGACGCCCAACCGCTTGCTTTTAGGCGAAACACTTGGGGCAATCGGGATAGAGGCGGGGTTTTCACGTTTTTTTAGCAAGACGATGGGCCTTGCCGGACTTTGGAGCAGCGTTTCTTCCTCTTTGCTCAGGTGACAGAAAAGCGCGGTCTCGCAGGCAGAGGCCAACATGACGGCAAAAGGCTTTTGCTCGCGTATCTTGCGGCCCCGAAGCCTTCTTACGGCCTCTTCATTAAAGGCGTTAACCGCAAGGTGAAAGCCTCCAAGCCCCTTTATAGCCACAACGGCTCCCGAGGCCAGTAACTCCACGGCCTTTCGCACAGCGGCATCGCGGGAACCGATGACTTCCCCCCGGACGTCTTCGAGCCACACCTGCGGACCGCAGTGTGGACACGCGTTTGGCTGAGCATGAAAGCGCCGGTCAAGGGGATTTTCATATTCGCAAAGACATTCCGGGCACATGGTAAAGCGCGACATCGTAGTCTTATCCCGATCGTATGGAATGTCCTTAATGATCGTATAACGAGGGCCGCAGTTGGTACAGTTGATAAAGGGGTAGCGAAACCTGCGGTTTTGCGGATCGAAGAGTTCCCGCAGGCAATCGCCGCAGGTGCACGCATCGGGGGCAATAAGAGTCGAGCGCGACAGAGCCGGCCTGCTTTTGGCAATCGTAAACCCTTCGAGCTCACGGAAGGCAAGATCGAGCGTTTCAACGCCCGTAATCCTGGCCAGAGGCGGAGATTCCATGGGAATCGAAGAGATAAAGGCTTCCACCGCGCCGGTGGGACCGGCCACTTCGATTTCCACCCCATCGGGTTGGTTGCGGACCCACCCGTTTAGCCGGCACCTTTGAGCCAACTGGTAAATAAAGGGTCGAAAGCCTACGCCCTGCACTATTCCCCGCACTTTCACCCGGACCCGGCGTCCGGAGGGTGACTTTTGGGCTGTAAATTTCACCGTCAGTGCTTGTCCATGCGAGCAGATGCGCAGGCTTGCGCCCGGTTTTTCCCGTGCTCTGCGACTTTGTTTTCAATCCAGCTCAGCCAGGGTCCAAAGCCTTCGCCGGTCCTGCACGAGATTTCAAAGACTTTGCCGGCGGGGTTTAACTGTCGCGCCGCTTTGCGAATTTTTTCAATGTCGCAGTCCGTATAGGGCAACAGATCGATTTTATTGACCAGCAGAGCCGAGCAAATCTGGAACATGAGCGGGTATTTTATCGGCTTATCGTCGCCTTCGGCAACGCTTAGGATCGTTATCTTTTCATGCTCGCCAAGATTGAATTCAGCGGGGCAGACCAGGTTGCCCACGTTTTCGATTATCAGCAGGTCGATTCCCCTCAGATCGAGGGAGTCCAAAGCGATCTGAACCATATTGCCGTCGAGGTGACAGCCGCCTTCGGTGTTTATCTGAACAGCCTGAACGCCCTTTTTTTGTATCCGCTCAGCATCGTAGGAGGACTGGAGGTCGCCTTCGATTACCGCGATACCCATCCGTCCGGCAAGGGCTTCTATGGTTTTTTCCAGAAGCGAAGTTTTGCCCGCTCCCGGTGAACTCATGAGGTTTACCACAAAGATACCCGCCTCATCGAAGCGGCTGCGGTTTTCAGCTGCGAGCCGCTCATTTGCCTGCAAAATGTTTCGAACAACAGGCACCTTTATCTCAGCCATCTTCTTCTCCGGTTTCTCCCTCTATGCTCATAACGTCAAGTTCGCGTCCGCCAAGCATTTCGAGTACAGGTTCACCGCATTTGGGACACTCAAATACCCGGTCCTTAACCTCAAAAGAGAAATCACACTTGTCGCAACGGGCCGTAACGGCAATCCTCTCCATTTCAATAACCGCTCCGGCTGCCACCGTATCGCGGCTAACCAGGTCAAAGCAAAACAGAAGAGACTCCGGCACAACGGCCGAAAGCTCTCCAATCCGAAGCCTGACTTTGTTAATGCGCGCAAGACCGTGTTTGTTGGACTCCTCGACGATTATATCCAGAAGGCTCTGGGCGATAGAGAGTTCGTGCACGGGATTTTCCCCTGGTTGGCGACAGGCTCATTTACATCAAAAAATAAACGCTTCCAATCCGGCATATCTTCCGTTGGCCATTTAACATACAGGCCATGACGGGTCAATAGACGGGCAGATTTACGGCCCCGCTCGGAGCGCTTTGCAACAACACCCATCTTGATTAAAAATCATCGCATTGTAGACTATTTCATGCTTTCAATCGTTATTCAGATAAAGAGAGTGCTGCGGCTTTGACGCGTTTTTTGGATAGACACTTTTTCATAGAGAATAAAGGGTATTGATATCGCTAACAATTAGTTCATAATGCACAGACTGCGAGGGGGTTAAATTACAAACGCGACAGGGTGTGTTCTCTTCAGGATGAATTTTAGCCAAGATTTTGAGCTGGATGGTTCCCTCAGGGATAAAAAGCTTTCCATTCTTGTGGAGCAGGCCAAAGAGGGCGACCGGAATGCCTTCGAAAAGCTTATCGCCCTCCACCAGGACGAGATCTTTCGGCTGGTATTTTTCCGCACCCGGTCCAAAAGCGATTCCGAGGATTTAACTCAGGATATCTTTCTATCTGCGTTCAGATACCTGCCTCAGCTTAAAGACTCGGACAGATTCCGCCCCTGGCTCTACAGAATAGCGATCAACCGGGTACATGATTTTCACCGGAAAAACAAGTTCCTGGCCTATTTAGGCATTACCGAGTCCAGGGAGGACGCAGATGCGCTCGAAATCGAACCCCATCGGGATCCGAACGCGCTTGACTCCATGATACGCGAGGAGTTTTGGTCCCATGTCAAGCAGTTATCCAAAAGGTTTTCGCGGATGGAAAAGGAGGTGTTTTTCCTGAGATTTCTCGACGATCTCAATTTAAGGGAAATCGCCCAGACGCTCAACAAGAGCGAAAGCGCGGTCAAAACACATCTTTACCGCGCGATCCGCAAATTCAAAGAGGATACGACCTTGAGCGATTTTCTACAGGGAGAATGGCAAGGTGAAAGAGATAAGCCATCTTGACGAAAAACAGATAATAGAAGCCGTAATCGACGAAAGCGGCCTCCCGGGAATGTTGCGCGGCCATTTATCCGCATGCCCCGCCTGTCGCGCCCGAAAAGAGGGGCTACAGGAAAGCCTTGCGCGCTTGGGTGCCCTTTCGTGCTCGGACATTCCCCCGGTTTTTAGAAAGCCAACGCTCAAAACAGCTGCGACTCCCAGGGGTTGGACATTGAGGCCCGCTCTGGTGCTGCTCGCTTCCCTGGCTCTTCTGTTTTTGTTTCTTACCCCCATGACCGTAGATCGCGACAGGGTTTTTTCCAAAGCGGTTGTTTACCGTGAGATGCTCCAGGACCAAAAGTTCATGGCCGAGGTTCAAAGTCTTGAGGAAAATCCCCTGCCCAGTTTCTACAGGGACATTTCCGGCCCGGTCCTGCAAAGGCCGGATACACCAGGGCCGGGGGCAAAGCTTGACGTTGTTCCAGCCTCCGGGGGTGGATTGCAAAATGGGTAAAAGCGCGCTTGCAATAGTGCTGTTTTTGATGCTCTCCGCGGTTGCAAGCGTGTGCGCGGCCCAACAGGCTCCGCCGGGCAAGTGGATAAACCGCACACTGGCCAACACCGCCGCCAGAGAGGCAGCCCGAAGGGCTAAAGAGGTGCCTCCCGGAAGGTGGTGGCGGCTGCCCTACTTCGCCGTCCCTTTGCAAATAAACGAACTGGAGAAAGAGCGACTCGATAGTCTTTTCGATTACAACCGAAACAAGCTGGCAGAGTTAAAGACGCGGGTGGAGGAAGAAAGAGGCGAACTGGTAGCCGCAATCGACCAGCAACACCTGGATGAAACAAGCGCGATGGCGAGGATGAAAAAACTCGAGGACAGTCGCTCTCTATTGGCGGCTACCCAATTTAGCTACTCGCTGGAAGTAAGAAAATTACTCGGCTACCAACGCTTCGAGCATTTAAAAACTCTTTTCCAAAACTGGAACGGATTAAATAATTACCCGGGCGGAGAGGCAAAAAACGGCCTTCAACCTTCCCAGGCGCGCCAACCCGCCAACCTCGGAATGGAAAGAGGTCGCTACCCCCCGGGAAACTAATCCCGGCGCAACTTCAATGCTCGTCGTGGCCGCCCATGCAGATTTCATTTGCTCCCCGGCGCATGTTTTCCTCAACCTGTCTTTGGCCGAGCCATTTAAGCACCTTTTCGAACTCCCTTTTGAGTTCTCCCAAAGCCAGACCTCTGTGAGAAACACGGAGTTTTTCACCCAGGCTCATCTCGGCAAAAGTTTTGCCCTCGGGCGGATAGAAAAAAAGCGGGTCGTAGCCGAAACCGTTGGCGCCTCTGGGGGAATCGAGAATCTCCCCTTCGCAGAAAGCTTCATAGGTAAGGGCTGGACCCGAGGCAACGGCCAGGGACAAAACGCAGCAAAACCGGGCCTTTCGATTGGTCTGACCTTCCAGAGCCTTTAGAAGCTTTTCGTTATTATCCCGATCGCA
Source organism: Syntrophobacteraceae bacterium (assembly GCA_049976905.1). Lineage (GTDB taxonomy): Bacteria > Desulfobacterota > Syntrophobacteria > Syntrophobacterales > Syntrophobacteraceae > SbD1. The sequence goes on along the minus strand of JBMFHI010000039.1, from coordinate 5,634 downwards.
GGCATGAGGGCCGGCGTAGCGGGCCGAATAGACCCCCGGAGCCCCCTCCAGAGCATCCACCACAAGCCCGGAGTCGTCGGCCAGGGCGGGCAGGCCAAGAACTTTAGCCGTAAAGCTCGCCTTCTTGTAGGCATTTTCTTCAAAGGTCTTGCCGTCTTCGACCGGCTGCGGAATGGGGCCGAAATCGTTTAAATCCTTTACCAAAACCGGAAAATCGGCAAACATTTCTTTTATTTCCGCGGACTTTCCCCTGTTTCGCGTGGCGATTACAATTATGTGATCAGCAACTTTCTCAGACATGGGCTATTCACCTGTTTCAGCAACTTCAGCGGGTTTTCCACCACCGAAGAAATAGACAACCCACACGCTCACTTCATAGAGAACGAGCAAGGGAAGGGCCATTAAAATCTGGGATACAATATCGGGGCTAGGGGTAAGCACCGCGGCCAAAACAAAGATGAGCACGATCGCCCATTTTCGCTTTCGCCTCAAAAAGTCGGAGCTGATAATACCCAGTTTGGCAAGAAAAAAGGCAAAAACGGGAAGCTCGAAGACAAGCCCAAAGCACAAGAGCATCTTTTCGGCAAAGGAGAGATACTTATCGATGCTCATCATCGGGGTGATGTAGGGAGATGAGGGCGAGGCAAAGAATTTAAATGCCACCGGAACAACGACGAAATAGCCGAACAAAACGCCGCCAACGAAAAACGAACAGGAACAGAGTATGACCGGGAGTATATACCTTCGCTCATTCTGATAGAGACCCGGGGCCACAAATTTCCATATGTGCCACAAAATAACGGGCGAGGCGAGGATGGTGCCCATGATGAAGGACACCTCCATCTCGGCTAGAAAGGCCTCATAGGGAACCGTATAGATGAGCTTTACGGACTGGCCTTTAGGCAATGCATTTACCCAGGGCATTATGAATATATCGAAGACCTGCTCTTTAAAACAATACGACAGGACGAAACCCACGCCTATGGCGAGGCCGCAGATTAGCAGCCTGCTTCGCAACTCTTCGAGATGCTGAAACAGCGGCATTTTGTTTTCTTCGTCCGACATCTACCTTCCTTTTAGCACAGATAAAAACCTGTAGAGCCAGAGGGGCCGAAAAGGCAAACAGGCACCCTCATAAGGCCAATAGAACCGATACAAACCATGGAGCCGACAAGTTTTTAAGCTTTTTCCACCGGCTCTTTATTCTCGGCTTCCGGGCCTGCTTTCGCTTCAGCCAGCACGGCTTCCACCGCTTTTTTCGGCTCATCGTAAATGGCCGATTTGATAGCGGCTCCCTCATCTGAGGCCAGACTGCGCATAAGGTGGCTTTTAACGTTTACCGCCCGCTGGGCCGAGCGAAACTCCTCCCTCAGACCCCGAACGGTTTCATCTTCGTACATCGCGCTTTTGAGCTCGTCCATGGTCCGCTTAAACTCAGCGTAGCCGCGCCCAAGCGCCCTTGCCACATCCGGCAGCTTATTAGGGCCCACCACCAGTAGAATAACGACCATAATCACGAGAAGGTGTTCAAATCCGAACATGCATCACCCCCAGACAGCACAAATCCCGAGGAGCTTACTTGGATTCTTCAGGCTTTGCATCCGCGGTTTTAGCTTCGGCCGCCGGTTTGGCCTCCGGCTCTTTTACCTCGGCGGCACCCATCGCCTTTTTAAACTCACTGATGCCTTTACCCAGACCGCTGCCCAATTCAGGCAATTTCTTGCCCCCCGCCACGATGACCACAAGCGCCAGTAAGGCTACCCATTCAAATCCGTCTAACATGATTGATCCTCCAAAACTTATTGTTTTGCATAACTGTGCAAGCCGCTCAAAAGGAAGTTTACCCCAAAATAGGTAAATAGAACACACCCAAAACCGATCATTGACAGCCAGGCCACTCTTTCCCCTTTCCAGCCCTTGAGATTGCGGGCATGCAGGACCGCGGCATAAATGAGCCAGGTTATTAGAGACCAGGTTTCCTTAGGGTCCCAGCTCCAATAGGTGCCCCAGGCCGAATTGGCCCAGACAGCCCCGGTTATTATTCCCACGGAGAGCCACAAAAACCCGAAGAGCACCATTTGATAGTTAAACCATTCGAGCTGGGAAGATTTAGGCAAAAAGCCTAGCAAACCGGTTTGCCCATCAGGGTCCGAGGCATATTTTTTTCTCGCAAGGTAGAGAGCGCTCAGGCCAAAGGAGACTGCAAAAGCCGAATAACCGAGAAAACAGGTCACAACATGGGCAATGAGCCAGTTGCTTTTCAGAGCGGGCACAAGGGGCTGAATCTTAGAATCCACACCCTTGGAAAAGGAGGCGTAGGCCATGGCCAGAAAAGAGAAGAGCGCAGGAAAAACCCCAAGGGCGCGCTGCTTTGTCCGCCACTCAAACAGGAGATAAATCATCATTATGGCCCAGGAAGCAAAAACGAGCGACTCGTACATATCGGCGAGCGGAACATGGCCGTAGCCCATGAGGTAGGATTGCCGCCAGCGCAACCCTATCCCCGCGGTTTGAATCAGCAGGGCGATAACTCCTGTAAAGGTTGCCGTCTTTAGCAAGGGAGGATAGCGGAAAATGGTTCCGGAAAGATAGAAAAGAGTGCAAAAAAAGTACAGAAAAGTAGTCAGACTGAGCAAAAGAGAACTTGTCATCGGAGCCCCTCATTTTTTTTATCCGCCTCAATTTCTTCCGGGTGGGGAAGCTCTTTGAGACGCGTTTCCAGCGTTGTTCGCAGTTGCTTGAATTTTTCCTCGAAAACCTGCGGATTGCGGCTCGCCCTGCCCGCAAAGGTGACGATGGTTTTCTTTTTCTTCTCATCGGGTTCGATACAGACCCACAGTTTCTTATGACTCGAATAGAACGTCAAGCCTATCGCGAGGGTAAGCAAAATAAAACCGCCCCACACAAGCCAGACCCCCGGGTCTTTTTTTACTTCCAGCCCCGTAAACCAGGTCGTTTGGGCCTTTGTTACACGCACCTGGTATTTTCCGATTACGTTGCCGTGGAAGGAGGGGCGATCGACCAGGATCCATCTGGCCGAAAAGTCCTTTTGCTGGTCGATTTTACCGTAGGCCAGTTCGATCGCCCGGCCGACCCCCATGAAGTTATCCTGGTAGTCGACTACGACCAGCAGATGATGGGTACCGGGAATCGTTACGGGTTGCTGGAAGGGCAAAACCATATCGATCTTTGTTTTTGCGGCCGGATCGGTGAGCTCGATTGCGGCCTGCTTTAGAGTACGGCCGTATTGGGCCTGGTAGAAGGTAACGCCCTGATAGACGAGGGGGTGGTTAACCAGGATCGCTTTGCTCAAAACCTTCTTGCCCTTAACGATGACTTCCAGATCGCTTTTATACTCTCTGGGCTCTCCCGTAGTGTAGAAGGAAAGATGAAACTTGTCGCAGCGAACGCGGAAGGGAAGCTTTAAAGCGCTTTGGCCGTCGGTGAGCATGACGGTGCTCGATGAGTCGCCCTGGCTTAGATTCATGGTGCCCTTAAAGCCCAGAAGCGAGCCAACAAGAGCTCCGGCAAGCACTACGAGTACGCTCAGGTGGGCAATGTGCACCATCAGCCTGCTCCAACGCCCGCTTTCACTGTAGGCGCACCAGGCGCCGTTTGATTCAACGGCGGATAAGGGGCCGAAAGCTTCGTTCACGGTGGTTTGTACAACCTGCCGCGTTTTTTCCATAGGCAGAACCGTTGCCAGAGCGCCGTTTAAGGAAAATTTTAAAAGTTTTCGCGCATCGAAGTGCGTCTCCGGCTTATTGAGGAGGCGGATAGTTTTGGGCAGCCTGTCCAGAGTGCATGCGACAAGATTTGCGCACAGAAGCAGGAGCAAGCCTTTAAACCACGGGCTGTAGAAGATATCGCTTCCCTGGGGCAAAACAGTCCCCAGCACCGAAGCAGCAGCCAGGAGGAGAAAAAGAGCCAGAGTAAGTTTTACAGATGTAAGTAGACGAAAAAGCACGTTTTTTTCTTTGGACATCCCGACTTTTCTCTCCAGGGGTTTTATAAAATGAGAATTTGAACCATAACTCGCAAGATACGTTCCCGGCAACAACCAATTATGGAAACTCCCGGAGTTCTTCGAGAAAGGGCATAAGAGGGCGATCAGCCCTTGTCAATTCCATGCCTTTGAGCTCAGACAGTGTTGCCCACTTCAGGGCAACGTGTTCGAGAAGACAAAGTGTGCCGCCGTAGATTTTACACCAATAGGCGTGCAGATCGAATTCAAAGCCCGGCTCGCGCCCCGAGATGGTTTTAAACAAACCCGCCACGCGTATATCCAGGCACATTTCTTCTCTAATCTCCCGGATCAGGGCTTGTTCCAAACCTTCGCCCGGTTCGACCTTACCGCCGGGAAACTCCCACAGGAGACCAAATTTTTTCCCCGGCGGCCGCCTTGCCACAAGCAGCCGTTCTTTGTCGGCAATAAGGGCCGCGGTGATTATCGCCCTGCTCGTAAAGGTTTCCAGCACAAAAAAACTCCCCGCCCTCTGAAGGCGCCGGTAATAGGTCTCCATTAGGTCAATAGTTACGATTGCCCTCGGGTGCATCTGATATTACAATGAAAATTCCGGACTGGACAGAGACAATTGCATGTGAGGTAAATCTTGGTGGAAACCGAATTTGATGTAGTAATACTTGGAAGCGGCCCGGCGGGGTTGCAGGCAGCGGTGCATTCGGCCAGAGCCAGGGCTAAGACGGCGCTGCTTGGCAAAGTGCGCAGCAGCGCTCTCTACAGGGTGTCCTTGCGGGTAGCGTGCGCAGACGGCAAAAATATCTCTTCCGTAACGATGGGATGAAAAATTTGCTGTTCTATTCGGGCGAGCGGAATTAGATGAGATAGGCGAGCCGGCGGGCGTTGGGGAGCATCCCGCCGACTATGGATCAACCTTGCGCATAATTCCACGGCATGTAGTCTTGCGGGGAATTTTCGATATGCCGGGAATTTTTGAGCAGCCAGGTGATATAGGCCAGGGGATTGGTCCCGGCAAGCTGGCAGGTGTGGATCAGGCTCATGAACAGGTCCCCTACATAGGCGCCGCGCTGCGTTTTGTAGAACATCGCGTTTTTCCGATTGATAATGGCATACTTCAGTGCCCGTTCACAGATGTTATTGTCCAGTGGCGCCCCCGGAATCTGCAAGAACCGGGTTAATTTCTTCCAGTGCTTGAGCATGTAGGTGATGGCTTTGCCAAGGCCCGAGTTTGGCTCAACGATTTTTTCTTCAAGCTGCTGTTTGCACCAACTTTCGAGTTCAGCCATGACCGGCCCGCTATGCTCCTGATGATAGACAAGCCTCGCCTGGTCCGATAACCCCTGCTCTTTGGCCAGGTCATCAAAATGGTAGACCTTCCCCAGTTGTTCGATGACATAGGCGCAGTCGTCCGGAAAGCGATCCAGCAACTCGACGAATTGCCTGCGGGCATGGGTCAAACAGTTGGCCAGGATCGTCTCGAATTGCTTGGAGACATTGCGGCTTGCCGCATCACACATCTGTATGGGAGGAGAAAGTCCGGTTGCCCTGCGTTTCAAAAGATCGGTCATGTTCTCTCCGGCATGCTGGCGGCCGGTCATGAAAAGCGCTATCAGTCGGCCTTGCCATTTACTGACGATGCCGGTTGTGTAGAT